>CAINDO010000028.1 GCA_903847385.1 uncultured Myxococcales bacterium
CGGCGGCGACGAGCGCGGCCCCGCCCAGCGCCCCCCCCACGGCGAAGAGGATGGGTCGCCGCAGGCCGGGCGGGCGCGTGGCGGCGCCGAGGCGTTCGGGCGCGGTCGGGACGACCCCGGCGGAGGGCGGCGCGAGCGTCGGCGACCGGGCGGCTTCGAGCACCGGCAACGCCTCCAGGCGCGCCAGCAGGGCCTCGCCGTTCGGCGGCCGGTCGGCGGGCGACTTCTGCAGACACGCCGCGACCAGCTCCGCGAGCGCGCCCGGCGCCTCGGACGGCAGGGCCTCGGGCGCCGCGTTCACCACGCGGAACAGGATCTCCGGCACGTGCGCCCCGTGGAACGGCGAGCGCCCGTTGAGCATCGCCGCCAGCACCGCGCCGAAGGCCCAGACGTCCGTGGCCGGGCTGGTCTTCTTCCCCATCGCCTGTTCGGGGGCCATGTACTCCGGCGTGCCGAAGACCTGCCCCGTGACCGTGAGCTTCTCCACGGGGGCCTCGCCCTCGGCGGCCTCCAGCCCGGCGATGCCGAAGTCCAGCAGCCGCAGGGCCTCGGGCATGCCCGGGGAGCGCGTCCAGAGCAGGTTCTCGGGCTTCAGATCGCGGTGGACCACACCGCGCGCATGGGCCTCGGCCAGCACCCCGGCGATGGGTCGCATCAGGGCCACGGCGCGCACGGCGCCCATCGGCCCCTCGCGGCGCAGGAGGGCGGACAGGCTCTCGCCCTCGACGAACTCCAGCGCCAGGTAGGGCCGGGCGTCCTCGAGGATGCCGAACGCGAGCACCCGCACGGCGGCGGGGTGGCCGATGGCCGCGCCCGCGCGGGCCTCGCGCTCGAAACGCCCGGCGTGGGCCGCCATCGCCGCGTGCATGACCTTGAGCGCCACGGGGCGGCCGAGCGACTCGTCCAGGGCCCGATACACACAGCCCATGCCGCCCGTGCCCAGCACGCTCTCCACGCGATACCGCCCCGCGAGGCGCTCGCCGGGCGCGATGGTCGGCTGCGTCAACGCTTGCCCGTCGGCGTCGCGTGCAGAATGCCCTGGCCGGTGATGACCCACACCCCGCCGTTCCCGTCGAGCTCGATGTCCCGCACCGGGCCCGGGACCTCGAAGCCGCCGTTCTCCTGATTCACGCGGGCGAAGCGATCGCTCTGGCCCAGGTAGAGCCCCGCGTCCGTGCCGACCCACATGCGACCCCCCAGATCCGCCCGGAGCGCCAGGACGCGGTCCTTGAGGCCGCCGTCGCGCCCCTTGATGCCGTGCCACTCGTCCGCGGCGAGGTAGCCCAGGCCTTCCATGGTGCCGGCCCAGAGGCGGCCCTCACCGTCGACCTCGACCGCGAGGATGACCTCGCTGGCCAGGAAGTCGTTCTCATTGAAGGTGCGGATCTGCTCGCCGGCGATGCGGGCCAGGCCGGCGTTCGTGCCGAGAAACAGCGTCTTGCCCGCCGGCGCGGTCGCCAGCGCGCCCACCCAGGCGTCCGGCAGGCGGATTTCGCCGGGTTTGGCGTCGTCCATGCCCGAGTCCGGGCCCCAGACCTCGACCCGCTCCATGGCGGGGCCGATGCGCCCGAGGCCGGCGGCGCGCGTCTTGCCCGCCTTGTCGAGCCAGAAGAGCGGGAAGAGCACGGTTCCGTCGTGGTCGATGGCCAGGCGGCCGGTGCGGGGCGGGCCGTCCAGCTTGGGGACGTCCACCTGCCCGATGACCGCGAACGAGGCGCCGTCCGTGGACTTGTAGACGCGGAACTTCGACTCGCCGGACTTCCAGCCGAGGCACCAGACCTGGCCGAACTCGTCGAAGGCCGCCCCGAGCACGAGCACGCTGCGGTCCGGGTCGACGACCCAGGGGTTCCACGTGTTCTCCTGCCAGCGCAGCAGGCGGTGCAGCCCATCGGTCATGATGACCTTGCCGCGGCGGTCCGCGGCCAGGTCGGCCCCCTCGCCCACGGGCACCAGGGTCTGCGAGCTGTAACGCCTCCGTTGGGCGTCCTGGATCGCCACGATGCCGCGGAAGGCCAGGGCGTACCAATGCGTGCCGTCCGCCGTGGTCAGGGTGGCCGTGACCTCGGCGTCGTTCGGCACGCCGACGGGGTAATCGCGCAGGCGGAAGTCGGTGACGCCGCCGGCCATGTCCCGACGGGCCGCGCGCGAGACGGGCAGCGGCATGTCGTCCACCGGTGGCGGCGCCGCGGCGGCGATGGGCTTGGGCATCTCCACGGGGGGCGGCAGCTTCACGTTCGGCGAAGGCGTCGAGGGCGAGCCGTTGGCCAGGCGAGAGAGCTCGTCGGCGACGCTGCCGTGGGACGCCGGGGCGGCCGGTCCGGACGCCGGGGCGGTCGCTCCGGAGACGGGCGCGGGCGGGCCGGAGGCCGGCGCCGACTCGGGGGCGGGCGGCGCTGCGACGACGGGCGGCGGCGGCTCGGCGATCTCGACGCTGGCGAGGGGCGTCGCGCGCAGGCCCGGGGTCCCGGCGCCGGCCTTCGGCTTCCCCTGGTCCTTCGCCGCCATGCGCGTGTCCACCTCGAGGCGGAAGTCGGCGCCGACGGTGCGCAGCAGGAGGCGATCGCCCAAGGGCTCGACGCGCTCGATGGGGTTGGGCAGGTCGCGGACCTCCCACGTGGTGAACGCGCCGTCGCGGCCGAGCGAGAACCGCGCGCGATTCAGCGTCTCGAGGCAGGTCACGCCGATCTGGCCGCCGGGGCCCACGAAGACCGAGCGGATCTGGTTGCCACAGACCCCCTGGGCGCTGGTGAACTCGGTCAGCTCGGCGCCGAGGCGGACGACGCCGAAGCCGTCCGTCGCGGCCCAGACCGTGCCGTCGGAGCCGGTGGAGAAGCCGCGGACGCGGTGGCGCTCGTTGACGAGGTGCAGGCGGCCGTCGGCGAAGTGGGCCAGACCGCTCGCGAGGCCGACCCACACGCCGCCCTGCGCGCGGGGTGCCAGCGCGGTGACACCGCCGGACAGCGGGCCGGCCGAGGTGCGGTCCCAGGTGCCGTCCAACCTGCGCCACGCGATGCCCGAGGGCAGGCCCGCGTAGACCACGCCGTCGCTGCCCACGGCGATGGCGGTGACCTCGGCGCCGGGCCCGTTGTTGCCCTCGGCCCGGGCCTCGCCGGACTGGCGGTCCCAGTGGATCAGGCCGACCTGCGTGACGCCCCAGACCTCGCGGCCGGCGACGAACAGGCGCGAGATGCGCTCGAGGTCCGAGGCGAACGTCCACGTCCACGGGGCCGCGGCGGGGGCGTTCTTCACCGGGGCGGTCGCAGGCGCCTGGGTGGCGCCGGGGCCGCCACAGGCGCCGGTGCCCAGGGTCACCACGGCCAGCAGGGCCGACAAGGCGCTCGACTTCCGCGTCGTCACTCTCTGCAATCCCTGCATGTCGACTTCTCGCTCGATTCCGGGGGCACGGGTCAACGGGTCGCGTCGGGTCGCGTCGATTCGCCGGATGGTCGCGCGATGGCGTCCCAGGCGGGTCTGCGGGCGGCCGCGATGCCCGGTGAAAAAGCCGCAAGTAAGGGAAATATGCAATCCCCCCGCGTGGTCCGTATTGTCGAATCTCTTCCGGTCGGTCGGCGAAGGTCGCGCATCGTGGATTCGAGGTATCGGGGCTGGCGCCGTCGCGCCGTGACGACCTGGGTGGCAGCGGCCTGCGCGCTGTCGTCCTGCGCGTTCACCCCGGCGCGGGCCGCGACGCCACCGGCCCCTCTGGCCGCCGAGGGCACCCCGGTCGACCCGGGGGCCGCGCTCGAGGAGGATCTGGCCGGCATGAGCCGCGAGCTGGCCGACGCCCGCGCGCTCTTCGACGACAAGGTCGCTCTGCGCGCCGACTCGGCGCTGGAGATGCTCAGCCGCGCGCAGGTGGCCTTCTTCGAGGAGGACTATCCCCTGGCGATCGCGCGCCTGCTGGAGCTGACGGCGCGCCCGGACTTCCAGCGCAGCCCCGGGTACGGTGAAGCCCTGACGTGGCTGGGCGAGGCGATGTGGCAGCTCGGGTTTCGCGCCGCCGCCACCGCCGAGCTGCGCCGCGCGCTCGTTCAGCCGGCCCTGCCCACCGCGTACCGCCACACGCTCTCGCGGTATCTCACGCTCGCGGGCCCGAGCGAGCCCCTCGAGGCCATGCGCAACGCCTGGCAGCGCTACCAGAGCGGGCGCCCGGACACGCCCCTGGAGCCCGAAGACCGCGAGGTCCGCTACCGGTACGCCAAGGCGCTCTTCCGCGGCGGCGCGCTGGCCGAGGCGGACGCGCTGTTCGCCGCCATCGCGCAGGGCGACCCCTATGCGCTGCACGCGCTGTACTTCCAGGGGGTCATCCAGGTCTCGCGCGACGAGCTCAAGGACGCCCGCGTGACCTTCGAGACCGCCCTCGAGGCCTGGACCGCGAGCCGCCCGAAGGCCGTCGTCGAGGCCGAGGCGGCCCGCGCCGAGGACCCGCCCGACTGGTGGGACGTGGAGCCCGGCGGCGGCCCCGAGCTGGCCGTCGAGGAGGTCGCCCCCGTCGACCCCGAGTCGGTCCTGGACGAGGCGCTGCAAGGGCACGCGCGGATGGGGCAGGTCATCAACCTGGCCCTGGCGCGGCTCGACGCGTCGACGAACCGGCCGGAGGCGGCCATCGCCCGCTATCGCGCCGTCCCCCCGGGCAGCCCGGACCACGCCGCGGCCACGCAGGAGCTGATCTGGGCCCTGTACCGCCGCGGGGAGTACGCCCGGGGCGCGCGGCTGATCGACCAGCTCCTGGCCGGCCGCGGCGAGGACCGCACCGCCGCCGAGCTGTCCATCTGGAAGGCCCACCTGCTGGCCCTGTCCGCGGACTACGAGGGCTCCGAGGCCAACTACCGCCAGCTCGAGACCGCCCTGGACCGCCGCCGCGACGAGCTCGAGGCCGACCTGTCGCGCGATACGCGGGTCTTCCCCGAGGCCGTCCTGGCCTGGACGGACGCCGCGACGACGTCGGTCGCCCGCGGCATCGAGGCCGACATCGTCGAGCAGGAGGAGGCCCTGCTGGAAGCCCGGGAGATCGTCACGCTGCTGCGGACCGTCTCCGGCACGACGGACCTGCTGCCCGGCGTGCGCGCAGGCAAGGCCGTCCACACGCGCCTCGGCCTGCGGCTGGAGGCCTTCCGGGCGCGCCTGGGGGGTACACCGCCGGGGCCCCTCCCCGCCCCGGAGCGGGTCGCGGCGATGCTCGAGTCGGCGAACCGGCTGGGCGAGCGCCTGGCGCGCTTCTCGACCTCGCTCGACGAAGCTGAAGGCCGGTGGCGGGTGCGGATCCGTGAGGTCCTGGCCGAGGAGGTCCCCAACCTGGACACGCTGGAGCGGCGCCTGGGGGACCAGACCGCCCTGGCGCGCCGTTTGGGCATGGCCATGGCCGTCGGTGCGCGGCAACGGCTGGACGACTACGCCGCCGACGCCCACTTCCGCCAGATCGACCTCGCCTGGTGGCGCGTGGACGAGATGCGTCGGCTCAACAAGGACGCCCGCAAGGCCCAGCGCGAGCTGCTCGAGCCGATGGAGCGCGAGGTCCAGGACTTCCGGCGCGAGCGCCAGGACGATCCGATCCCCTACGTGGACGAGTCGGAAATCCGTCCGGAGTAGGGCGCGCGACGATTTTCGGCGTGGTAGTGTCCCGCGCCATGCAGACACCGCCCGACCCGAACTCCCCGGCCCCGGCCGGCCGCCCCTTCGGCATCCTGCCGGCCATCAACACGCCGGGCTATTACGTGCTCCTCGCCGTGGTGGCCATCTTCGTCCTGGGGCCCCTGGGCGGCATCACCGCCGCCTACATGAACTTCTCGCTCGGCTTCTTCATCGGCGGACAGGTGCTGGCCGGCATCCTGGGCAGCGCCGTGACGCTGGGCTACGGCGCCGACGGCAAACACGGCGCCAACTACATGCAGACCATGGCCGCCAGCGTGGCGTCGATGGCCGGCATGGCCGTCCTCATCCAGGCCATGTCGTGGCTCGGTCTGCCCGAGCCGCCCGCCTGGGCGATGGTCGTGTACTTCGGCTCCATCGGCATGTTCGGCGTGGGCGTGGGCATGCTCTACACGCCCATCCTGGTCGACAAGATGCAGCTCACGTTCCCCTCGGGCCTGGCCGTGGCGAACATCCTGCGCGCCCTGACGGACGTGAAGCTGCTCAAGGCCTCCATCGGCAAGCTGGGCGGCGGCACGGTCATCGGCTACCTGGGCGGCCTCGCCGTGGGCATGCCGGACAAGCTCGTCGCGTTCCTCGGCGCCCCGGGCCTGATGCCCCACCTGGAGAAGCTCGCCAGCAGCGAGTTCTCCACCTCCACGCTGGGCGCCGGCATGGTGGTCAGCGCGCGCATCGCCATCCCCGGCGCGGTGGTGGGTTACCTGGGCAGCGTGCTGACGCCCTGGCTGCGCGACATCGGCTGGCTGAGCGCGGACGCGCCCTTCCGCAAGATCGGCTTCGTGATCGCCCTGGGCACGATCCTGGGCGCCGCGCTGGTCGACCTCACGCTGATCGGCTTCCAGGCGTTCGCCACGTTCAAGGAGAAGCGCGGCCAGACCGCCCCCCCGGCCGAGGACTGGAAGCGCACCAACATGAACCGACTGATGCTCTGGATCGGCTTCTGGGCCGTGGCCATCGTCGTCTCGGGCGTCACGCTGCTCGACCTGCCCGCCGGGTACATCGTCCTGGCCATCGCGCTGGTGTTCCTGTTCCTGATGATCAACGGCATCAGCCAGGGCATCTCGGACAGCAACCCGATCTCCAGCGCCTTCGTGATCGCCGTTTTCATCATGGCCAGCTTCGGCCTGAACAACCCCGGCGTGGGCCTGATGTGCGCAGCGATCCTGCTCATCTCGTGCAGCATCGGCGTGGACATGCAGCAGGACCGCTCCACGGGCTGGCGCCTGGGCACCAACCGCATCATCCAGTTCCGCTACCAGGTCATCGGCGTATTCATGGGCGCCGTGATGTGCGTGGTGCTGGCCAAGCTGTTCATGAACGCCTTCCCGGTGCTCAAGCTCGACCAGTACAGCGGCGCCGTTGAGGGCGCGGACAAGTGGCAGAGCGCCATGACATACAAGTTCGTGGGCGCCCTGCAGGGCCTGACCAAACCCAACCCGGTCTTCGGCAAGGCCCTGGGCCTGGGCATCGGCCTCGGCCTGGTGATCGAGCTCCTCCGCAAGCGCATCAAGGGCAGCGCGGGCTACAAGGCCTTCGTCCAGCGCAGCCCCGACGGGCGCAGGATCGACTTCCTTTTCGACGCCGTGATCCTCCCCAGCCCCTACGCGTCGAGCTTCGGCGGCTTCGTGAACTTCCCCACCACGCTCTGGTTCGCGCTCGGCGGCGTGATCACGTCCGTCTCGCAGACCATCGCGGAGTGGTCGAAGGCCAGCGCAACGGCCAGCGGCGCGGCCAGCACCGAGGCGCTGCCCGAGGACATGAGCACGACGGCCCTCGCCGGCGGCGGCCTGATCGCCGGCGACTCCCTGGCGGCCCTGACGCTGGGCATCATGGGCCTGCTCGCCACGCTGGTCGACTGACGGGCGGGCGGCCTCAGCCGCCGCCGGTCACCGCCGCGATGCCGACGGCGATCAGCGACTCACCGGCGATGAGGCCGGAGGCGATGGGCACCGCATAGCTCTCGGCGGCCTTCTCGTTCGACCGGCCCCACAGCCACACGAGCAGGGCGCCGAGGACCATCGAGAAGCTGTTGAAGAACGGCACGACGAAGGCGATGCCGATGCCCGTCGAGGACGGCGTGTACTTCTTGTACTGCTTGGGCACGTACTCCTCGAGCAGCGCCAGGACGATGCCGATCAGCCCACCGACCAGCGCGCCGGTGACCGCGCCCTGCGGCATGTGCTCGAGGCCCTCGGAGAGCACCTTGGCCACGCCGGCCCAGATCTGCGCCGCCGGGGCCGGCCACTTGTCGCTGCCGATCTCCTCGGGTTTGATGAGCATCGTGTAGGCCGGCACCACGAACAG
Source organism: uncultured Myxococcales bacterium (assembly GCA_903847385.1). Taxonomy (GTDB): domain Bacteria; phylum Myxococcota_A; class Bradymonadia; order UBA7976; family UBA1532; genus CAINDO01. The sequence continues at coordinate 7,954 of CAINDO010000028.1, forward strand.
CGTGCCCGCCATCACGCCGAAGAGCTGGGCGATCAGCTGCTTGCGCGGGTTGGCGCCCAGGATGTAGCCGCACTTCAGGTCCGTGAGCAGGTCGGCGGAGTGGATGGCCGCGCCGCCCGTCAACGAGGCCGACATCAGGTTCGTCGTGATGTTCTTCGGGACCAGCAGACCGAAGACGAGCTGCGTGATCTTGCCCATGGCGCCCGTGGGCGTGATGTCCGTCTCACCCGTGGCGCGGGACGCGACGAGCGCCAGGAAGAAGGTGAGGATCACGGCGATGACCCCCGTCCACCAGGGGATCTCGAAGTAGATGGCGCCGATGGCCACACACAGGCCGCCGGAGACGGCCGTGCCCCAGAGGAACCAGCTCTGGGGCGCCTCGAGGTGGGCCACCGGGTCGACGACCGCGTCTTCACGACCGCCGCCGAACATCTTGCCCATGCCGGCGAAGGCCCGCGCGATGGTGCGCCAGCGCAGGAAGAACACCGTCAGGCCCGAGGTCACCAGCAGGCCCACGCCGGGCCACAGGGCCCACGTCTGCCGGAAGCGGTTGGGGTCGCACCAGCCCTCGTTGATCACGTAGGGCCCGAGGATGCCGTAACAGGCGATGCCGGCGAGGAGCAGCGAGACGGCCGCGCGCATGCCCATGATGGCGCCTGCGGCGATCATGATCGACGAGAACTCGAAGCCGATGGTGAGCTGCGAGAACTTCACGCCGTTGATGGTCGAGGCCGGGATGAAGTTCTCGGGGATCTTGTGCAAGCCGTCTTTCAAGAGCGCGAGCAGGCCGCCCACACCGCCGGCCCCGGCCAGGCTCATGGCCTTGCGCTTGGCCTCGTCCCCGGCGCTGTGCATGGCCTTCAGCGTCTCCGCGGTGGCGATGCCGCTGGGGAACGGGAGCTGATCGATGTTGATCTGCTGGCGTTTCATGGGGATGGCCATGAACACACCCAGGAACGACACGGCGCCCGCCCAGAGGCTCAGCTCGAACCAGCCGATGGACTTGCCCGTGGCCAGATACAGCGCGGGGACGGCGCTGACGAAGATGGAGCTGGACATGTAGCCGGCGGCCGAGGCCGTCGACGACATCATGTTGTTCTCGAGGATGGTGAAGTGGTTGCGGGCCAGGGCCGGGAAGAGGGTCTGCAGACTGGAGAAGAGCGCGAAGGCCAGCACGCAGGCCGTGATGGTCACGCCCAGGCCCCAGCCCGTCTTCATGCCCACGTAGAGGTTGGAAACGGCCATGATGCCGCCCAGGACCGCGCCCGTGATGACGGCCCGCACGGTGAGCTGCGCCATCTGGTCGCCCTGGTAGACGTTCTCGAGCCAGTCGCGCGCGCGGCGCGTCTCCTCGTCTTCGGCGGGGGCGCCGACCTTCGGTTCTTGAGTGTTCTGCATGGCCCGCGACACTAGGCGGCGCCTCGAACGCGGTCAACGGCCACGGGCGGCTGCGGCGTTCGGCGTTGCCGCGCCCGGCACCTTCTGATATCAACCGCTCCCCATGCGCTCCCGACGTGTCCCCCTCGCACTGGTTCTGCGCCTCGGCGCCGCCCTGGCCCTGCTGCTGGCCGGCGCCGCCTGCTCCACCGAGGTGGGCGACGAGTGCACCTCCGACGCCGAGTGCGGCGAGGGCCGCCTCTGCGACCGGGCCTCGCACGCGGGCTACTGCACCGTGTCGCCCTGCGGCCCGAACTCGTGCCCGGCCAACTCGGTGTGCGCGCGGTTCGCCAACGACCTGACCTACTGCATGGCGCTGTGCGAGTCGAACGAGGACTGCCGCGAGGGCTACACCTGCACGGAGGACACGGCCGCGCCCGTGCCCTACTGTCGGCAGTCCAACCGCCACTGAACGGGGGCCCGGTGGAGACACTTCATCCTCCGCTCGACGCGGCCTTTCTCCGCACGGTGCCCATCTTCGGCGGGCTCGAGGACACCGAGCTCGAGCGCCTGTGGAGCTACACCGAGGTCCACGCGCACGGCACCGGCGAGGTCATCCTGCGCGAGGGGGATCTGGCCAAGGAGATGTTCGTGCTGCTCGAGGGCAGCGTGGAGATCTTCTCGACGGACCCGACGACCGGCGCCGAGCAGGTCCTGCGCACGCTGAACAAGGGCGACTGCTTCGGTGAGATGGCGCTCATCGACATCCAGCCGCGCTCGGCCTCGGTGCGCACGCTCAGCCCCGTGCGCCTCATGGTCATCGGCTTCGACGACCTGATCCGCGTCTACCAGTTCAACATGCAGACCTACACGATCATCGTGTTGAACATCGCCCGCGAGATCTCCCGCCGCCTGCGCCGCGCCAACGAGCAGCTCGCGCGCGTCGGCCACCACGACCCCTCCGGGCCGTGAGCGCCCGCCGGCTGGCGGCCCTGGCCCTGATGGCCTGCACCTCGGCGCCCCCCCGCGAGGGCGCCGCACCGCCCCCCCCGCCGGCGGCCAGCGTCGACGCCCCGGCGCTCTTGGTCCCGGGCGGCCGCGTCGAAGTCCGGGGCACGGGTTTCCTCACGGGCTCCGCCGGTGACACACGCGTGACCTTCGCAGGCCGGCTGGGCGCGCGACCGCTGCAGTTCGAGTGGCCCGCCCTGGAGGCCGGCCCGGACCGGCTGGTGCTCGCGCTGACGCCCGAGGTCCTCGCGGCGCTCGGCGCCCCTTACCTGCCGGACGCCGCGCTGACCGGCACGCTGCGGGTCGACGTCGTGCCCCGCGACCAGCCCGCGCTGGCCACCCGCGCCGAGCGTCCGCTCGCGGTCGAGATCCGGACCCAGCCGGCGCCGGCGCTGCTCGCCGTCGAGACGGACGCCCTCGCCCCGGGCGGCCACGTCCGCGTACGCGCGCAGGACCTGCTCGGGGCCGGCGAGGGGCAGTCGACGCTCCTCTTGACGGGCACGTTCCTCCCGGACGACCCCGCCGCCGCGCCGCGACCCGTGGCGGACGCGCGGCTGCCCCGGGTCGAGTCGAGTGAGCGGAGCGAGGGCGACTTCGCCCTGGGGGCGGGTGTGTTCGGGCTCGCGCCGGGCACCTTCGAGGGCACCGCCCGCCTCAGCCTGACGACGACGGACGGGCGGGTGTACGAGAGCGCCGCGTTGCCGGCCGTGACGCTGGTGCAGCTCCCCGTTGCGCTGCCGCCGCCGCCGCCGCTCACGCTCTCGCGGGGCGAGGTCCTGCGGCTGCCCGCCCTGGGCGCCCTGCCCCTGGACGCGGGCGCGCAGACGGCCACCGTGCTCGTGCTCGAGGGCGTCTTCACCCCGCGGGACGGCGGTCCCCCGGAGACGCTCTCCGGCCCGACCGCGTGGCGGTGGGCGCCCGAGGACGTGCCCGGACCGGACGCCGTGCGCCTGTCGCTGCGCACGCGAGCCGCCGGTGAGACCGGCACCCTGGCGGCCGGCGAGCGGCCGGGCCGCTTCGACGGGCAGGTGCACATGGTGGTCCGGGCGGGTCGCGAGCACGCCGAGACCGCCCCCGTGCCGCTCACGCTGACGCTGGCGCCCATGCGGCAGGCGGTCGTCCTCGACTTCACGCCGGGGTTCGAGGAGGGCCTCGCGCTGTTCGGTCTCGCCGACGCCTCGCTCGAGGTCCGGGACCGGATTCTGGCCGTGTGCCGGCGAGACTTTGCGGGCCTGCGGGTCACATTCTCCGAGTCGCCCCCCGCGGACGTGCTGGAGTTCACGACCATCGAGCTCGGCGGGCGCGATCCCAACGGGCAGGGCCTGCTCGGCCTGGAGAACACCGCCGTCAAGGACACCGACAATCGCCGGCTGGACGAGCGCCTGGGCGGCCGCAACGCCGTGAGCGCCGAGAACGGAGCGCCGGCCTTCGGGGGCATCTTCGTCAGCTCGTTTCTCCGTCTGTCGCCGGGTCGACCCGAGCCCGCCGCGCTGGCCTCGCCGGCCTTCGACGCGATCTTCGCGCCCTTCTCGCCGGAGATCTCGCCGGACGCAGACCCCTGGCGGGCCGCGGAGACCGGGAGCGCGGGGGACTCGACCCGCGTCGCGGCCCACGCCGAGGCGGTGCGGGTGCTCGGCAACCTGATCGGCAGCACCGTGACCCACGAGCTGGGGCACGCCTTGGGGCTATCCGCCGTCCCGGGTCGCGTGCACAATCCCGGCGACTGGCCCGGCGACCTGATGGACCGGGGCGACGCCCGCCCCCTGGCCGAGCGCGCCGAGCTCGACGGCACGCCGCCGGCGCGGTTCACCAACGTCAACGCCGAGTACCTGCAGCGCCTCCTCGGAGAACCATGAGCACGCCCTCCACCGCCCGCGTCTCCCTCGCCCTCGTGTTCGGCCTCTCCGTGCTCGGCGCCGCCTGTGACGCCCCGGCCAAGAAGCAGTCCGCGGCGCCGGCCTCCGGCGCGCCGACGGCCCCCGCGTCCGAGCCGGGCAGCGCCACCTGCGACTCCGACGACGACTGCACGCGCCCGTGGAGTCCTTCGATGGAGGGCTGCGGCAGCCTCGATCGCTGCTACGACGGCGCCTGCATCGAGCCGCCGGCGACGACGGGCGCGGTCAACCCGCACACCGGGCGCGTCGCCTTCGAGACCTCGGCGGGCGAGAAGAGCTGGCAGGTCGAAATCGTGCGCAGCCCCTTCGAGACGCAGCGCGGCCTCATGTGTCGGACGTCGATGCGCAGCGACTGGGGCATGCTCTTCCTGCTGGAGTCCACGCGGCTGCAGGCGTTCTGGATGAAGAACACGCTCATCCCGCTGGACATGGTCTTCATCACGGACGACTGGACCGTCGCCGGCGTGGTGACGGAGGTTCCGCCCCGCACCCTGGAGCCGCGCGGCGTCAACGCGCCCTCGCGCTACGTGCTCGAGCTCGCTTCGGGCGAGGCGAAGCGCGCCGGCATCGCCGCCGGCACGAAGGTCCGCTACTACGCCCCGCGCGGCGAGTGAGCCCGCCGGCGGCGCGATGGGTCGGCCTCAGCCCGCGTCGGCCGGCTTCTGCGTCTCGACGAAGCGGCGGTACAGGGCCTCGCCGAGGTGCTCGATCATGAGCGCGTCCACGACCCGCTTCAGCGCCACGCGCTCCTGCTCGTCGTCGAAGAGCAGCTCGACGCCCATGCCGGCCTCCGTCGTCGGGTCGCCCTTGGCCACCACCCGACGCACGATGCCCTTGAGCGTCACCGGCTTCTCCATGCGCGGGATCGCCAGCGTGAACAGGGCCTCGCTGCCGACGGGCATGGGCGTGTCCGTGCGAACGAACAGGCCGCCACCGCTGATGTCCCGGGTGAAGTCCGCGATGAACGCGTTGATGCGTTTGTACTCGACCTTGATCTCGATGGGCACGCGTGCCGTCCGCCGCTGGTGGAGTCCCGACATGGGCGACAGCATCGCACGAGCGGGCGATGCGCGCCAAGGATGGGCCCGTTGATTCCCGCCCGACGCCCACGGCCCTGGGCCGCGGCGGGCCTGCTCCTCTGGGGCACGACGCTGTGTTTCCTGCCCCTGCTGAACCTGCTGGCCTTCGAGTTCGCCTTCTTCACGGCCATTCCGATGACCTTCATCGCCGGCCGACGCGGGGCGCGCCTGCCCGAGTCGGCCACGCCGCGGGAGGTCGCGGTCGGCCTGCTCCGCGTGCTCGGCCTCGCGGCCCTGCCGCTCTTGCCCATCACCCTGAACGCGTTGCGCGTGCGCAACTGCAACTACCTCGAGGGTCTCGCCTTCCACGGCCTGCTCCCGGGGGTGACCGCGGTCGTCGCGTTCGCCTGGGGGCGCGTTGCGCGCCACCTCGCCCCGCGGTGGCCCATGCGCCTCTTCGTCGCCGGGGTGCTGCTCACCGTCGTCGAGGCCCTGCACCACTTCTGGACCGCGCCGCCCGTGGACGCGTTCCACCCCTTCGTCGGCTACTTCCCGGGCTCGCTCTACGACGAGGTCATCCCGCTGAACGGCCGCCTCGTCGGTGCCCGGGCGATCGACCTGGTCTGGGCCGTGGCGGGGCTCTGTGCGGCGACCGCGCTGCGCGGGGCGTCGCGTCGAGCGCTCCGCGGCCTGGCGGCGATCGCCCTCGGGGCCGCGGGCTACGCCTCGGCCGAAGCGCTCGACCTCCACCGTGACGCCGCGCACGTCCAGGCGGCCCTCGGCGGCCTCACCGAGACCGCCCACTTCCGCATGCGCCACCCCGCCGACCTCTCGCCCGCCACCGTCGCCGCGCTGACGACGGAGCTGGAGTTCCGGCACGCCGAGCTGACCACCTTCTTCGGGAAGGCGCCCGCCGAGCCCATCGACGTGTGGTTCTACGCCTCGACACCGCAGAAGAAGCGGCTGATGGGCGCCGGGCAGGTCCGCATCGCCAAACCCTGGCAGCGCGCCGTGCACCTGCAGCTGCCGGACGTGGGCGACGGCATCCTGGCCCACGAGCTGGCCCACGCGTTCTCCGCCGAGATCTCCGCCGCGCCACACCACCTGAGCCTGACGCCCTACCTGCTCCCCAACATGGGCCTGATCGAGGGGCTCGCCACCGCCGCGGCCTGGGACGACGCGCCCCTCGACGCCCACCAGTGGACTCAGGCGATGCGTGGCCTGGGGGTGGACACGCCGCTGACACGCCTGCTCAGCCCGACGGGGTTCCTGGCGGCCAACTCGCGCGCCGCCTACACGCAGTGCGGCTCCTACGTGCGCTGGCTGCGCGACACCGAGGGGCCCGGGGCCGTCGAGCGCCTGTACCGGGCGGGCGCGTTGACGGAGGCCGAGGCCGCGGCCCAGGCCGCCGCATGGGGTGCCTGGCTGGACACGCGCACCGTGGACGCGGACGCACTGGCCATCGCGCGCCTGCGCTTCGACCGGCCGGCCATCTTCGGCAAGGTCTGCGCCCACGAGATCGCCGCGCTGCGCGCCCGCGTGGACGCCCTCTCCGGCAGCGACCCGGCGGCGGCGCTGTCCGTCGTGGACGAGATGCTCGTGCACCTGCCCGACGACCCGGAGACGCTCCTGCTGCGGGTCACGTTGCTCTACCGCCTGGGAGACGCGGCGTCGCTGCACGCCGCCCTGGCGCTGGCCACGGCGCTCGCCGCGCGCGACGAGATCGGCCGGGTCCGCCAGGCCCGCGCCCGGGAGTGGCAGGCGGACATCCTCTCCCGCGAGGGTCGCCCCGAGGACCGCGAGCGCGTGCGCGCGCTTTACGCCGACCTGCTGAACGCGCACTTCGACCGTGCCTGGACGCGCCGCCTCTCCGTCAAACACGCCGCCCTGGGTGCGGGGGCCTGGGGCGACCGTGTCCTCGCGCTGCTCACCCGGCCCGAGGACACCGATCCCGGCGCCGCGGACGCGCTCCTGGCCGAGCTCGCCGCCCTCTCGCCGGGACACCCGGTCACGCTGTATCTGCAGGGTCGCGCCGCCGCCCGACACGGGGATCGGCCCGCGGCGATCCGAGCGTCGCAGGCCGCCGTCGAGGGCGGGCTCCCCCACCCCACCCTCACCTTCGAGGCGCTGCGGTTGGTCGCCGCCTGCCGGTTCGACGCCGGCGACTACGCCGCCGCGGCCGAGGACTTCGCCGCCCTCGCCGAACGGACCGATCTGGCGCTCCAATCCGGCGAGGCGGATGGGCTGCGCACGTGGGCCCGCCGGGCCCGGTTCTTCGCCGCGAATCCGCCGCCCGCGCCCCCCGGAGAAGCACCGAGCGCACCTGCGAATTGACAGGCGCGCGCGGGATGAGGAATGCTCCGCCGTTCTTCGCCGGTTCGGTGAAGTCGAGATTCTGCCCGGGAGCCCTGGATGTTTCTTCGTTTGGCCCAGTCCCTCTTCGCCTGCAGCCTGCTGCTCTCCGCCGCCGCCTGCGGCCCCCGCTACGTCACGGGGACCAAGGTCGAGTACTCCGACGAGAAGGAGGCGGTCGCCGCCGTCGTCGAGCGCTACCGCGTCGCCCTCGAGCAGCGCGACCCCAACGCGGTGCGTGCCCTCATCAGCAAGTCGTACTACGAGAACGGCAGCACCACGGACGATCCGAACGACGACTACGACGCCGCCGGCCTGGAGAAGGTCCTTGGCGAGCTCAAGGGCAGCGTGAAGACCGTCCGGTACTCCATCGAGATCACGGACATCGTGGTCAGCGAGGAGTACGCGTCCTGCGATTTCGACTACAAGGCCGAGTACCTCTACACGCTCGGTGAGCAGGACCGCTGGGGCACGTCCACGGACAAGAACCGCATGGCGTTCCGCCTGGAAGACGGCCACTGGCGCATCTCCAGCGGTCTCTGAGCCCGGCGCTCGCGGCGACCGCGAAGGCGGCGCCCGGCCGTCGTGTCAGCCGGCGTCCGGCAGCGCGCCCAACAACGCGTGGAAGCGCGTGCTGAAGGCGTAACGGTACAGGTCGGCCACCTCGGGGCTGGCCTCCATCAACGCCCGGAACCCGTCGGGGCCGTTCAGCCGGATCCCGCGGAGGGTCTCGTCCTCGCGCTGCAGCAGCGTGATGGCCCGGGCGAAGTCCCCGGACAGGACGAACGCCACGCGGTTGGACAGCCGGCGCGTCGCGCCCGCCCACGTCTCGAAGGCCCGCGGCCCCTGCACGCCGACCGGCGCGGCGAAGCTCACGAGCTGGGCCAGGGCGTCCTCGTCCAGGTTCTCCACCAGGAAATCCGCCCAGAACTCGATCCGCTCGCCCTCGGCTCCGGTGCGGATGGCGAACTCGGCCCCGTCGTCCCCCAGGCCGAGGGCCATGGCGGCGGCGAAGAGGGCGCGCGCGTCCTCCCAGGGCATCCCGTTGAGGAGCAGGTGGTGGTCCCGCAGCCCTTCGAGCGCGCGGGCGAACTGGAATCGAAGGTCGCGCGGGTTGTGTCCCTGCACGAGCCCCTGATCGACGACGAGCTCCAGCGGCGAGAGCTGCATCGCCTCGATGCGCGTCTCGTCCGAACGCCGCACCCAGACCGCGCAGCGCGGCATCTCGAGCGCGTCGCACACGCCCCAGATCATCTCCAGGACGTGCGGATACTGCTGGTCCGCGGGCTCCACGGGCTCAGTCTGGCCCGAGAGCAGCGCGTCCAGCGGCGCGTCGATGCGGGCCCAGAGCGCGCGCAGCAGGTTCGCCGTGGCGTTTCTCCATTCGGGCTCGGCGAGCAGCTCCCCGCGGGTGACCGTATCCAGCACGAGGTGCGGGCGGTCCTCGAGGGGTCCGCCCAAGGACCGCGCCAGCTCGGACTCCTCGCGCGTGGCCTGCCGGATCAGGTTCAGCAGCCGCAGCGGCGTGACGGCCCAGTGCGGGTGGCCGGCGCTGCGGTAGAGCGTGATCAGGTCGCGCATGGAGTCCGGATCCGCCGGAACGGCGCGCAGATAGGCCGTGCGGTGTCGGATGGCGCGCTGGAAGTGGGCGACCTCGTCCGGATCGGCGATCCCCTTCTGGGCCAGGGCGCTGTAGAGCAGCGCGAGCTGCCGCTGGGCGTTCAGATGGTCCGGCGCCGCGGCGTGGAGCTCCTCGAAGACTTCGAGCGCGCCGGCATGGTCGCCACGCGTGAGGAGCGCCTCGCCCAGCAGCTCCAGCACCGGTACCTTCTCGCGCCCGGCGTGTCCCGTCGCGCCCTGCCAGAGGCCGCGGAGCACGGCCCCGACGTCCACGGAGGCCTCGACGATGTCGATGGACTCGATCTGCGAGACGTCGACGGACACGTAGGACTCGAGGGAGCCGTCGACCGTGGAGTCCGGGATCTCGGACACGCTCCCCGTCGGCGCGGCGGCCTCGGCGGCGGGCTCGTTCGGCGCGTTCGCGGCGCCCGGGAGGCTGGCGATCACGCCGCGCACGGCCGTGAGCATCAGGGGCGAGAGGTCCACGGCGGCCCGGAAGGCCGCCAGGGCCTCGGCGCGGCGCAGGGTCTTCTGCAGCGCCTCGCCCTGCGCGCAGAACAGGTCGGCGCGCTGCACCAGATCCGACGTCGTCGGCAGCAGGCGCGACACGAGCGTCAGCACCTGGTCATGCCGCTGCTGGTCGCGGTAGAGCGGCAGGAACCGCGCGAGCAGCACCGGATCCGCCAGGCCCTCCTGCAGCGCGCGGTCGTAGAAGGTCACCGCGCGCGCTGGTTTGTTCAGGCGCGCCTCGACCACGATGCCGGCGGCGAACCAGGCGTGTGCCCGGATCCGGGGCTCCTCGGCCACGGCCGCCAGCTTCTCTCGAATCCGGACCGATGCCTCCCAATGCCCGGCCCGCTCCTGCAGGTTCGCCATGGCCTCGAGGGCGTCGATGCGCGTCACGGGCTCCTGGGCGGCGGCCTCGAAGGCACGCAGGGCGCGCTCCTCGTCGTTGGTCGCGGCGAACGCGCGGGCGCGCCGCATCATCTCCAGCGCCTTGTGCACGCCGGGTTCGGTGCCCTCGGGCGCCGGCGGCAGGTTGGGCAGCAGGCGGTAGACGGCGGCGGCCTCGGCCAGCTCGGCGTCCCGGTACAGGACGTCCGCCAGCAGGTGGCCGACGTCCTCGCGCTCCGGGGCCCGCTTCCAGGCGTCCCGCAGCATCGTCAAGGCGCGGGTCTCGTCGCCGGCGTCCAGGGCCTGCCGCGCCCGGAACATCTGCAGTTGCACGAGCAGCGGCGTGGCCCGCGCGACGATGGCGTCCGGCCCCGCCCCGGGGATGGGCGGCGGGCGGTGGTCGAGCCGGGACATCAGGCGCCCGGCCAGCTCCTCGATGGCGAAGGCGTCGCCGCGGGTCAGGGCCAGCGCGGCCAGACCCTCGGTGGCCTCGAGGGACTTGGGGTCCACGGCGAGCGCCTCGGCGAAGCGGCTCTCCGCCGCCTGCGGGTCCTGCCGCCGGTCTCGGTGGAGCACGGCGAGCTCGCACAGGAGCGTCCCACGCTCGACCGGCGAGACCGTGGCCTGAATCCGCTGCACGAGCTGACCGGCGAGGAGATCCCAGTCGCGACGGCGCGCGGCGAACTCGCGCACGGCCTGCTCGGCGGTCTCGTCGTGGGGGTCGAGCAGGAGCACCTGCTGCCAGAGCGCGATGGCCAGCTCCGGCGCGTCCAGCGACTCGAGCAGACGCGCCCCCTCGGCCAGCCGCCCGAGCTGCGCCATGGGCATCGGGTTGGCCCGGACCTGGGCCTGGATGGCCGCGAGCAGCGGCCCCGTGGCCTGCGACCGCACGGCCAGGTCCCGCAATCGCCCGACGAGCTCCGGGTGGTCGGGCAGGTCCCGCAGCGCCCGCTGGATGGTCTCCAGCGCGGCGGCGACGTCTCCCTGACGCTCGGACTGGACCTCGGCCAGCCGCAGCGCCCAGGCGGCCTGCGTGGCCTCGGGGGCGCCGGCCGGCTCCGTGTCGACGACGGGCGGTCCGTGCCGCTCCAGCAGCGCGACGACCTCGGACCAGCGCTTCTCGGCGTCGGCCAGCACGAGGACCTCGCGGGCGACGGCCACGTCCGTGGGCGTCAGCTCCAGGGCGCGCGCCAGCAGCGTGCGGGCCTTCTTGCGGTTCTGGAACCGGTCCCGAGCGACGCGCCCAGCCAGGAGCAGGACCGGCGACTGCACGGCCCCCTCGGTGGCCGCGAGCGTGCGATCGGCGCAGACGAGCAGCTCCTCGTGCTCGGGCTGACCCTCGGCGAGTCGCGCCATCTCGAAGAGGACGTCCGTGGCCTCGGGCGTGTCCTGCGCGAGGCGCGACAACACGCGGAAGGCCTCGCGCGGGCTCTGCAGCTCCTTCTCCAGGAGCGCGGCCTTTCGGCGCAACACGGGCCCGCGGGCCTCGACGGGGAGCACGCGCGCCCGCGCCTCCAGCGCATCGGACAGCGCGCCGAACTCACCGCGGGCGGCCAGGAGCTCGGCCAGAGCTTCGTGGGCCGCAGCGTCCGACGGTCGCTGCGCCAGGATGCGCGCACACATCTGCTCGGCCTTGCGGGGCTGCGCCAGGGCGCCTCGATACAGGCCCACGAGCTCGTGCATCGCCGCGATGCGGGCGTCCTCCAGACCGCGGCCCAGGCGCCCCTCCAGGTGGCTCGCCAGACCTTCCCAGTCCTCGTTCTCGCGCAGCAGGCGCCCCAGCGAGGTCGCCGCCAGGTCGTCCCCGGGCTCGAGCTCGACCACGTGCCGCAGAATCCGCGCCGCGCCGGCGCGGTCGCCGTGCTCGCCGAGCAGCGTCGCGGCCTCGCGATACAGGCGCAGGCGGGCGTGGGGCTCGTCCGCCCAGCCGGCCTCTTCCTCGAAGGCCGCCGCCAGCTCCTTCAAACGCCCGAGCTCGCCGGCCAGGCGACGCATCGCCGCGTGCGTGGTCTCGTTCCAGGTCTCCAGGGCGAACGCGCGCCGCAGCGTGTCCATCGCCTTCTCGGGCTGACCCAGCTTGCGCTCCTGGATGCGGGCGACGTCGTGCAGGAGCGTGATCTTCAGCCACGTCTCCTCGGCGTCCTTGGCCTTCAGTTCGAACACCCGCACGATGAAGTCCCAGGCTCCGTGCGCCTCGGCGAGCCGCCACGCCTCGGTCCGGGTGGCCTCGTCCTCGGGCTCGAGCTGGAGCGCGATCAGGTACTGCTCGAAGGCGCGCTCCCAGTCCTCGCCCTTCGTCTCCAGCAGGCGGGCGAGCTCGTGGATCGTCGCCAGCCGGGCCGAGGTCTGCGTCTGCTTCTGCCAGCGATCGCGGTAGAGCTCGGACAGGGCGTCCCAGAGACGATGCGTCTGCGCCAGGCGGGCGAGCTCGGGGAGCACCGCCCCTTCGGACGCGCCGGACTTGAGCGCCTGCGCGTAGGTCTCGAACGCGCGCTGCGGCTCACCCAGATGGCGGTCCATGATCGCCGCGGTCCGCAGAAGCAGCGCGGCGCGGACCTCGCGGTCGATCACACCCTTCATCAGCAGGGCGCAGGCGTCGATCAGCTCACCCCAGGCGCCCGTCGCCTCACAGACGCGGCCGTACTCGTCCAGCACGCGGCCCTCGCGGGGCAGCATCTCGAAGGCCTTCTTGAGCAGCTCGCGGGCCTTGTCCGGGGCGCGCAGGCGCTCCTCGGCCACGCGGGACTGCTGCACCAGGACCTCGATCTGCTCCTCGCGGGTCGTCGCGCGCTCCCGCGCCACCTCGAGCACGCGGATGTAGCGGTCCCAGAGGCCCGCGGCCTCGGCCAGCCGCCCCATCTCGCGCAGCATCTCCGGGTCGGCCTCGCCCGTGAGCTTGAACGCGCGCCACCAGCACTCGAAGGCCTCGGGCAGGTCGCGTCGGTGCGTCTCGATGAGCTTGGCCGCCTCGACCAGTCGATCGATGCGGGCCTCGTCGTCCTCGGCCAGATCCAGCAGCGCGCGGAGCACCCGCACCAGGTCGTTCGGCCGCGCGAGATCGGCGTACAGGTCGCGCAGCGCCTCGAGCGCCTCGACGTCCCGCGGGTCCGCCGCGGCGACGCGTTCCCAGACGAGCGCGGCGTTCGCCTGCTCACCGAGGCCCTCGTCGAGGCGTGCGGCCAGGTGTTTCTCCAGGCCGATGCGCTCGATGCCCGCGGGCACGAGCTGGAGCTCGGCCTCCAACACCCGGCAGAGCATCCAGTCGTCGTGCCGCAGCCCCGCCAACCGCTTCATCTCCTCGAGGATCTCGCGATCCCGGGGGAAGTCCTGGTTGATCAGGCGCCAGGTGTCGACGGCGGCGGCCAGATCGGCGTTCGCCTCGTGGGCCCGCGCCTGCCGCTCGCGGAGCGCCCGCGCCTCGATGGGGTTGCGCGCCTGGGCGGCCAGGATCTGCAGGTTCGCGGCGGCGGCGTCCCAGTCGCCTCGCGCCTCGGCGTGGCGAACCAGGGCGGCGGCGGCCTCGGCGTCCGTCGGCGCCAGGGCCTGCACGCGCAGCCAGTCGTTCGTGGCGCCCGGGTCCTCCGACGACTCCGTCCGCCCGGCGATCTGCTGCGCCAGGGCCAGCGCCTCGACGGGGTCGAGCGTGGCGCACCGCTGGCGGGCCAGCACGACGAACTCGGGCCAGCGCTCGTCCATCTCGTAGAGCCGCAGGCGCTCGTCGATGGCCTCCTCGTCCTCGGGCAGCAGCGCGGAGATCCGCTCCCAACACGCCGCCGAGCGGGCGAGATCGGCCAGGCGAAGCTCGATCTGGACGGCGGCCTCGCGGAGCAGCGCGATCTGGACCTCGGGGGACGCCGCGGCCTCGATCCGCCGCTCGAGCGTCGCGATCTGGGCGTCGATGTCCTGGCGTGTCGCGTGGATGCCCTGGAGGTAGCGCAACGCCTCGTCGTCCGCCGGCTCGTGGCCCAGGACGGCCTCCCAGGCGGCGATGGCGGCGTCCAGCTCACCGGGCGTCTGCGTGAGCAGAACCGCGCGCTCCCGCAGGAACGGCACGGCGGCCACCCCGGGCGTGCGCTGCGCCCGCACGGCCAGGCTCACGATCAGGTCCCGCGTGCGGTCCTGTGTGCGCAGCAGGTCGATGAGGCGGTCCACCGCGTCCACCGTCTGCGGACGCAGCGCCACCAGGCGGCGCAGGCCGTTCTCCAGCGCGGCGGGCACGAGGGGCGTGCGACCGGCTTCGAGCACGAGGCGCTCGGCCAGACCGATGGCGATCTCACCCTCGGCCTCGGCCAGTTCGAGCCCGAGGAGATCCAGCTCGCCTTCGCGATCGCCCGTGGACTGGTAGAGCCGGTAGAGGGCGTCCCGCGCGTCCTCGTTCCGTGTGGCCTCCCACAGGTTGCGGACGTAGACCGCCGCGCCGCGGACATCCCCGAGGCGCTGCTCGACCAGGGCGGCGAGGTCCACCCAGATCTCGTGGAGCTGGTCGTCCCGGCCCTCGGACACGCAGGTCTCCGCCGCGGCATCCAGGTACTCGCGCAGCTCGCCCCAGGCCTGGCGGCGGGTCAGCCAGTCGCGCATCCAGGGCAACGAGACGGGATCGGCGGGGCGGTCGGCGAGGAGCGTGCGGTGGCAGTCCGCCGCCGAGTCCATGTCGCCCAGAGAGCGCTCGTAGACGGCCGCCAGCTCACGGAGCGCGGCGTCGTGGTCCAGCTCGGGCAACGGCACCATCTGACCGGCGGCGATGCGCGCCAGGACCTCGGCCAGGGGCAAGGGATCGTCGGCGCCGCGAGCCGCCGCGACCAGCTCGCGGCACACGTCCGTGTCCTGGGGAGCCAGCGAGGCGGCCGTGCGAAGCAGATCCCGCGCCCGGACAGGCTGGGCCAGTCGCCCGCCGAAGAGGGCCGCGGCGCGCCGCAGCGCGGCGACCCGGACCGGCAGGGAAAAAGGGCGGGTCGCGGCCGAAGCCAGCCACGTGGCGAGCTCCGGCACCCCGGCGGCGCCGTGCTGCTCCAGGCGCTCGGTGACACGCACGAACAGCGGCTCGTCCTCGGGGGCGAGCTCCGAGGCCTCGCGGAGAACGGCCATTCCCTCGGCGGGCTGTTCGCGAAGTTCGATGAGCAGCGCCGCGAGCTCCGTCAGCAGGCGGGCGGCCTCCGTCGCCCCTTCCCCGCCGGCGCGCTCGCGCAGCGACCGGGCGATCTCGGCGAACGTCGTGTCGTCCCGGACGAGGTCGCGCAGCAGCGCCATCGCCGCGTCGCCGCCGCCGTCCGCGAGGGCGGCGCGCACCGACTCGTAGGCGCCCCGAGCGTCGCCCAGGCTGCGATGCCGCACGCGACCCTGCTCGATGAGGAGACGCCGCCGTACGACGGCGTCCTCGGTCACTCGCACCTGCAGACCGAGCAGGCGGTCGACCATCGGCCAGTCTTCGCGGCGCCGGTAGAGGCGCTCGCCGGCGGCCAGGTAGCGGGCCTCCTTCGGTCGGAGTTTGAAGGCCTGCAGGTAGTGCTGCATGGCCCGCTCGAGATCGTCCAGGCGGGTCTCGAGGATCTCCCCCGCCCGGAACAGATGCTCACCGCGCTCGGCGTCGTCGGCGGTCAGCGCGGCCTCGCCCTCGTGCACCTGCACCAGGGCCCGCCACATGCCGAAGCGGCCGAAGAGCGTGATCATGGTGGCCGCAGCGCCCTGCACGCCCTCGGCCCCGACGCGCCGCATGCCCGCCGCGAAGGCGCCCGGCTCGCCGCCCTGGTCTTCCAGACCCTGGCGGTACAGGTCGAACGCGCGGCCCGGATCGAGCAGCTGGTACTCGGCATGCTCGGCCATGCGCAGCAGGAGCGCCGGTCGCTCTCGCGCGCCCGCGCCGCTCAGGCGGGCGGTCATCACCTCGTGCACGCGGTCGGCGCGGCCCAGGCGCTCGTAGATCTGCTCGAGCGTCGCGGCGACCTCGGGCACGTGACCCCACCGCGAGAGCGTCGCGCTCAAGCGCGCCTCGACGCTGGTGGCCAGGTCCGGATCGAGGACGAGCGCCTCGTAGGCGTGCACCGCGGCCTCGACGGGCTGCGCGGCCCGGTCGCCGCAGAGGGTCGACGCGTCGAGCAGCAACGCGGCCTTGGCCTTCAAATCCCGCACGTGAGCCGCACCACGCGTGAGGACCAGCACGGCCTCCTGCGGGCGGCCGGCCGCCGTCTCCAGGCGAGCCGTGGCCGTGACGGCCTCGGTGTCCTCGGGCGTGTGCGCGAGTTGAAGGTGCAGTTGCTCGAGCACGGCCTCGGTCTGTGCGGGCTGGGCGTCCATCGCCGCGGCGAGCAGGTACTCGCGGGCCAGCGGCGCGTCGCCCAGGCGCGTGCGGGTGAGCTCGGCGGCCTCGAGGAAGAGCCCCGTGCGCTCGCCGGGATCGGGCATGACCTCGGCCTGCTTCACCAGCACGGTGACGACGTCCACCCAGCGCTCGGCGGCCGAAAGTGCGCCGACGAAGTGCGCGACGATGTGGATGTCGCCGGACTCGCGCACGAGCGCGGCCAGGCGGCCGAGGGCGGCCTGCGCCGTCGCGGGGCTCTGCCGGACCGAGTCGGCGTAGTGCTTCGAGGCCGTGACCGGGTCGCCCAGGTTCTGGCGGAAGACGTCGCCGATCTCGAGCAGTTTGGCGGCGCGCGCGATCGGGTCGACCAGGCGGTCCACCTCGGCGAGGAGCACCCCCGCCACCTGTCGCCAGCGCCCGCTTTCCCCGGTCGAAGCCATCGGCGGGTAATGTAATCGCGGTCACCCCGGCCCGGTGCAAGAAAATGGTGGAATCGGGAGGCCCACTCGGTACCCTGCGGCCCGCATGCAGCCGGACTCCCGCCGCCGCCCGAACCCATCGCCGGGCCTTCTCCCGAGCGTCCGCCGGTGCGCGTGCCGACTGACCGCCGTCCTGTTCGCGGCGGGCCTCGCGACGGCCTGTGGCGGACCGCCGACGCGCCCGACCGCTCCGCCGAGGCTCGAGGCCGGCACCACGCGGTCGGACAGCCGCGCCACGGCCGGGGGCGCCCTGGTGGACGTCACCGTGCGCCCGGGCTCGAGTCAGGCCACGCTGCTGCTTCTCCGGCCGACGCCGGCCGCCTCCCGTCCGGCCATGCGTGGCGCGTTGACCGCCCGCGCCGCCGCCCTCTCCGAGGCCGTCCACGGGCTGGGCGCCGAGGTCGGAGTCGAGACCCTCGCGGGCGCGCCGGGCCTCGCCTTCACCGCGCCGGACGCGCGCCTCGCGGAGCTTTTGGCCCTCCTCGCCGAGCGACTCGCGACCCCGCTGCCCGCGGAGGCGGCGGCGAGCCCTTCGCCCCTTTTGCCCGGCGACGCCCTGGACGCGCTCGGTGCGGCCGAGGGCACGACGCCGCCCCTCGTGGTGCTGGTGCACGGCGAGGGTTCCGTCGGCCCCGTCGCCGGCCTCGAAGCCCTGGCCGAGGTCGAGCGCGCCTGGGTCGGCGGCGCAGCGACGCCCGGCCCGACGCGTCGCCCCGACGGCCCCCGCGTGGAGATCCTCCGCCGCGGCTCGGGCCCCGCGCGAGTGGCCCAGGCCTGGCACGTGCCCGCGGCGGCTCCCGGTGCCTCCGAGTTGCTGGCCACGGTGCTCGCGGGCTCGCCGGAGTCGCGCCTCGCCCGCGCCCTGGGCCCCGCGGGCCTCGAGGACGCCACCGTCCAGGCCGAGCTCCGGCCGGACGCCGGCGGGGGCGAGCGCCTGGTGCTCACGCTTCAGGCCGGCGCCGACGAGGTCGACACGGCCTGGCAGCTCGTCACCCGCGTCGTGACCGAGCTCGCCGCCAGCCCGGTCACGTCCGCCGAGCTGGCCCGTGCGCGCGCCACGCTGGCCGACCGCCTCGCCTTCGAGCGCTCCACGTCCGGCGATCTCGCGCGCCGGCGGGGCGCCATGCTCCTGCGACGCAGCGCGCCGCTCCCGCCGGAGGCCGAGTTCGACCGCGCGCTCGACGCCCTCGACCTCGAGCCGGTGCAGGCGCTCGGCGCCGCGCTCACGGGCGGCGCGCCCACGGGCATCGTCGCCACGCCGACGGCGGACGCCGAGGTCGACGACGCGCTCTGGGCCGAGTCCCTGGCCGAGGGCTCCCGGCAGCGACCCGTCGCGGGCACGGGCGCGACGGAGGTCCGCCCCGGGGTCTACACCCTCGCGCCCGGGCTGACGCTGCTCGCGCACCCGCGCCCCTCGGACACCGTCGTCGCGTTCGAGCTCCACATCGCCGGCGGCGCCCTCGCCGAACCTCCGGAGCTGCCCGGCGCCGGCGCCCTCGCCGCCGCCGTGTTGGGTCGCCCCCTGGAGAGTCCGCCGTTCCCCGTCCAGGGACGTCTGGGCCGCGACCACGTGGCGCTCTCCATCGTCGCGCCCGCCGAACGCTGGACGGAGGCGTTGGACGTCCTGGCGCGCCGCATCTCTCGTTGGCCGCAACGCGCGGACGTCTTCGAGGACGCGCGCGCCCGCGTTCAGCAGAACCGGGCCGCCCGTCAGAGCGAGCCCGCGCGCTGGGCCTGGGGGCTCGCGGAGCAGGGCCTGGGCGACCCGGCGCTCTCCCGCGACCTGCTCGGGACCGCCTCGGGCCTCGCGGACCGCACGGGCGTCGAGGTCCGCAACTTCATCGAGTCGCGGGTGGACGCCGCGCCCATGACCCTGGTCGTGGTGGGCCCCATCACGACGGACCGGCTCGTGCCCGCCATCCGCGCCGCTCTGGGCCCCCTGGCCCGCGCCGCCGTCACGCCTTCGCCGGCCTCGCTGCCCCGGGGCCTGCGGCTGGAGCGAAGCGTCGACGCCGACACGACCTGCGCGGCCGTGGGCTACCCCCTGCCCGACCTGCGTGACCGCCAGTTCGCCACCGCCGAGGTCCTGGCGGCGCTCGTCGCCCCGGCCGGCGTCGTCCGCCGCGGCACGGGGCTGGCGCTGCTCGTCTCCCGCTGCGCGCCGGACGCGGACGCGGCGCTGGCCGGTGTCGTGACCGCCGTGGAGCGCGTCTCGCTCTCGGGCTCGCCCCCGGGAGAGCTGCTCCAGGCGCGGACCCGGCTCGCCGCCCAGCTCGCCCGCACCATCGAGGCCCCCGCCGGCATGGCCGCCTGGCTGGCCGAGATCGAGGCCGCCCACGCACCGTTCACCGGCGAGGACGCCGCCGAGCACTGGCACGACGCCCTGCTCTCCGTGGACGGCCCCGCCGTGCGGGCGATGGCCCAATCCCTGCCGGATCTGCAGGCCGCCGTCGTCGCGATCGTCGGCCCGGGCCGAGGGGCCGCGGCCCCGACCCATCCAGACCCCACGACCTCCCCCGACTCAAAAGGAGCGACCCCTTGACCTGGTGGCGCGTGTGCATCGAAGTCCCGCAGGAGCTCGCCGAGCCCCTGTCCTGGCTCATCGTCGAAGAGACCTCCACCCCCGTCGAGGTCCAGGACCAGCAGACCATCACGCGCTCCGACGGCTCGGCGAAGCTGCTCATCGGGCTCTCGGAGCCCCCGGACGCGACCTTCCGCGCCGCCGTCGAGGACATCCTGGGCCGGTTCGACATCGGCCCCGAGGCCATCGTCGTCGAGCGCAGCGAGGACGACTCCTGGCGCGAGAGCTGGAAACAGTTCCTCAAGGGCGGGCGCGTGTCCGACCGCGTCTGGGTCCGGCCCCCCTGGGAGGCCCCCGCGGAGGGCGCCGCCGTCACGGTCGTCATCGACCCGGGCATGGCCTTCGGCACGGGGCAGCACCAGACCACGCGCGGCTGCATCCGGATGCTGGACAAGGTCCTGGCCACCGCGCCGGGCGAGACCGTGCTGGACGTCGGCTGCGGCAGCGGCATCCTGTCCATCGTCTCCGCCCTGCTCGGCAGTCCGGCGATCGGCGTCGAGATCGACCCGGAGTCCTTCGGCAACGCACGGGACAACGTGGCGGTCAACGCGGTCGAGGAGCAGGTGACGCTCATCGAAGGCAGCGCGGACGCCGTCGACGGCGCGTTCCCCATCGTGGTCGCCAACATCCTCGCCGTCACGCTCGTCGAGATCGCCGCGCCCATTCGCGCGCGCTCCGCCCGGGACCTCGTCCTGGCCGGCCTGATGGTGCAGGACGTCGACCGCGTGCTCGCCGCCTACCCGGACTTCACGCTGGCCGACCGCCTGGACGACGGCGACTGGGCCATCCTGCACCTGCGGCGGACGGGGCGCTGATGTCCATCCGGCTCCCCTGGCCGGGGCTGGACTGGACGCAGGCCGCGCACCCGCTGCCGCCGGCGGCCGCCCACTATCTCACCATCGTGCGGCGGCTCGGTCCGGGTGCGCCCCTGGTCGTGTTCGACGGCCGGGGCCTCGAGGCCGGCGCCGTGCTCGGCCACGACGAGCGTGGGCCCCTGCTCGTGCTCGATGGTCCCCCCGTCGCCGGCCGGAGCGCCGCGCCGGTCCGGCTCGCCTACGCGCTGCCCAAGGGCGACAAGCTGGAGGACGTCCTCCGGCAGGTCACGGAGCTCGGGGCCGCCGGCGTGCTGCTGTTCCAGGGCGAGCGCAGCGTGGTGCGCCTGGAGCCGGGGGACCGCGCGGACCGCAAACGCGAGCGCTGGCTGCGCATTGCTGAAGAAGCCGCCCGCCAATGCGGCCGCGCCGACGTGCCGACGGTCGAGGGGCCCATGACGTTCGCCGATGCCCTCGAGCGCACGGCGGGCGACCCGTGGCGCGCGGTGCTGCACCCCGAGGGCGGCGAGTCGCTCGAGGCCCTGTGCCCCGCCGCGCCCGCCACGCTGTTCGTCGGGCCCGAGGGCGGATTCTCGCCCACCGAGCTGACGCGGTTCACCGCCGCCGGCGTGATGCGGCTGAGCCTGCAGTGCCCCGTCCTGCGCACGGAGACGGCCGCCGTCGTGGCGACGGCGCTGGCGCTGCACCGGCTGGGGGCGGCGTGAACCCGGCGCTCGCCACCCGGCGCTGGCGCTACCGGGCCGCGACCTTCCGTCGCCGCCTCGTCGCCGACCTGCTCGACACGCTGCTGATCGCGTCCGTCGGGGTGGTTCTCTGGCGCACGGGTTTCGTCGCCGAGCCCCTGACCGATGGCCCCGGCGACCTGCTCGACCGCACCGCCGACACGTTGGCCCTGGATCTCCCGCTCCTGATGCCCGCCGCGGTCGCCGTCGTCGTGACCGCGCTGGCGTATGGCGCGCTGACCCGCGCCGTGTTCGGCGGCACGCTCGGCGAACGCGCCCTGGGCCTGCGACTGCTGGATCCGGCCGGCGCCCCCGCCGGGCCCACGCGGGCCGCCCTGCACGGCCTGGCCCAGCTCGCCGGCCTTCTGCTGCTCGGCCTGGGCTACACCTGGGCCCTGGTGGATCCGGAGCGACGCACGCTCGCCGAGCACCTCACGGGCGCCCGGCTCTCCCACGGCCGCCCGGAGCCCGAGGCCGCCGGTCGCCCCGCTACCCCTTGAAGTTCATCGGGATCATCAGCGCGCCGTCGGCCGCCTTCGCGATGGTCATCACCGTCGCGAACTGACAGAGCGACGCCAGCCAGAGCGCCGGGCGCGGGTTGAAGCCGCTGCGTCCGACCCCCCAGGCCACGCGCCCGAAGAACAGGATGCTCAGGATGATCAGCGGCAGCGTGCAGAAGCCGTACGTCGCCT
The DNA here is from genome assembly GCA_903847385.1 of uncultured Myxococcales bacterium. Taxonomy (GTDB): domain Bacteria; phylum Myxococcota_A; class Bradymonadia; order UBA7976; family UBA1532; genus CAINDO01. Next base: position 29,721 of record CAINDO010000028.1, read on the forward strand.
GGTCGCGGATCAGGGCGGTCCACAGCCAGTTGGCCGTCGCCGCCACCACGATCCCCGGCAGGATCTGAGCGCACGCGCAGGCGAAGGCGACCCAGCCCAGAATCCGGTTGGCCCGGCGCACCGCCTCGACCATCAGGAGCGTCGGCAGCGCCAGCGCGATGGCCAGACCGGCGACGCCGACCACCAGGAGACCGAGGAACACTCCACTCATGTGCCCTGCCCATCCATGCAGCGCCCACCCGCGCGGGACCGATGTTTCCGACATCCGGACCCGCATGGCGAGCCGATGGGAGAAGACTACCCGCCCGCTCGGCCCGGTGATAGATTCGGCGGACTGGCATCAAACCGAGGGTCGATGGACGAGCAGTTCTGGGACCGTCTCGAGCGAGACGGCTTCCTCACGCGCAGCGAAATCACCCTGGCCCGGGCGCGTCACGCGGCGGCCGGCGGTGCGCCCGACACCGCGATCTGCGAGGTCCGCCCGCTCTCCGGCGAGGACCGCAATCGTTTGCGGCGCCTCATCGCCCGGTCGATCGATCAGCCCATCGCCCCCCCGACCTTCCTGGACGCCCCCGAGGCGGACGCCCTCGCGTTCCTGCCACGGGATCTGGCCGACCGCCACTGCGTGCTGGCCACCCGGCTGACGCCGCAGCTGCTCACGGTGGTGATGGCGGCGACCCCAGCGCGCGTGCTGGCCGAGCTCTCGTTCGTGGTCGGCCGCAAGGTCCAGCCCTACTTTGCGCTCGAGAGCGACGTGCGCCACTCCCTGGCCCGTCACCTGGGTCTGCCCCTGCCCCCGCGTTTTCAGGCGTTGGGCGCACCGGCGCCGACGCCGCCGCCGCGCACCGCCGCCGAGGCCACCGGGTCCGGCGTCGACCCGTCCGCCGCGCCCACGCGGGAGAGCGGCCTGAAAGAGGTCGACCGGGGCTGGGGCACCTCCGGGCGCGGACTCCCGCTCCTGCGTTCGCTCCGCACGGACGACGCCCCGGCGACATCCGCAGGCACCGCCAGCAGCACCGGCACCGCGCCGCCCCCCGCCATCGGCCCCGTCGCCCCGATGCCCGCCGCCGGCGCGCACCGCGACTGGGTGGCCAAGGCGCTGGAGACGCTCCGGGCCGCCGCGCCCGAGGACCGCCTCGCCGCCCTCGGTCAGGTGGGCGCGCCGGGCATGACGCACCTCGTGTACCTGCGCCGCACCGAGACCGGCCTGGCCGGGCACGTGGCGTCCCACGGGGGCGTCGCGCTCGAGGCCATCACGCGGCTGGAGCTCCCCGCCGATCCGGACACGATCATCGGCCGCGCGCTCGTCAAGGGCGCCACGCGCTGCGGGCCCTTCCGGGACGACGCCGGCTTCGCGCCGCTCTACGCGACCCTCGAGCTCGCCGCCCCGGCGGACGTCCTGGTGGCCCCCATCAAGCGGGACGACACCGTCGTCGGCGTGTTCGTCGGCGACCACGGCGGGCAGGCCATCGCGCCCGTCACCGCGAGCGCCGTGCGGCGGCTGCTGACGGGCCTGGTCGAGTTCTGGCCGGACACGCCGACCACACCGCTTGGGCCCTTCCGCACGCAGCCACCGCGCGCGCTCAGCGCGCCCCTGCCCACGGTCTCCGCGCCGCCGGCCCCGCTGCCGCCCGAGGGTGTCGAGATGGTGGATCTCCCGCCGCGACGGCGCTCGCCGACGGCCGAGCTCGTCTCGCTGCCGCCCGCGGCCACGCCGGCGATCTTCGACGAGGCGGAGCACGAGCCGGACTCGTCCCCGGGCATGCCCGAGTGGGTGCTCCCCGAGGCCGCGGAGGCCCGCGAGGCGCCCCAGAGCGCCACGTTGCTCGGGATGCCCTCGCAGGAGATGCAGACGCAGGAGCTGACCGCCCTCGAGCTCTTCGGCCCGGCGGACATCGCCGAGATGGCCGGGCTCGTGGACGAGGCGCCGGCCGTCCCTGAACCGGAGCCCGCCCTGACCGAGACCCGCCCGGGCCTCGCCGTGCTCGAGACTCGTCCGATGTTGCCGTCGGTCACCCAGTCTCGCTTCGCGCAGAGCCCCGTGGCCAGCCTGTCGGACACCACCCTCGATCTCAAGCCCATGGCCCTCGCCGAGCTCGTGGACGCCTTCACGCGGGAGCAGGCCGTGCGCCCCCTGGAGACGCAGAACGCCGTCGCCGCCCTGCCGGGTGCCGTGGCGCACGGGCCGCTCCCTCAGCTCCTCGACCTGGACAACATGGCCACGGTGCCGGCGCTCGCCCGGGTCCGGCCGGCCCCCGCACCGGTGGTCCCGGCGCCGGCGCCGGAGCTGCCCCCGGAGCCCGCCGCGCCGCTCGAAGCCGAAGCGACCCTGCCCGCCGAGCCCGTTTCCGAGGCCGCCGCACCCGCCGAGGGACCGCGGCCGCTGCCCTTCCCCATGCCGGGTTGGACAGAGGAGCTCCCCCTGCCCGCGGTCACCGCGGTCCGCTCCGTGCGCATCGAGTCCACCTCCCTGGAGCTCGACCCGCCCGCGGCGCGGTTCGCCGCGGATCTGCGCGCCCCCGAGCCGGACGCCCCGCCCTCGGGCATGGCCCCCGCGCCGCTGTCCCCCGCCGAGCGCCTCACGTTCCAGGCCACGCCCTTCGACCCGCCGTCCGGGCCGATGCCGCGCGTCACCATCACCGTGACGCCGGCCCCGCGGGACCCTTCGATGCCCCCGGGCCCCCGGACGTCCCTGGCGCCGGAGGCCGACCTCTTCGAGCTCGACACGCGAGACCCCACCCCGGCCCCCGTGGCGCCGGCGCAACGCAAGCTTTTCACCGAGGGCGACGTGAAGAGCGCCCTGGAGAGCCTGTCCTCGCCGGACGCCAGCGTTCGGCAGCAGGGCGAGGATCTGCTGCTGGCCGTGGGCGAGCCGGTGCTCGACGCCGTCTTCGCGGCGTTCCCCGGGCACCTGATGGTCGACCGCTTCGCGCACCCCGTCGGCGCCCCGGGCGTCGAGACACACAGCGCGCTCCTGCGTGTCGTGATTCGCCTCGGCCCCCTGGCCACGGGTCGGCTCGAGCAGCTCTGCGCGCACATGTCGCCGGAGATCCGCTACTACGCGGTCTTCTGCTTCAGCGCGCTGCGCAGCGCGCGCAGCCTGGCCGTCGTGGCCGAGCGCCTGCACGATGGCGACGCCGGCGTGCGGGACATCGCGGTGTGGGTGCTGGAGCAGTACCGCGGGCAACCGGCGTTCAAGGCCGTCGTCGAGCGGCTTCGCGAGGGCCTGAAGGAGGGCCCGGCCCGCCGGCGCCGCCCGATCGTGGACGCCGTGGGCCGCCTGCACCTGGCCGAGGCCATGCCGGAGCTCCTGTCGCTGCTCGGCGATCTGTCGCTCGGCCTCCAGGAGCCCGCCCACAAAGCGCTGCTCGAGATCACCCGCGCAGACCTCGGCATGGACGCCTGGAAATGGCAGAAGTGGCTGGAACGCAACGGGAATCGGCCGCGGATCGAGTGGCTGCTCGACGGTCTGCTCTCCGATCATCGCGCCATTCGCTCGGGAGCGTTCGCCGAACTGCGCCGCGTGACGCATCAGAATTACGGCTACCTGGTGGACGCGCCGCCGGCCGAGCGGCGCAGCGCCCACGACCGCTGGCTGAAGTGGTGGCGGGACGCCGGCATGGTGCGATTCGCCGGATATCGCTGAGGGGCGCGCGCCCGCCTTGACGCCGCGTATGGCCGAACGCTAGAACGCCGGCCCGATGCCCCCCACCCGACTGCCTGGACCCCTGCGGTTCCTCCCTGAGCTGGTCGCCTTGGCCAAACCCGGGGTCACGCTCCTCGTCATCATCACGACGGTCGGTGGCCTCTGGCTCGCGCCGGGCACGCTGTCGTTCGCCACGCTCGCCTGCGCGCTCATCGGCACCGTCCTGGTGGTCGCCTCGGCCAACACGCTGAACTGCTACCTGGAGCGCGAGTCGGACAAGTACATGGCCCGCACGCGCGATCGGCCGTTGCCCGCCGGCCGCCTGGCGCCGGGCGTCGCGTTGATCCACGGGCTGATCCTCGCGGCCATCTCGCTGCCGGCGCTGGCCATCGGGGTCAACGTCACCACGGGCTTGCTGGCCCTCCTGGCGCTGGTCTCCTACGTCGCCGTGTACACGCCGCTCAAGCGCATCGGTCCCATCGCCCTGCTCGTCGGCTCGGTGCCGGGCGCCATGCCGCCGCTGATGGGCTGGTCCGCCGTGACCGGGGGCACGGAGCTGCCCGGGCTCGTGCTCTTCGGGATCCTGTACATCTGGCAGATCCCGCACTTCCTGGCGATCGGCATCTACCGCGCCTCGGAGTACGAGCGCGCCGGGCTGCGCACCCTGCCCATCGTGCGCGGGCCGCGGGTGACCAAGTGGCACGCGCTGTTCTGGTCCATCGTGCTCCTGCCCGTGAGCCTGGCGCTCTACCCGCTCGGCCTCGCCGGCCCCCTGTACCTCGTGATCGCCGCCGTGCTCGGCCTCATCTTCATCGGGTACGCCATCGTCGGCCTCCGGTCGAAGGCCGAGGACGCGATCTGGGCGCGCAAGTACTTCCTCTACTCCCTGGTCTACCTCATGACCCTCTTCGTCGCGATCGTCCTCGACGCCGGACCGAATCATGCCGGCTGAGCCCGCCGTGCCCCTCCTCGAGGTCCGCGGCCTCTCCGTCGAATTCAAGAAACGCCGCGTACTGGAGGACGTCTCGTTCGCCCTCCAGCCCGGGGAGATCTTCGGCCTGCTCGGCCCCAACGGCTCCGGCAAGAGCACCACGTTTCACGTGCTGACCGGTGTCCTGCGCCCCCGCGCGGGCGAGGTGCGCTTCGAGGGGCAGCCCGTCGTCCCCGGCGCGCGTGTGCTGCGTCGTCAGCTCGGGGTGGTCTTCCAGGCCGCCTCCGTGGACATCAACCTGACCTGCCGCGAGAACCTGCGCCTCGCCGCGCGTCTGCACCGCGTCCCGGGCGCCGAGGTCGAGGGCCGCATCCGCGACCTGCTCGCGCTCGCCGACCTGACGGACCGGGCGGACGACCGCGTGAAGACACTCTCCGGGGGCATGAAGCGCCGGCTCGAGCTCGCGCGCAGCCTGATTCACCGGCCGCGGCTGCTGATCCTGGACGAGCCCACCGTCGGCCTGGACGAGGTCAGCTTCGACCGCACCTGGCAGCGCCTCGCGGAGCTCCGCGCCCGCGAGGGTACCACGCTCCTGCTCACGACGCACCGGCCCGAGGAGGCCGCGCGCTGCGACCGCCTGGCGCTCCTGGACCAGGGCCGCATCATCGCCGTGGACACCCCCGCGAACCTGCAGGCGCGTGTCTCGGGCGACGTCGTCACCCTGCACGGCGAGCGCCCGGACGAGCTGGCCGAGGTCGTCCGCGAGCGCTTCGCGCAAGAGGTCCGCCGCCTGGACGACGGCATCTCGCTGGTGGTCGAGCGCGGCCACGAGTGGATCCCCCGCCTCGTCGAGGCCTTCCCCTCCGGCCGCCTGACGGCCGTGAACATGCACCGCCCCTCGCTGGCCGACGTCTTCCTCAAGCTGACCGGCCATACGCTCTTCGACGTGAGTCCCCCCGCATGAGCCTTGCCCTGCGTGACGATCTGGCCACCGTGCGCGTGCTCTGGTGGCGCGACCTGCTCCGGTTCCTGCGGCAGCCCACCCGCCTCGTGGGCGCCCTGGCCCAGCCCGTGGTCTTCTGGCTGCTCATCGGCGGTGGGATGGACTCCACGTTCCGCTACGGCGCCGCCCCGGACGTGGGCTACATGCAGTACTTCTATCCCGGCATCGTGGTGATGATGGTGTTGTTCGCCAGCATCTTCGGCACGATCACCGTGATCGAAGATCGCCACGCCGGTTTCCTGCAGTCCGTGCTCGTCGGGCCCGGCTCCCGCGCCGCGGTGGTCGTGGGCAAGTCCCTGGGCGTGGGCAGCGTCGGTCTGGTGCAGGCCGCCGCGTTCCTTTGCCTGGCCCCCTTCGCCGGCTTCACCTACGGGCAGATCGACTGGCTCACCCTGGCCGTGTTCCTGGTCACGGGCGCGCTCGCGCTGTCGGCGTTCGGGTTCGCGCTGGCCTGGCTCACGGACTCGTCTCAGGCCTACCACGCCGTGATGAGCATCGTGCTCCTGCCCGGCTGGGTGCTCTCGGGCGCCATGTTCCCCCCTTCGGACGACCACCCGGTGCTGCAGAGCCTCATGCGCGGCAACCCCATGAGCTACCTGGTGAGCGGCGTGCGGGGCGCCCTGCATCCGACGGGCGCGACGACGCATCATCTCGCCGGCAGCACCGCCGGTGATCTCGCCGCGCTGGTCGCCTTCGCCGTGTTCTCCGTCGGCGTGTCCACCTACGCCATCTACCGAAAGCGCTGAGTCATGCTGGACGATGCCACCCTGGCCGCCACGAGCGCCGTCTTCAACGTCGCCTCGACGCTGCTGCTGGTCCTGGGTCGCGGGGCCGCCAAGGCCGGCCTGCACGACCGCCATCGCAAGATCATGGGCGTCGCCATCGTGACGAGCGCCCTGTTCCTGGTGGCCTACGCCAGCCGCTGGGTGGCCTTCGAGCCGCGCAAGTTCGCCGGGGATGGCGCCGCGCGCATCGTCTATCTGACCATCCTGATCCCGCACATGATCCTGGCCATGGCGGTGCCGTACGTGGCGCTGCGGGCCGCGTTCCTGGGCCGCGCGGGGCGCCTCGAGGACCACGTGAAGCTCGTCCGTTGGGGCTGGCCCGTGTGGCTCTTCGTGTCGATCACGGGCGTGATCGTCTACGGGTTCCTGTACCACTGGCCCGCCTGAGCGGACCGGGTCGGCCTCAGAAGATGCCGGCGAGGCTGGCGGCGAGCGTGAAGACCGTCGTCTCCTCGAACCGCAGGCGGTGGCCGGCGCCGTCGATGGCCGCCACGTAGGTCGGGTTCTGCTCGTCGGCGTTGAAGTTGGCGTCCTGCCGGCTCTCGACGAGGCCGCTGCCGTCGGCGTCTTTGCCCACGTCCGCCGTGCTGGCGAAGTGCTCCGTCTCGTGCGCGAGCGACAGGTCGATGCCGAACTTCACGAACTTGCTGGCGTAGGCGCCGAAGCCCAAGTGGCCGCGCACCACGCCGTACTGCTCGACCGTGGTCACACCGTCGAAGGGCTGCCCGTGCAGCTCGGAGTTGCTGTCCGGGTTGTAGCAGGCCGTGTTGTCCGGCGCCGGGGACACGCAGGTCTGCCCGCCGTAGGCGAAGGCGTCGAAGAGGTCCGTGTAGTCGCGCCCCTCGGCGTGGTACTCGGCGCCGAGGCCGACGTCGAAGAAGACCTTCACCTGTCGGCGGCCCGTGCTCTCGTAGGGGATGATCTCCGTGCCGACGTCGAAACGACCGACGCCGCCGGGCCCGACCTTCTCCTGCGCGAACTTGTAGTCCTTGAACAGCGAGCTGCCCGAGGGCACGTAGGTCGTGCCGCTCATGGAGAAATAGGGGTCCACGTAGGTGAACCGCTTCGACAGCGAGGTGCCGAGCGTGAGGCTGTGGACGCCGTGGCCGACGCCGTCGTTGCCCGGGCGCATGATCTTGCCCGTGGGCAGGCCCCAGGTGAACGCGAGCGTCCAGGTGCCGCGGGCGGCGTCGCGCTCCTGGTTGTAGGGCGACCACCGCAGCGCCAGCGACATGTCGCCGAAGCCGGCGCGGGTCGGGAGCTTGGGCGGCACGTCGAAAAGATTGGGCCCGTCGCCGTCCACCGCCGTCTCGTCCGGCGCGATGGTGCTGATGCTGCCGTCCACCGGGATGCCGTTGGGGTCGCCACCGTCGCCGGCGAAGCGGACCTCCTGCGTGTCGTCCAGGATGATCGGCAGGTCGACCTGCAGCTCGAGGTCGTGCCAGATGCCCAGGTGCGCGCGCGGGGTCAGGGTCTGCGTCTTGCGCTGCGTGCGCAGCTCCTTGGCGTAGACCATCTCGCCGATGCCCTTCCAGGCGCTCTGGCAGGTGTCCGGCGACTGGTCGGGGTCGCAGGCGAACTCCCGGGTGATCTTCGAGCGCCGGAGCGTGCGGCTGTAGACCAGCTCGACGGTGGCGTCGTAGGGGTCGTCGCCGTCGGCGGCGTCCACGACGTTGGTCACTTCGGCCGCGGCCGCGGGCGTCCAGGCGCCGAGCCCCAAGAGGGTCGCGCCGGTCAGGCAAACGGTGTGTCGACGAAGCACGCTGCGCATCGCGGGGGTTGCTCCTGGTCCCAGGTCGAGGGCTCGGTCGGAAACCTTACCGGTCCGGCTCGCGCAGCCCAAGTTCCTTCATCTTGATTTGCAGACTCTTGCGCGAGATTTCCAGCCGGCGCGCCGCCTGGGTGACGTTTCCGCGCGTCTCGGCCAACGCCCGCTCGATCATCTCCCGCTCGACCGCCTGCGTGGTGAGACGCACGGCGTCCTTCAGGCCCACACCCGCCGGCGGGATCGGCGCCATCGGCGTGGCGCCTCCGATGCGACCCGTCAGCTCCGCGGGCAGGTCCTGCGCGCGCACCACGGGGCCGTCGCAGAACAGGAGCGTGCGCTCGATCACGTTCTCCAGCTCGCGGATGTTGCCCGGCCAGGGGTAGCGGGACAGCAGGTCCACGGCGTCGTCCCCCACGCGGTCGACGCCCGCCTTGCCGAGCCGCTGGGCGTACTTCTGCAGCATGTGCTGCACCAGCGCGGGGATGTCCTGCGTGCGGTCGCGGAGCGGTGGCAGGGGGATGGGCACCACGTTGAGCCGGTAGTACAGGTCCTCGCGGAAGGCGCCGTCGGCGACGTCCTTGGCCAGGTCGCGGTTCGTGGCGGTGATCAGCCGGACGTCCACGCGGCGCGTGGTGACGCCGCCGACCCGCTCGAACTCGCTCTCCTGGATGGCCCGCAGCAGCTTGACCTGCATCTCGGTGGAGATCTCGCCGATCTCGTCCAGGAAGAGCGTGCCCGTGTGCGCGAGCTCGAAGCGCCCGGGTTTGCTCGTGACGGCCCCCGTGAAGGCGCCCTTCTCGTAGCCGAAGAGCTCCGACTCGATGAGGGTGTCCGGGATGGCCGCGCAGTTGACCTTGAAGAAGGGTTTGCTCGCCCGGGGCGAGTACTCGTGCACCGCCTTGGCGATCAGCTCTTTGCCCGTGCCGC
>CAINDO010000029.1 GCA_903847385.1 uncultured Myxococcales bacterium
CGCCCCCCGCCGTGCACGAGGCCCTGCCCCCGCCGGACGACGCCCCGCCCCCCTGGGCGGACGATCACGGCCCGCCCCCGGGGGAATTCCCGGGGTTCGAGGCCGAGTTCGATCGAAAGTCCCAAAACGCAAGCACAAACGGTCACGCCGGGGGCGTCTCCGAGACCATTTCGCCCCCCCGCTTCCGCCAAAAAAAACCGGGTCTCCGCCCCCCCCACATCGAGATCCAAGTGGCCGGATTCATTTGCGAATTTCCACACCTCGTCCGCGAGGTACGGCGCCTGGCGGGGTGGGAGAGCTTGACGGACGAGAACTTGCGCGCTTTTTTTGCACGCCTTTACGACGCTGTGGACCGGGGTGAAGTGCCCAGCTCCGAGCGTTTGATTGTCCAGCTCTCCCAGCTCGATCCCCAACTCCAGGCCGAAGTGGAGCCGCTGATTGCGACGGGTCCGGACCGCAGCCCCGATGATGCAGGAGAAGCCCTGGCGCAAGCCTGCAGGCAGCTGCGCGTCGCTTGGCTCAAGCGGCGGCGAACGGAGTTGGGGGCGGCCCTCGTCGACGCGGGCCGCAAGGGAGACGCTGCGGGGATCGCCACCCATCAGGTGGCGTTGAACTCGGTGGCCGACGAGCTGCGTCGGCTGCTGGGGGCGATCGCCCGTTGACCCCGCCGCGGCGGGCGTCGAGCCGAGCTGTTTCTTCTCTTTTTCTTCTATCGAATCTTCTTCTTTTTCGAATCGACCTCTTTCTCTTGCGAAGCGAGGGAGCATCTTGATGTCCGTATCCCAAGAGGAACGCCAGGTCCGCGATCTCATCTCGCGCGGGCAGAACAAGGGCTTTCTGACCAACGACGAGGTCAACCGCGCGCTGCCCCCTGGCTACCTCCCCGAGCAGCTCGACGAACTCCTGACGGCCCTGAAGCTGGCCGGCATCCGCGTGATCGACCGTGACGAGGCCGCCGCCCAGCGCAAGACCCCCAAGCGGGGCGACGGCGAGGAGCGCTCCAGCGACGAGGATCTCGACGCCGCCTACGCCAAGACCAACGACCCCGTGCGCATGTACCTGCGCAAGATGGGCTCGGTCTCCCTGCTCACCCGCGAGGGTGAGGTCGAGATCGCCAAGCGCATCGAAGAGGGCGAGCTGCGCGTTCGCAGCGTGGTGCTCAGCAGCCCCATCGCCATGAAGGTGGCCCTGCAGCTCGCGCACCGCGTCGAGAAGGGCTCCGCCCGCCTGAAGGACCTCCTGATCGACACGCCCGAGGGCGTCGAGGTCAGCGAGGAGCCCAAGGACCGCTTCGCCCGCCTCATCGGCGAGATCATCCGCCTCGACCGCGAGGTCCGGAAGGCGGAGGAGAAGCTCGACGGCGTGCAGCCCCTGACGCCGGTCTACAAGAAGCAGCTCCAGACCAAGGCCGATCAGGGCCGCTCGGAGATCGAGACCCACCTCAACGAGGTCGCGTTCAACAAGCGCGTCGTCGACCGCATGGTCAGCCGCGTCAAGACGCTGCGCCACCGCGTCGAGCGGGCCGAGTCGCAGCTCTCGGACCTCGGCGACCGCTACCGCGTGGCCGATCCCAAGGCCTTCCGCAAGATGGTGCACGAGCGCCACCTGGCGGACAACGACACCAAGCTCAAGGCCTGGATCAAGAAGTACGGCGATCTCGACCTCGACCGCGTGATGGTGGTCGACCGCCAGCTCGGCTACGCCCTGCGCAAGCTGCGCCGCGTCGAGATGGAAGCCGGCATGGAGACCGAGGCGCTCAAGAAGCTCTACTCGGCCATCACGCAGGGCGAGCGCGCCGCCGAGCGCGCCAAGTCCGAGCTCGTCGAGGCCAACCTGCGCCTCGTGGTCAGCATCGCCAAGAAGTACACGAACCGCGGCCTGCAGTTCCTGGACCTCATCCAGGAGGGCAACATCGGCCTGATGAAGGCCGTCGACAAGTTCGAGTACAAGCGCGGCTACAAGTTCAGCACCTATGCGACGTGGTGGATCCGTCAGGCCATCACCCGCGCCATCGCCGATCAGGCCCGGACCATCCGAATCCCGGTCCACATGATCGAGACGATCAACAAGCTGATCCGTACCAGCCGGTACCTCGTGCAGGAGATGGGCCGCGAGCCCACGCCCGAGGAGATCGCCGAGAAGATGGACCTGCCGCTCGACAAGGTCCGCAAGGTCCTGAAGATCGCCAAGGAGCCCATCTCCCTCGAGACGCCCATCGGTGAAGAAGAGGACAGCCACCTCGGCGACTTCATCGAGGACAAGGGCGCGGTGAGCCCCTCGGACGCCGTGATCAACCTCAGCCTTCAGGAGCAGACCCGCAAAGTCCTGGCCACGCTCACGCCTCGCGAGGAGAAGGTCTTGCGCATGCGGTTCGGCATCGGCGAAAAGTCCGACCACACATTGGAGGAGGTCGGTCAGGATTTCGAGGTGACCCGCGAGCGCATCCGGCAGATCGAGGCGAAGGCCCTGCGCAAGCTGCGGCATCCCTCGCGCAGCAAGCGCCTGCGGTCCTTCGTGGAGACGTGAGTGGGGGCCTATAGCTCAGCGGTCAGAGCCGCCGGCTCATAACCGGTTGGACTCAGGTTCGAATCCTGGTGGGCCCATGAGTAGCGAATATGGTGACCGTGGCCCGGCGAAGAGACCGGGCCGATGGAGCGTATGGTGAAGCAGACCCTGGAAAATCTCGTCGAACTCCAGCGCATCGACGAAGCCCTGCGTGATCTTCGTGAGGCGCGGACGCGTCTCGCCGGAATCGAGAAGGAGAACCAGGAGAGCCTGGCCGTCTTCGACAAGATGCTGAGCATCGTCGCCGACCGGATCTCGGAGACCGCGAACTTCTGCCGGGAGAAAGAGGACGAGATCCGCGACGCCGAGGCCAACATCAGCCGCTCGCGCGCCCGGATGAACACCATCCAGTCGCAGAAGGAGCTGACGGCGCTCAACAAGGAGCTCGACAACGCGCGCAAGTCCAGCCAGGCCCGCGCCGAGGAGCTCTCCAAGCTCCAGGAGCAGCTCAAGGGGGTCGAGGTCGACCACCAGCGCCGCACCGAGGAGCGCAACAAGCTCGTCCAGGACATGCGCGCCATCGAGTCCAAGGTCCGCGACGAGATCACCGTCAAAGAGGCGGGCGTCAACGAGCTGCAGGATCGCCGCAAGGCCCTGCTCGGCACGCTCAGCCGCGAGCTCGTGTCCAAGTACGAGCGCATCTCCAAGGGGCGCAACGGCCAGGCCGTCATCGCGATCTCCACGGAGACGTGCACGGGCTGCAACATCGCCGTGCCGCCCCAGGTCTTCATCCGCCTGATGCGCATGGAGACCATGGAGGCCTGCGCCAACTGCAGCCGCATCCTCGTCTACCGTCCGGCGCCCGGCGCCAAGGACGAAACCGGTTCTCTCTCCGAGTAGGTCAGGTGGTCGCCGGCGTCCAAAAGACGCGGGAGGAAAGTCCGAGCTCCGCAGGGCGTGGTGCTGGTTAACGGCCAGTCGGGGTGACCCGAAGGAAAGTGCCACAGAAAGCAAACCGCCAGCGCGCTCGAAAGGGCGCGTCGGTAAGGGTGAAAGGGTGCGGTAAGAGCGCACCGGGGGGCGGGTGACCGTCCTCGTCAAGGTAAACCCCACCTGGAGCAAGACCGTTTCGGGGCGCTGCAAAAGCAGCCCAGGTGCCCACCTGGTCGCCTCGGGTCAGGTCGCTGAAGGTCCGTGGCAACACGGAAAGTAGATGAATGACCATCCCCCACGTTCGGGTGACCGGCGTGGGAGACAGAACTCGGCTTACGACCTGCTCGGAGAGAGTTTTTCGACGTGGCCCCCAAAGTCAAAGGCGTACAGAACGTCGCCACGAACCGGCGGGCGCGTTTCGAGTACGAGATCATCGAGACCTGGGAGGCCGGCATCATGCTGACCGGCACCGAGGTCAAGAGCCTGCGGGACGCCAAGTGCACCCTGGGCGACGGCTACATCTACGTGCGGGACCACGAGGCCTTCCTGGCCCACGTGCACATCCCCGAGTACACGCACGGCAACCGCAACAACCACGAGCCCAGGCGCACGCGGAAGCTGCTCTTGCACCCCAACGAGATCGAGAAGATCCGGACGGGCATCGAGCGTGCGGGGCACACCTGCATCCCGCTGGAGGTCTACTTCTCCAACGGGTTCGCCAAGGTCCAGATCGCGCTGGCCCGCGGCAAGAAGGACGTGGACAAGCGCAACACCGAGCGCGACCGCGAAGACCGGCGCGAGATGCGGCAGTTCAGCGCGCGGGGCTGACTTGACGTGGGGGGGCACCGTCACTACGGTGCGAGCGCGTTCTTTGCCAATCTGGGGGCGAATGGTTTCGACGGGGGTGGGAAACTCCGGTCGCAGGTCGCGGATTTCTGTCTCCGCGTTAATAAAGGCGGAACGCAGACAACTGCGAACGATGATGTTGAATTCGCGCTCGCTGCCTAAAAAGTAGCCGAGCGCCGTTCCGCCAACTTTCCTTCCGCGGAGTTGAACGGGGCGCAAATGCAGCGGACTGCCGTTTCCGGGGGTGCCCGATACCCGGACGCGAAAGATACCTCGGGATGGTCGTGTCGTAGCCCGTTCGTGGGCGCCGCCACGGTGACGATAAAACGCGAAACAAACTTGTAGACGCCGGCAGCTGAAACACTTTCGGACCCGGGTTCGACTCCCGGCGCCTCCACCACTTAACTATCCGGAATCAAAGAACATTTTTCCGGAGACTACGTGAGGTCCCCCACGAGGTCCCCCACGGGACCGTCCGAAGGGGCCTCCGCGGGGGCATTTTCGGCGGCCTGAAGGGCGACCTTCGTGCCCGCCCACCGTCGCTCGACGAGCTGGTGGCGATGGCCCTCGTGGACGCGGACGTAGCGCTCCGTGGCCTTGAGGTCGGTGTGCCCCAGCATGGACGCGATGGCCCGCTGGCTCTGGCCCAGGTAGCCGTAGCTCGAGCCGGCCGTCCGCCGAAGACCGTGGCTGCTGACCTCACGCACCCCGGCCGACTGGCACGCTGCACGCAGCGCCCGGTTCAGCACGTTGTTCGAGAGGTCGCCGCCCCGGTCGCCGACGAAGAGCCGCTGGCCCTCGGTGGTCAACAAGTACCGGCGCAGCCGTTGCACGAGGTCGTCGGGCAGCGGCTGAAACCGCGCGTGCTTGTTCTTGGGCGTCCCTACGGCCTTGCGGGCCTGGGAACGGCGGATGTGGAGTCCACCCCCCGCCACGTCGAGATCGGCCTTCTGGAGGGCACGCAGCTCGCCGAAGCGCAGCCCCGCGACCACCTGGACGAGCAACGCCAGGTGGCGTCCGCTCGCGTCGTCCGGCTGCTGCCAGAGCCAGGAGATCAGGGCCTTCTCCTCGTCGGGCACCAGCCAGTTGCCGTCGTCCTCGGGCCGCTCGACCTTGGCCCACATCCGCGTCGAGAGCGGGACGCGGTCGATCAGCTCGTGCTCCTCGGCACGGACCAGCACGCGGCGCAGGACCGAGAGCTGGTTGTTGATGGCCTTCGCCGAGTAGCCGGTCCCGAACTGGTGCACCTGCCGCTTCTTCTCGACCTTGTAGCGGTCGACCAGGCGCGGCGAGATCGCGTTGAGCCGCTCCCGCCCAAAGAACGGCACGAGGTGCAGCTTCAGGATGCTCGTGGCGCTCTCGCGTTCGCTCTCCGTGACCGAGTCCGCGGACAGGGCCACCTCGAGCCACTCCTTGGCGTATTCGGCGAAGGTCGGGACCGTCGGCGACTGATTCACCGGCAGCCCCCGACCGACGCGGTCGAGGTCGGACAGGAAGTCCTCGGCTCGCCCCTCCTGCAGAGCGCTCGTGGCCATCGCGGTCAGCTCGCGCATCTGCTTCTTCACGTCCCACAGGTCCTTCGCCGGGAGGATGAGCCCCCGGCAGGCCGCCCGCTCAGCCTGATCCACGTCGCCAATGGCGAAGTTGATCCAGCGGTCGATCGTCTTCCCTCCTCCCAGCATGCGGATTCGCAGGCGCTCCTTCACGAGGTGTGGTTTCGACATGTTCGTTCTCCAGTGCACATGGCCCCGAGAACGCGCCGGTCGGTGCTGGGGCCGACGCTAGCACATCTCCGGGGAACACCAGCTTGCGCGTGCCCACCGCTCGGCAGGGCACTTCGCCCACGGCGAGGCGCGGGTGGTCCCCGAACGCCACGAGCCTGAGGTTCGCGGCCAGGGTGTTGCGGTCGACCCCCAACCAGAGCGCGGCCTCGCTGATCGAAAGCGGCCGACCGAGGCGCACCTTGGCGGCGACCTCATCGAGTACAACTTGGGGGGACTCTTTGGGCACGGGCGCCTCGAGGGAAGACCCGCCCCATGATGGGAATTGCGCGACGCATAGCCATCGAGCCCACGAGATGCAAGTCGGCGTTTGTCCGCACCGGTTGCGCGGAGCGAACCACCAGCGGACGACGGACGCGCGTCGCCCCCCGGCGCCTGCCCTCAGGCCCCGGGGTCGGGCTGACCGCGACGACC
>CAINDO010000030.1 GCA_903847385.1 uncultured Myxococcales bacterium
CGCGGCCTCGCCGCCCGCGCCGCCCCCGGCCCCACCGCCCGCGGCGCCACCGGCACCGCCGCCGGTCCCCGCGCCCGCGTCGGCGTCCGAACCCGATCCGCCGTCGCTGCCGCACGCGCCGAGGCCCAGGGCCAGCAGACACGCGAGAATCCCGCCGTTTCGTTTCACTGATGCTCTCCCGTCCCGTTTTCCGTGTCGTCTTTCGCAGCCACTGCCGCGGGGGCGCGTTTCCAGTCCAGCAGACCCGGCAAGGGCGGCGCCGGGGGCAGGGGGGGATGGTCCCCCTGCGCCGACTCGATCGCCGCGAGCCTCCATTGTCGACCGTCGTGTCGCAGGGTCCAGAAATGCTGGAGCTGTGACAACTCCGTTTGCGTGCCGGCCACGGGACCCGCCGGGCCGCGCAGGGCGTCGGAGGCGTGCGACTCCACGCGCAGCCGCAGCTCGATGTCCGCGGGCGCCGGCCCCGGGCCCACGAAGCGCAGGTCCAGGAAGTGGATCTTCAGGACCTTGTCGAGCCGCCCCTCGAAGACCAGGCCCGCCCGCGACTCGGCCTCGAACTTCGCGGCGGCCTGCGCGAGGCAGCCCGCGGTGGCGAAGCCCTCCAGTCCGGAGAAGTCGCGCAGGCGCCAGCCGTGCCACACGTGGGGCGCGCAGCGGTTCACCCAGGTGTTCAGGTTGGGCGGGTCGAACTCGTCGTAGTAGGGGCCGAGCTGGTTGGTCAAAAACCGCAGCGTCTTCAGCTCGCCCCACTGCTCCCGGAACAGGTAGCGCGCGAACGCGAACATCATCAGGACGGCGGGGATCCAGAACGCCACCCAGAACCAGAAACCGTGCTCTCCCGGCGGGCTCATCGACGCTCCCCGATCTGCCACTTCTCGACGAGGTCCGGCCGCCGCGACAGGACCTCGTGAATGAACCGGCTCGGCCGCAACAGCACCCGGCTGCGCTCCCGGTCGCGCCCCCACTGGGGGTGGCACAGGTACAGGAGCTCCTTGGCGCGGGTGACGGCCACGTAGAACAGGCGGCGTTCTTCTTCTTCCTCGTCGATCGTCCGCAGGGCCCGGGCCAGGGGGAACATGCCCTCGGACAGCCCCAGCACGAACACGGCCTTCCACTCCAGGCCCTTGGCCTGGTGCACGGTGGAGAGCACCAGGCACTCGTCGGGCTGGCCGCCCTTCTTCAGGTCCTGGGCGGCCACGCTCTCGACCAGCTCCAGCTCCTGCAGGAAGCCGGGCACGTCGTCGAACTGCGCTGCGAAGTGGCCGAGCTGCCGGATGTCCTCGACCCGCTGCTCGGCGTTCTCGGCGGACGCCCGCAGGTGCATCTCGTAGCCCGAGGCCAGCACGGCGTCGAAGAGCGCCTGCGGGTTGGAGACCATCGCGGGCCGCGTCAGGTCCAGCAGCAGCTCGCGGACCTCGTCGAAGGACTTCCGCGCGCGGCTCGGCAGGCTGTGGCCCACGGTGCCCGAGCGCAGCGCGCCGAAGGGGTCGCCGCCCCGGGCGAGCTCGGCGTAGAGCGTCGACGCGTGGCGATTGCCGATGCCGTCCCGCAGCTTGAGCACGCGCAGCCAGGCGAGCTGGTCGAGCGGGTTCACCAGGATGCGCAGGTGGGCGAGCAGGTCCCGGATGTGCCCCTGCTCGAAGAACCGCAGGCCGCTGCGGATGGTGAAGGGCACCCCGCGCCGCTGCAGCTCGAGCTGGAGCTCCATGGCCTGGTAGTGGGCGCGGTAGAGCACGGCGATCGATGTCAGCTCCACGCCCTCGTCCCGCAGCTCCAGGACCCGCTGCGCCACGAACCGCGCCTGCATGTCGCCGTCCGTCAGGATGGCGTAGGCGGGCCGCTCGCCGGCGTCCCGCGTGGACTTCAGCGTCTTGTCGAACTGGTGCCGGTTGTGCCGGATGGAGGCGTTGGCGATGTCCAGCACCTGCGGGATCGACCGGTAGTTCGTCTCCAGCCGATGCACCTGGGCGCCCGGATATTCCTGAGGAAAATCGAGGATGTTCTTCACGGTCGCGCCGCGGAACGAGTAGATGGCCTGGCAGTCGTCCCCCACGACCATCAGGTTGCACCGGGGCTCGGCGAGCAGCCGGATCACGGCCGACTGCAGGCGGTTCGTGTCCTGGTACTCGTCCACGAGGATGTACTCGAACTGCTCCTGGTACTGCGCGCGGACGTCTTCGAAGTCCGTCAGCAGCAGGCGCCAGTTCACGAGCAGATCGTCGTAGTCCATGACGTTCGTCTCGAGCTTCTTCTGCAGATAACCCGTGAGAACTTCATCGATTTTCGGCATCAGCGGGAAGAACTGCACGTAGTCCCGATGGACGACGTCCTTCAGCGGCCGGTCGGTGTTCACCGCCGAGGACAGCATCGAGAGCAGGACCTCGGGCTTGGGGAAGCGCCGGCCCTCCACCGTGGGCAGCATCTCGACGATGACCGCGCCCATCAGGTCCTCGGCCTCGTCCCGGGCCACGATGCCGTAGTTCGTGCCGTAACCCAGCCGGTCGGCGAAGCGCCGCAGGATGCGATTGCCGATGCGGTGGAACGTGCCCGCCCAGAGCCGGTCGGCGTCGATGGGCACGAGCTGGTTCAGCCGCTCGGTCATCTCTTTGGCCGCGCGGTTGGTGAACGTGAGCATCAGCAGCCGCTCGGGCTCCACGCCCTGCGAGAGCAGGTGGGCGGCGCGGTAGACCAGCGTGCGCGTCTTGCCCGTGCCCGCGCCGGCCAGCACCAGGAGCGGCCCGGCGCCCGCCTCGGCGACCCGACGCTGCTCGGCGTTCAGGTCGTCGAGGAAACCGGGCCGGGCGACGCCCTGCGGCGTGGGATCGAGGAAGTACTGCCGCATGTGCCCGGTCGGCTCAGCGCCGGGCCCAGGCGCGGTAGTCCAGGTCGGGGAAGGCCTTCCACTGGGCCTCGCGCGCGGCGAGCCAGTCGGCGTCCAGCGCGGCGCGGCCGCTGAGCATGTCGTCCAGACGGCTGAAGGCCTGCAGGTGGTCGCGCGTGCGCCGGACGGCGTACTCGACCACGGTGCCCGTCTTCATGATGAACGCCCAGTCGCTGCCCTGCGCCTGCAGCAGCTCGCGGCCGGCCTGAGTGAGCGCCCGGCGCTGCAGGTCGTCCGGCGCGGTGTGGGTGGTGGCCAGCTGGTGCATGCGATCCGCCGCGTGGTGCAGGTAGCGGTAGATCCACTCGTTCGTCTCGTTGCACCAGAACGAGGCGTAGCCGTTCTCGCCCCAACTGGACAGAGAGGGCTGCGCCTCCTGGTTCACGGGGTTGGCGTCCAGGTAGCGCAGCGGCGTGGTGAGCGCGATCTCGTGCTGCGTCTGGTGGATGCGCCGGGCCAGCGACTCCAGGAACCAGGGGCCCTCGAACCACCAGTGGCCGAAGAGCTCGGCGTCGTAGGGCGAGACGATGTTGGCCGGGCGGTCCATCTGCGGGGCCAGCCAGCGCGCCTGCGCCTGCCGGTTGAACAGGAAGTTGCCGGCGTGCTCGTCCGCCTTGGCGCGGGCGTGCCAGGGGTCGTAGGGGGCCTTGTGGGCCGTGGGTCCCGTGATGCGGTGGTACTTCAGGCCCGTGTTCAGGCGGATGCCGTCCGGGTGCACGTAGGGCCCGATGTAGTCCATCGGCAGGTCCCAGCCGATGTCGCGGTAGTACTCGCGGTACCCGAAGTCGCCGGGGTAGCCTTCTTTGCTCGACCAGACCTGCTTGCTGCTCTCCGGATCGCGCCCGAAGGCCGCCACGCCGCTGCCGGGGCAGTAGATCGGCGCGAAGACGCCGTACACCGGCGGGCTGCTGGCGTTCAGGATGCCGTGCGTGTCCACGAAGAAGTAGCGGATGCCCTCGTCCGCGAGCATCTCGTCGCAGCCGGGGAAGTAGCCGCTCTCCGCCAGCCAGATGCCCGGCGGCGTGCGCCCGAACATGCGGCGGTAGTCGGCGGCGGCCACGGAGATCTGCGCGCGCATGGCGGCGCGGTCGTGGTTCATCAGGGGCAGGAACCCGTGCGTCGCCGTGCAGGTGACGATCTCCAGGTGGCCCTTGTCCTGCAGGCGGCGGTACTCGCCGAGCAGGTTGCCGCGGAGCACGCGCGAGAACAGGTCCGACTGGTGCGCGAACCGCTCCTGGTAGAAGCGCGCGATGCGGTTGAACTCCGGATCGTCCTTCGTGCGGACGACCTCCTTGTCCGACAGCTCGCGGAGCTGGTCCATGTGGCGGCGGAAGCGCTGCATCAGCAGCTCGTCCTCCAGCATGTTGGCCAGCGGGGGCGTCATGCTCATGGTGAAGCAGAACGCCGTGCCCTCCTGCTCCAGCCGGCGCCAGGCGTCGATCAGGGGCAGGTAGGTCTCGTTGATGGCCTCGAACAGCCAGCGCTCCTCGAGGAAGAACGGGTGCTCGGGGTGGCGGATGTACGGCAGGTGGTGGTGCAGGACCACCGACAGCGTGCCGATGGGGGCCGGTCTTGCGTCGCTCATCGCACACCCCCGGAACGACCGGACGTGCCGACGAGGTGGCGGCTGCCCGCGGGCGCGCCGGCCGGGTTGCCCGGGCTGGCCTGGGTGTCACCGGGGCCGCCGGCGTCGTGGCCGCCGCTCTCGAGGGTGTAGCTGATGCGCACGCCCGACGCCGCGGGGGGCGGGGCGCTCTCGGCCCGGGTCAGGGCCTTGGGGCCCACGCGGACGAAACGCACGGGGGCATCCCCGGGGGCCCGGCGGGGCAGTCGGGCCGGCGCGGCCTGCGTGACGTGCACGAACACGCCGTCCGCCAGGAAGCCGATGCTCGCGCCCAGGCGCTGTCCGGCGCGGTCGGCGTGCCAGGTGTGGCGGCCGAGCCAGTCGCGGACGGGGTGGTCCTCGGCCGTGGCGGCGTCGCCCTCGCCGCGGTACAGGCGCAGCACCAGCTGCGCGCGCTCGGCCGAGGCGCCCAGGGCGCTGCGGGCGCGGCCGACGCCGTCCGGCGTGAGCTCCCAGTAGATGAACGCCGACTCGGGGTCGCGCGCCATCACCACGATGCGATCGGCGCCGAAGGCGTCCGGCAGCTCGGGGAGGGGCTCCACGTAGGGGGCCTTGGGCGCCGGCGGGGCCGCGGGCTCGGCGGCCTCGGGCTCGGCGGCATCGAGCGCGTCGGACTCTTCGGCCTCGGGCTCTTCGGCCTCGGGCTCGGCGGCTTCGGGCTCGGCGGCCTTCTTCGAGCGCTTGGCCGGGGCCTTCTCGGCCTTGGGGGCCTTCTCGGCCTTGGGGGCCTTCTCGGCCTTGGGGGCCTTCTCCGGCGCCGGCGCGACGGCCTCGGGCTCTGCGGCCGGCGCGACGGCCTCGGGCGCAGCCTTGGCGGCCTTCGGGGCCTTGGCGGGCTTCACCGGCTTCGCGGGCGCGGCCTCGACGGGCGCGGGCGCGGCCTCGACGGGCGCAGCCTCGACGGGCGCGGGCGCGGCCTTGGTGGCCTTCTTGCCTTTGGCGGGCGCCGGTGCGGCCTCGACGGTCGCAGGGGACTGGGCTTCGGTCTCGGCGGGCGCCGGCGCGGCGGGTTTCTTGCGGGTGGCCATGGGTGCTCCCTGTGCGGGGGGTGGGATGCCGCCGATGCGGGCTCGCAGGCGCGGCCGCCGGTGATTAGCGGCCACCTCCCCTCAAGTCAAGAGGCGCGCCCCCGCGGGATCGGTGTCCGCCTCGCCCCCGGCCTCAATTCCGGCCGCCGTTTCGCCGTATCCGCAGTCACGGCCCCATTGGCCCGAGCGGAGAGCAACATGACCGTCGAGCGCACGGAAAAAGACAACCAGCCCCATATCCTCATCGTCGACGATGAAGCGAGCGTGCGTTCGGCCCTGCGACGCACCCTGCGAAAAGAGCCCTACCGGGTCTCCTTGGCAGAGTCGGCGGCCGAGGCCTTGCAGATCATGCGGGACGACCACGTCGACCTGCTGATCACCGACCACCTGATGCCCCAGATGACCGGGCTCGACCTGCTGCGGCGGGTGCGCCTGCTCTTCCCGGACACCGCGCGGGTGATCCTCACCGGCCAGGCCGAGATGGACACCGTGGTCGCCGCCATCAACGAGGGCGAGATCTACCGCTTCCTGCGCAAGCCCTGGGACGAGACGGAGATCAAGCTGACGATCCACCTCGCCCTGGAGCAGCAGCGCACCGAGCGTGAGAACAAGCGCCTGCTCGAGCTGCTCAAGCGCCAGGCGGACGTCATCCGCAAGCTGGAGAACACCCATCCGGGCATCGCCTCCATCGTCCGGGACGACAATGGTGCGATCCTCATCGACGAGGGGGATTTTTCAGGACTCACGTAAGTCCTCGATTACGCCGTAACCACCAGGAGAACGCAGCCAGCCAAGGCGCCCTCCCAGTGGACGGAAACCCGGTGAACGTCAGCCCAGAAAATCACGAGGTCCCCCTCGTCGAATTCCAGCCGGCCCTCCTGGTCGTCGATGACGAGCACTTCATCTGCTCCGCCGTCGAGCGGATCTTCGAGCGCCAGCGCATCAAGGTCTACAAGGCGTACAGCGCGCTCGAGGGCCTCGAGCGGCTCAGCCAGGTGGACGTCCAGGTCGTCATCAGCGACTTCCAGATGCCCGGCCACGATGGCGCGTGGTTCTTGTCCCAGGTGCGCCAGAGTCATCCGCGGGTGCAGCGCATCCTGCTCACCGCGGACTACAAGGCCAACGTCGACAACCTGCAGCGGGCCATCAACGAGGGCGGCGTCCATCGGTTCCTGATGAAGCCGTGGGAGAACCACCGCCTCGTCGAGACCGTGCGCGAGTGCATGGACCAGTGGCGCATCCTGGCCGAGCGCGACCACCTGCTCGGCGTGCTCGCCGAGACGAACCGCGTGCTGGAGACCCGGGTCGAGGAGCGCACGCGGGATCTGGCGCGGGCCAGCCGCGAGTGGCGCCGCACGTTCGACGCCATCGCCGATCCGCTCACGCTGGTGGACGCCGAGCTGCGGGTGGTGCGGGCCAACCTGGCCGCCGCCAGCGCCGCCGAGCTGGACATCCGCGGGCTGCTCGGCCAGCGGTGCCACGAGGCCCTCTTCGGGCGGGATACACCCTGCGAGAAGTGTCCGCTCGCGCTCGGCCAGAACACCGCCGGCGCCGCCGTCGAGGTCACGGACGAGCGGCACGGGCGCACCTGGAAGGTCACCACCTGGCCGCTCGCCGAGGCCGGCGAGGAGACCGGGGCCGGCGACAACGTGGCCGTCTGTCACTACGAGGACGTGACCGAGGAGCGCGAACTGCAGCGCCAGATGCTCATGCTGGAGAAGATCGCCGCCATCGGCGAGCTGGCCGGCTGCGTGGCCCACGAGCTGAACAACCCGCTGACCGGCATCCTGAGCTTCAGTCAGGTGCTGGCGCGGCTCACGGAGGGCACGGATCCCGACACGTTCGGGATGGCCAACGAGATCGAGGAGGCCGCGCGCCGCTGCCGCAACATCGTGCAGGCGCTGTTGGACTACTCCCGGCCCGGCGGCCCCGTGGACTTCACGGACATCAACCTGCGCGAGCTCATCGACGGCGTGGTGCGGGTCTCCGTGCTCACGCAGTCTTCGACCAAGAAGGTCGAGATCCTGCGGCAGGAGCCGGAGGACCTCTGGCCCGTGCGCGGGGTGGTGGACGGACTGAAGTCCGTTTTCCTGAACCTCATCAACAACGCGGTGCAGGCCATCGACGGACCCGGGCGGCTGCAGATCATCGCCGAGAACCTGGTCGGCGAACACATGGTCCGCATCCGCGTCTCCGACTCCGGGCCGGGGATTCCGCCGGCGCTGCGCGAGAAGGTCTTCGCGCCTTTCTTCACGACCAAGGCTCAGAACAAGAGCGGTACGGGCCTGGGGCTCGCCATCGTCCGCAACGTCGTGCGTGATCACGGCGGCAGCGTGTCGGTGGGCGAGGGTCCCGAGGGCGGTGCCTGCTTCGACATCCGGTTGCCCGCGGCGACCGTCAAGGGGATGCCATGAACGCTCAAGTGGGGCGGCCCGTCGCGCAGACGGCGGCCGTCAAGGTGCTCGTCGTCGACGACGACCCGCTGATTCTCAAGGTCTGGCGCGTGATCCTGCGCAGCGACGAGTTCGAGGTCACGGTCTGTGCCAACGGTCAGGAGGCCCTGCAGGCCCTCGCCGCCAGCAAGATCGACGTCGTCGTCACGGACGTGATGATGCCGGGGATCGACGGCATGGAGCTTCTGCGGCGGGTCAAACAGGCCCGGCCGGAGATCGAGGTCATCGTGATGACCGCCAAGGCCAGCATCCAGGATGCGGTCAAGGCGATGCGCGAGGGGGCCTTCGACTACCTGACCAAACCCTTCGTCGAGATCGAGGAGTGCGTGAACCGCGTGCGGCAGGCCGCGCGGCTCAAGCGCCTGCACGACGAGAACCAGGCCCTCCGCGACCAGGTGGACGCCTCGCCCACCGGCGCGCTCGTCGACAGCGTGGCGCCTTCCATGAAGGCGGTCATGTCCCTGGTCAACCAGGTCGCCAAGGTCAACTCGAACGTGCTGATCACCGGGCCCACGGGCACCGGCAAGAGCGCCATCGCGCGGTCCATCCACGACCGCAGCCCGCGGAAGGACGCGCCCTTCGTGCACGTCGACTGCGGCGTGCTGACCAAGGAGTTCATGGTCTCGGAGCTCTACGGCCACGCGCCGGGCGCCTACACCGGCGCGCGCTCCGGCGCCAAGGAGGGCCTGTTCCAGGCGGCCAACGGCGGCACGATCTTCCTCGACGAGATCGGCAACCTCGAGGTCGAGGCCCAGACGCGGCTGCTGCGCGTGCTCCAGGACGGCGTGATCCGCCCCCTGCAGGACACCAAGGACATCAAGGTCAACGTGCGCGTGGTGGCGGCGACCAACGCCGATCTCCAATCGGCCATCAGCCAGGGGTCGTTCCGCGAGGACCTCTACTTCCGGCTCAAGGTCATCGAGATCAAGATGCCCACGCTGAACGATCGGCGTGAGGACATCCCCCGGCTGGCTTATCACTTCCTGCGGCGCCACACGGCGCGCAACGGCAAGCTGATCCGCAACATCGCCGGCCCCTGCATGGACGTCCTGCGCGCCCACGACTGGAAGGGCAACATCCGCGAGCTCGACAACGCCATCGAGCGCGCGGTGATCGTCGAGGCCACCGAGGAGCTCACGAACAAGAGCCTGCCCCCGGAGGTCGGCGCCAAGGAGAACGGCGGCCTCGCCTTCGACCCCATGCTCGGCCAGGTGGACCTCGAGCTCACCATGCGCGAGGCCATGGAGCGCGCCGAGACCTCGTTCCGCGTCGTGTATCTGCGCGGTCTGATGAACCGCTACAAGAACGTCGCCGCGGCGGCCCGCCACGCCGATGTCGAGCGCTCCAACTTCCGCCGCCTGCTGAAGCGCTACAACATCGAGTACGAGAAGGGCCACGTCACCAAGGGCGAGGACGACGACGACGACTGAGTCGTCGGCGGGTCGGTTCAAACCCGGTGGTAGGGCGTGCCGGCGAGGATCGTGCCCGCCCGATAGAGCTGCTCCAGCAGCACCAGCCGCACCAACTCGTGCGGCATCGTCATCGCGCCGAACGAGATCACGCGGTCCGCGCGTTGGCGCACGCTCTCGTCCAGGCCGTCGGGGCCGCCGATGGCGAAGACCACGGTCGGCACGCTCTGGTCGCGCAGCTTGCCCAGGTACTCGGCGAAGGCCACCGAGGTCGGGTTCGTGCCCCGCTCGTCCAGCGCCACCAGGCGCCCGCCGGGCGGGATCGCCGCCAGGATGCCCGCGGCCTCCAGCGCCTTCCAGCGCTCGGGGGTGCCGCCGCCCGTGCGCGGGGCGTCCTTCACCTCGACCACCCGCGTGGGGAAGCTGTGGGCGAGCCGGCCCAGGTAGTCCTGACAGCCGGCCTCGAAGTGGCCCGCCTTCACCTTGCCGACGGCGGCGACGACGATCTTCACCGTCGGCGCGCGCTCAGGTGCCCGTCGCGGCCGTCGGGGCCGGGGGCTCGTAGGGCACGCGCGGCGCGTCCTCCCACAGGCCCTCGAGGTCGTAGAACACGCGCTCGTGCTCGCGGAAGATGTGGACGACGACGTCCCCGAAGTCGATGAGCGCCCAGAGGCCGCGCTCCACGCCCTCGACGCCGATGGGGTGCAGGCGCAGCTCCGTGCGGACCATGCGCTCGGCGTGGTCCGCCAGGGCCTTGACCAGGCGGTCGCTGCGGCCCGTGCAGACGACGAACACGTCCGTGTAGCCCACGAGATCGTGGACATCGAGGAGCGTGATGTCGGCGGCCTTCTTGTCGGCCAGGGCATCGGCGATGAAAACGGCGAGTTGTTTTGAAGTCATGCCTAGGTTTGAGCTCCTTCAGCTCCTGATTTGACCGGACCCGTAGATCACATACTTGCGGGTGGTCAGGTCGAGGGCGCCCATGGGTCCGTAGCTGTGCAGCCGCGTCGTGCTGATGCCGATCTCGGCCCCGAGGCCGAGCTGACCGCCGTCGGAGAAGCGGGTCGAGGCGTTGGCGATGACCACCGAGCTCTGCACTTCATCCAGGAAACGCTGAACGACCGAGTAATCTTCAGAGACGATCGACTCCGTGTGATCGGAGCCATAGGTTTCGATGTGGGCGATGGCGGCGTCGACGTCGGGCACGACGCGGACCGCCAGGATCAGGTCCAGGTACTCCGCGTGCCAGTCGGCCTCGGTGGCGGGCACCGCCTGGGGCAGGAGCGCGCAGGTCTCGGCGTCCCCGCGGAACTCGACCCCGGCGGCGCCGAGACGCGCGGCCATG
The DNA here is from genome assembly GCA_903847385.1 of uncultured Myxococcales bacterium. GTDB lineage: Bacteria > Myxococcota_A > Bradymonadia > UBA7976 > UBA1532 > CAINDO01. Next base: position 10,741 of record CAINDO010000030.1, read on the forward strand.
AGGGGCAGGAATTCGGCGGCGATGTTTGCGTCGACCAACAAGGTCTCCAGGGCGTTGCAGACTCCGGGGCGCTGGACCTTCGCATTGTAGCAGATGTCCACGGCCTTCTTCAGGTCCGCCGCGGCGTGCACGTAGACGTGGCAGACGCCCTTGTAGTGTTTGATCACCGGAACGCGTGCGTTCTCGACGACGAAGTGGATCAGCGCCTCGCCGCCGCGGGGGATGCAGAGGTCGATCCAGCGCTCGGCGCGCAGCATGGCCAGGATCCACGCGCGATCGGTGCTCGGCAGCGTCATGACCGCGTCCGCGGGGAGCCCGGCGGCGGTGATGGCCGCGCGCAGGACGTCGATCAGCGCACCGTTGGAGTGCTGCGCCTCGCTGCCGCCGCGCAGGAAGACGGCGTTGCCGCTCTTCAGGCACAGGCCGGCGGCGTCCGTGGTCACGTTCGGCCGGGCCTCGTACACGATGCCGATGACCCCGAGCGGGATCCGCATCTGGCCGACCTTGAGGCCGTTGGGGCGCACGGTCAGGCCGAGGACCTCGCCGATGGGGTCCGGCTGGGCGGCGATCTCGCGCAGGCTCTTCGCCATGTCGTCGAGGCGGGTGGGGGTCAGGCGCAGGCGGTCGAGCATCGCGCCGGAGATCCCGCGGCCCTCGGCGGCCGTGAGATCCAGGGCGTTGGCCGCGAGCAGGGCGTCCTTGTTTGCGCCGAGGGCGTCGGCCATGGCGAGCAGCGCGGCGTTGCGCACGGGGCCGGGCGAGCGGGCGAGCAGGCGGTTGGCCGCACGGGCGCGCGCCCCGAGGGCGTCCATCTCGCGGTCGAGCGAGGCGACCTCGGGGGTCGGCGATGAGTCGTTGGCGGCGGACATGCGCGCAGGTCCCTTCGCAAAGAAGCGATTTATCCGCCGCGCCCTTACCACAGGGGCGAAAGTATTGGCAACCGACCCCCCGGTGCTACCATCCCCGGCCATGCAAAACGCTCGCGCCAAACTCCGCATCTCCTCCCTGTCGTTGGCGGTGCTCGCCGCCTTCGCTTGCTCCAACGCCCCGGCCGACGACGGCGACGACGCCGGCACCGGGGGCACGGGCGGCGACCTGAGCTCCGGGGGCACGCCCTTCGTCCCGACGGGGGGCAACGGCCCCGTGGGCGGCAACGGCCAGGGCGGCAACATCGCGCCCACGGGCGGCGACGCCCAGGGCGGCGACATCGTGCCGACGGGCGGGAACGGTCAGGGCGGGAACATCGTGCCCACGGGGGGCACGGGCGGTGACCCCGTCCCCGTCGGCGGCAGCGGCGGTGGCGGCAGCGCCGACCGGCCCGCGGCGCTCGTGGCCGCCATCGTGCTCACGGAGACGCCCCAGGTGCCCCAGGCCTCGGCCAGCGCCAGCATCACCGAGCCCGGGCAGCTGCCCAACAACCCCGGCTGCACGGCCGTGCGGGTCGATCCGAACGCCGCGCCCCCCGCGGCCGCGATGGGCTACGACGCCGGCGCCATCACCGTCTCCGGTCTGAGCGGCGCCAACCTGGTGTTCCAGCCCGCGCCCGGCGCGAATGGCACGGTGTATTCGCTGCCCGGCGGCGTGCCGACGGACATCTTCAACGACGGCGCCAACCTGACGGCGCAGGCCGCGGGCGGGCCGCACATGGGCGGCTTCTCGGTGAGCGTCACCGCGCCGCAGTCGGTGAACATCACCGCGCCGCAGCAGCAGATCGGCGAGTCGCAGAACGCCGGGGACGCGCTCACCGTGCGCTGGAACGGCGCGGGTGCCGAGAGCCTGCTCATCACCGTCCTGCCGGCGAGCTTCCCGGACTTCAACCCGCAGGCGGGCACCTGGGTGTTCTGCGGCGTGCCGGACAACGGCAGCTTCGAGATCCCCGCGGGCACGCTGTCGGCCGTGGCCGAGAACGCAGACCTCTTCGGTCAGCCGGCGCTGGTGACGATCACACGCACCAAGGTCGGGCTCGCCACGGTCGGCGCCGATCAGGTGGCGATCACGGCGTCGACCACGGCCGCGGTGCCGATCTCGCTCACGCCCTGAGCCGCTCGCCGGCGGGCGTCAGATGCGGAACCGCGAGGCCTGCCGCGCGACCATGGGCCGGGCTTCGTCCCCGCTCGGCAGGCGGATGCGGAAGGTCGAACCCACGCCGGGCTCCGAGTCCACCCAGATGCGGCCGCCGTGGTTCTCGATGATGTTGTACGCGATGGCCAGGCCCAGGCCCGTGCCCTCGCCGATGTCCTTCGTGGTGAAGAAGGGCTCGAAGATCCGCTCGCGGATGTCGTCCGGGATGCCGCCGCAGGTGTCGCGGAAGGCGACCTCGACCTCGTCGTCCTCGTGGGCGACCACCGAGATCTCCAGCTTGCCCCACTCCTTGGCGGCCTGCGCGGCGTTCACGATCAGGTTCATGAAGACCTGCTCGAGCTGGTTCGGCAGGCACCACAGGGGCTCGAGGTCGGCGAACCGGCGTTGCATCTCGAGTTTGTACTTCCACTTGCCCTGGGTGAGCGTGATGGCGTTCTCGACGAGGTCCTGCACGCGGACCTTGTGTGCCTTCTGCGTGTCCGGGTGGGCGAAGCTCTTCAGGCCGATGACGATCTTCTCGACGCGCTCCACGCCGTCGACGCTCTCCTGCATCATCCGGGCGAGGTCGCTGGAGAGGAACTCGAGGTCGACGGCGTCCTCGACGGCGCGGGCTTTGGCGAAGGCCGGGTGCGCGCCGGCGGCGTCGGCCGCGGTGTGCCAGGCCTCGACCACGCTGACCATGTCCTTCATGTAGTCCGCGGCGTTGCGGGCGTTGGACTTCACGAAGGCCAGGGGGTTGTTGATCTCGTGGGCCACGCCGGCGGCGAGCACCCCGAGCGAGGCCATCTTCTCGGCGCCCACCAGGCGGCGCTCCATGGCGCGGCGGGCGGTGACGTCGCGCAGGAAGAGCAGGTACCGCGACTGGGCGGTCTCGAGCTTGAACGGGGTGACCGTCGGGTCGTAGACCCGCTCGTCGAGGGTCCACTCCGTGAGCGGGGCGGCGGTGGCCTGCCCGCTGGTGTGATGGGCGAGCGCCGTGCGGGCCTCGTTCTCGATGGGCAGGCGGTCCCAGAGGTAGTCGCCGGCCTGGGCGGCGAACTGCGCCTGGAAGCGGGTGTTGCAGCTCACGATGCGGAACTGGTCGTCGATGACCGCCAGGGGGTCGGTCAGCGTGTTGACCACCTGCTCGCTATAGGCGCGTAGAGCGGACAGGTGCCGCAGCAGCGTGGCGTTCTCCAGCAGGTAACCCGCCTGCCCCATCAGGGCGGAGATGAAGGCGATGTCCTGGTTGGAGTAGGGCTCGGCGTCGCTGCGGTCCGTCACGTTCACGACGCCCACGACCTCGCCCTTCACCTTGATGGGCACGGTCAGCGACATGGGCAGGTTCTTGAACTCGTTGCCATCAGGCACGAATTCGCTCAGGTCGCCGTTGGAGCGGGCGCGCTGGTGGTCGTCGATGAACAGCGGCTTGCCGAGCAGCGCGCAGGTGCCGGCGATGCCCTGCCCGAGGCGCGGGCGGGCGGCGCGGATGATCTCCTTGGGGATTCCCACGGCGACGCGCATCTCCAGCACGCCCGCCTCGCGGTTCACCTGCATGAGCGACACGCGCTTGCTGGCGAGCTCCCGCGCGACGACCTCGACGAGGCGCTGGAAGATCTCCGTCTCGTCCTGCACGGTGGTCATCAGGCGTGAGGCGAAGGAGAGCGCCATCAGGCGGCGGCCCTGCACGTCGTCGTCGGCGTCCGGGCCGGGATCGGCGTTGCGCAGGTGGACGCGGTGCCCCGTGGACTGGTGCAGGCGGAAGAACCGCGCGCGCTTCAAGGTGTCCGGGGCGTTGGCGTCCAGCACCAGGCCGGCGCCGGACTGCAGGAGCGCGACCTCGCGCACGTCGTTCAGATCCGGCACCAGGAACACGACGTCCGCGCGGGGGCAGCGCTCGCGGATGCGCTTGAGCAGGCCCTCGGCGGGGTTCTCGAGGCTGGTCTCGGCGACCACCAGGTCGACGCCGCGGAGGGGCAGCATCTCCGGGCGGGGGGCGACGTGCGGCGCCGGGTCGATGCGCTCGAGGAAGGCGGGGAGCGCTCCGGCCCCCACCCACCACAGCGACACCTGGCTCGCCGGGCGAGGGGTGGATTCGGGTCGAAGGGCGAGAACGGTCACGGAGGCCTCCCTGGCGTACGACGCCATTCGACCTTGTGATCGGAGGAACGGCGCTGCACCTTGGGGGGGAGGGTCATTGCGACCCCGCCCATGTCCTCAGCGACAGGTCTTCTTGGTCTGGGCGAGCTTCTTCTTCGCCTCGGCGAGGCGGTTGCTCTTCGGCTGATCGGCGATCAGCGTCTCCAGGAAGGGGATGGCGTTCTTGCACTGCCCCAGCGCGACGAAGTTGTCGTGCATGAGGATGTAGGCGTCGTCCACCTTATCGCCCGTCGGGTACTTCTGCAGGACGGTCTGCAACGCGCGGCTGGACTGGGCGTAGTCCTTCTTCGAGGCCAAAGCCTCGGCCATGAGGTACACGGCGTTGTCCGCGCGCTCCGCGGCGGGGTACTTGACCGCGTACTCGTTGAGGGCGCGCACGGCCTCGTCCCAGTCGCCGGCCTTGTGACGGTCGTAGCCGTAGCTGTAGAGCTCGGCGTCCGTCGAGGGCAGGGGCGGGGCGCCGGGGGGCGTGGCCACCGCGATGCCCGTGGACTCCTGCTGGGCGGCCTTCTGCTTGGCGGCTTCGAGCTCGCCGCGGGTCTGCCGCAGCTCCTCGCGGAGTTTGTCGAGCTCGAGCCCTGCGTCCGCCGAGCCGCGCTGCAGCTGGCTGATCGCCTCGCCGAGCCGGTTCTCCAGCTCGCCGAGGCGCTCCTGCAACAGCGCCATCTGCTTCTTCTGGCCGTCGCGCTGGCTCTCCGTCAACGCGTCCATCCGGGCGTTCAGCGCCGCGATGTCCGAGTCGATCTCCTTGCCGCGCCAATAGGACACGCAGCCCGAGGTCGACGAGGCGATCAGGAGACCGAGAGCGAGGCGAGCTGCGCGGCGGAGGTTCATCGGCCGATTACTTCGAGCGGACTTCCACGCGGCGGTTCTTGCCCCAGGAGTCCTCGCTGCTGCCGCTGGTCATGGGCTGGCTCTCGCCGTAGGAGACGGAGTTGAGCTTGTCGGCGCCCACGCCCAGGTTGGTCAGGTACTTCTTCGCGGTGTCGGCGCGCTTCTGGCCGAGGGCGAGGTTGTACTCCTCGGTGCCGCGCTCGTCGCAGTGGCCGTCGACGCTGGCGTTGAGGCTGTTGTTCTTCAGGCAGATCGCGATGCCGTCGAGCTTCTCTTTCTGGTCACCGCGGAGGGCGTACTTGTCGTAGTCGAAGTACACCGGGTCGTTCATGTTGCACGAAGCGACCTTCATCTGGCAGCGACCGGCCGTGCACTCCTGGCCCGGCGGGCACATCGGGTTGTCCGCGCCATCGCCGCACTGGGGCTTCTCGATGCAGCCGCCGTTCGAGCAGTACTTGCCCGCGCCGCACTCGTCGTTGTTGATGCACTCGGGGCCGCACTCGTTGTCACGGCACTTCTGGTTGCCGGGGCAGGCGATGCTGGCGTCGCAGTAGCCGGGTTTGCGCTCGCACTTGCCGCTGGCGCAGATCTGGCCGGGGCCGGTGCACTGGCTGTTGTCACGGCACTGCTGGCACAGGCCGTTCACGCAGAACTCGCCCTTTTCCTGGCAGTGTTCGTCGTTCTCGCACTTGGGGTACTTGGGACCACAGCCCGCGAAGGACAGGGCCGCACCGCCCAGAACGAGTCCAAGGAAAAGATTGCGATTGGCGCTCATGGATTACTCTCGTGCGAAAATTGGTGTAAATTCGCGATGTTACGGCCAAATTCGGCCCAGATTCCGGGGCACGCTAGACCATCGGCTCCCGAATGTCAACCATTCCTCCCCTGTCAAACTTTCCCAGTTCGCGCACGGCGGGCCGTTTTGCGCACGTTCGGGGACTGTTCCGGAGCCTCCTGGCGACCCTCTTGCCGGGGGTGTCGGGATGCCTCTCGGGATGCGTCGCCGGAAACGATGCCGAAGGTCGGCTGACGGTTGCGGCGCAAGCTCCGGAGGACGGCGAGCCCTGGCCGGCGAACGCGCCGATCGAGATCCGCTTCGATCGGTATCTGGCGACGGTGCCGGTGACTTCGGCGGGGGTGCGTCTCGTCTCCGCCGAGACGGACGTGCCCCTCGGGCTGCTCTACGACCCGGTCGAGCGCGCCGTGCTCGTCCAGCCGGAGATCGAGTTGACCCCGGGCGTGGGCTACGCGTTCACGCTGGAGCCGGGGGCCGTTCGGGCGCTGGACGGCACCACGCTGGCGGAGCCCCTCGAGATCGGCTTCGTGGCCGTGGCCGGGGGCGCGCGTCCCCCCGCGCCCACCGTGGACTTCGACGCGGATGTCCGGCCGATCTTCGAGCGGCGCTGCAGTTGCCACGGCCCGCCGCCCCTGACCTGGCCCGAGCTCACGCCCGAGGGTCTCTTCGACGTGCCGAGCCGCCGCAACCCGGCGCTCGCGCTCGTCGCGCCCGGGGCGCCGCTGCGCAGTCAGCTCGTGCGCAAGCTGCTGCCGGCCTACCCCGGTGTGTCGGGACAGTCGATGCCGCCCGAGGGCCCGCTCTCGGCGGACGCGCTCCACACGGTGCTCGACTGGGTGCGGGATCTCTAGCAGGACGCTGAAAAAGTCCATCCTTGGACCTTTTCAGCCCCGCTGCGCCGAAGTGAATTCGGCTTCACTCCCGGAATCATTCGGCTTTTTCAAAGCCTCGGTGATTCCGCCGGGCCGTCCTGGCCCGGGCAGGCTGCTTTTTCAGCAGCCTGCTAGCCGCAATGCCGGTCGGTTACGCCTTCGGAGTCTCGGCGTCGGGCTTGGGGGCGGTGGGGGTCGGCCTCTTGCGCGCATAGTTGCTCATCTTGACCTTCACGGCGCGTGGATAGACCCGTTCGCTCCGCCTCGGTGGCAGCACGAGCCGTTGTAGGTTCTGGCGCAGCCGGAGCAGGTGCTTGGGGATGGCGCCGGGAGAGTTCGAGATGGTCGACCAGATCCACTCGTCCCGGATGAGCGACAGGGCGAGTACGAAGCTGATGCGAGTGGGCGGGAGGCCGACCTGCTTGGCGACGCGGGCGATTTCGAGGCGCACGAGGTTGTAGGCCAGCAGGATGCCCCAGACTTCCTGCAGCACGTTGTCCGGCTTTTTGCTTCGGATGGCCTCTTCGCGCTCGAGTAGCTCCGTCTTGACCTCGTCGAAGCCCAGTTCGAGCTCCCAACGCTCGTGATACATCTCGACGAGTTCGGCAGCGGGGTACTGCACGGAATCGAGGAGCGAAGTCAGCAGCGTCTGCGGTTTGAACCCCTTGCGCTGATAGCGAATCGCCCGCGCGGTCCAGGTCCGGGGGAGCGACGGATCCTTCTCCCGCGCTTCCTTGCTGACCTTCAGCTCGACGAGCTCGTCGCCTTCGGCGAGCTTCTTCAGCGTCTTCATGGCCGTGTTCGACTTGGTGCGGATGAGCCAGTGGCGACGGCTGCCGTCTCGGGTCAGCGGGAACAGGCTCAGGGGCGAGAGGAAGTTGCGGTCGAGCACGGCCAGAGAGTCGTCCGGCACTTGCTTGAGCAGGTCGCGCGCCATGCCCTGCTCACTGGTCTTGCCGTAGCCTCCGACGACGGCCCCCGCCAAAACGTGGGTGCGCAGAGCCATGAGCGCCAACACCCTCACCATAGGATAACCGCTGTCGCCCTTGGCCTCTCCAGCCCACTGGCCACCGTATTCTTCGCGATTCTCGGGGCTGTCTGGAACCCGGAGGCTGGTTCCGTCCACCCCATAGACGGCCAGGCCCCGCCAGCGCTGCTCGTCGGCTCCCTCGGCCGCCCACAGACGGGCTGTCTCGGCGAACAGCCACTCGACCGGCTTCGAGCCGACACGCTCCCGCGCCTCCGGAATGCTCGAAGGCGCTACGCTCTTGCCGCTTGGCACGGGGAGCGCCAAGTCGAGCTTGGTCACCACCTCCTCGATGCGCCTGTCGCGCATCAAGGCCATGCCCAGGACCAGCCAGATGACCTGCTCGGCGGGGAGCCGACGTCGCCGCAGCGTCGCGACGCCGCTGGCCTGCAGGGCCATTGCGATCCAGGTCTCGTCCAGCCGCTCCCGAAACGACGCGATGGACTCGGGCACCGCCGACGCGACAAGGGAGAGATCTTCTTGCAGGGACATGGGCGCTCCACGAAGGCGAAAGCGCTACCATGATCCCGGCCAGCCGACCTGAAAAGCCTTAAGTTACAGCTAGTTGGTCGCAGTGCCCGGAAGCGTAATGAAAACCACTAGTTACAGGTTAAACGACCGGCATTGCTGCTAGCCGGAGGCTGAAAGAGCTGCCTGCCCGACCCGCTCAGCGCTTGGGCGCGGGCTTGGCCTTGAGGAGCTTCTCGACGTGGGCCTTCATGGCCTCGAGCGTCTTCTCGCCGTAGTAGAGCTTGCCGTTCATGTACACGGTCGGCGTGCCGGTGAGCTGGGCCTTGGTGCCCTCGGCGCGGTCGCGCTCGACGTACTTGTGGGCCTCGGGGCTCTCCATGTCGGCCTTGAAGCGCGGGCCGTTGAGGCCGAGCTCGGCGGCGAACTCGGTGAACTTCTCGGCGCTGAGGTTCATCTGGTTCGAGAACACCAGGTCGTACATCTGCCAGAACTTGTTTTGCTTGCCGGCGGCGAAGCAGGCGCGCGCTGCGGCCTCGGCCCAGGTGTGGCTCGGCAGCGGGAAGTTCTTGAAGTACAGGGCGACGTCGTTCGGGTAGGCCTTGATCAGCTCGGGCAGGATCTTGGCGAGCATCGCGCAGTGCGGACATTCGAAGTCGGCGAACTCGACGATGGTGACCTTGGGCTTGGCCGCGCCCTTCTTGGGGGTGTCCTTCAGGTCGAACCAGTCGAAGCTGACGTTGTCGTCGAAGTACTTGCGGACCACGGCCTCGCGGACCTGGTCCTCGCCGAGGCCCTCGCGGAACTTCTCCACGCCGTATCGGGCGAGGTCCGTGGCCTTCTCGCAGCTCCGCTTCTGGATGCAGTCCATCATGCTGGCCTTGGCATCACAGGGGCAGACGCCCTCCTTCATCATCTCGGAGACGAACTTCTGCTCGTCGGCGTCGAGGCCCTTGCCGTCCACGCCCGGCAGGAACTCCTGGGCGGCGGCGGGCAGGGAGAGCAGCAGCGTACCGAGCACGAAAAGCAGCGCACGAAGGCGGAGGCGCATCGAGGTTTCCTTGGGCGACGAGAGCGGAATGCAAAGGCTTTCACCGCCATCGACGCGCCCGCCGCGCGGGATGTTCACGCGGGGTCGCTCGCCGGCGGGAAAAACGGCGCACGCACCCTAGTCAGGGGCCCTCGGGCTTGTCAACGACGCGGCGCCTGCCTATCTTCCGGGGCCTTTTGGTCGACGCTTTGCGACCGCGGCACCCACCCGTCACGACCCGGCCCGGCCGGGCAACGGGGCATTCACGATGAGCGAGGAGACGCAGGCATGGATCGGACTCGGCGGCAATCTGGGCGACGTGCCGGCGACGCTGGCCGAAGCGCGGAGGGCGCTCGCGGCGTGCTCGACGCGACCCCTGCGGGCGAGCAGCCTGTACGGCAGCGCGCCGTGGGGCGACGTGGCGAACGCCGGGCCGGACTACGTGAACCAGGTCGTGGAGATGTGGACGCGCGCCTCGCCGGAGGCCCTGCTCTCGACGCTCCTGGAGATCGAAGCGCGAAACGGTCGCTTGCGCCCGGTCGGGATCCGATGGGCGCCGCGGACGCTGGACCTGGATTTGCTGGCGATGGGCGCGCTGACGCGGGAGACCCCCACGCTGTCGCTGCCGCATCCGCGGCTGGCGGCGCGGCGGTTCGTGCTGCTGCCCTGGGCGGAGCTGGCGCCGGACTTCAGGGTCTGCGGGCTCGAATCGACCGTGAGCGACCTGCTGGCAAGCTGCCCCGATCCGGGTCCGTGCTGGCCTCTTTCGGTCTGACGCTGGGTCTGTCGCTGCCGGCGCTCGCCGTCGAGGCGCCGGGCCGGCTCGAGGACCGCTACCCCGAGACGGTGGCGCCCCCCCGCACCCAACAGGTGCTGTTCCAGAAGCGCACGCTCGCGCCCGGCGAGCAGCCCGATCCCGAGGCCCTGGCGCGGGACCCCAAGCTGCTCTCCACCTGGCTCGAGGAACACCCCGAGAAGCTGGACGCCGCCAAGATGGACCCGGGCCTGCTCCTGACCATCTCGCAGCTCCTGCTGTCGGGCGGGCGGGTGTTCGAGGCCGAGCGGCTGCTGTATCAGGGCATGGCCCGCTGGCCGGAGAACCTGGACATCGCGCGCAAGTGGACCGGCATCATCGTGCGGCTCAACCGCACGGAGGCCGCCCGCGAGACGCTGGAGCGCGTCGCGCCGGCCACCAACGATCCGAGCCTGTTCTACCTGCTCGGCACGGTCTATCTGCGCCGCGAGCCGCGCAGCGAGAACGACCTCCGCTCGGCCCTGGCGGCCTGGGAGAAGGTCATCGAGCTGAAGCCCGACTACCGGGACGTGGACGGCAGCACCGCGGAGCAGCTCCGCAACGCGATTGAGAAGCTCCGCAAGGATCTGCCCGCCGAGCCGGCCCCCGTGCCCGTGGCGCCCGTGCCCGCCGCGCCCGTGTCGGCGGTCGCGCCGGCTCCGGCCTCGAAGTAGGCTACTCGCCGCCGCGCAGGCGCTTGAGCCGCGCGGCGATCTCCACCTCCGCGCCGCTGCCCTTGGGGTCGAACAGGCGCTGCCCGGCGATCGCGTCCGGCAGGTGGTCCTGGGGCGTGTAGTTGCCCTCGAAGTCGTGGGGGTACTTGTAGCCGGCGCCGTAGCCCATCTGCTTCTGCAGGCCGGTGCTGGCGTTGCGCAGGTGCATGGGCACGGGCTGGTTGCCGTGCCGGGACACGGCCGTGCGGGCGTTGGCCAGGGTGGTGAGCACGGTGTTGCTCTTGGGCGCGCAGGCCAGGTAGGTGGCCGCGTGCACCAGGTGGAACATGCCCTCGGGCAGGCCCACGAAGCGGAACGCCGCCAGGCAGTCGGTCACGACCCGCAGGGCCCCGCTGTCGGCCAACCCCACGTCTTCACTGGCGAAAACGACCATGCGCCGGAACAGGAACAGCGGGTCCTCGCCGGCCTCGACCATGCGCTGCAGCCAGTACACCGCGGCGTCCGGATCGGTCCCTCGCATGCTCTTGATGAAGGCGCTGACGACCTCGTAGTGCTGGTCGCCGGCCTTGTCGTAGAGCAGGATCTTGCGGTCGAGGGCCTGGGCGACGGCGGGCGGCTCCAGGGGCGTCGCCGGATCGTCCAGGCTGGCGTCCAGGGCGGCCTCCAGGGCGGTCAGCGCGCGGCGGGCGTCCCCCTGGGCGAAGTGCGCCAGGTACTCCAGGGCCTCGTCCGTCAGGCTCGACTCGGGCCAGCGGGCGCGGCGCACGGGGTGCTCCAGGGCGCGCTCCAGAATCCCCCGGATGTCCGCGGGTTTGAGCGACTCCAGCACCACGACGCGGGCCCGTGAGAGCAAGGCCGCGTTGAGCTCGAAGCTGGGGTTCTCCGTGGTGGCCCCGATGAGCGTGACGGTGCCGTCCTCGACGTGGGGCAGCAGCGCGTCCTGCTGGCCCTTGTTGAAGCGGTGGATCTCGTCGACGAAGAGGATTGTCCGCTTGCCGTGCAGGCGGCGGCGCTCGCGGGCCGCGTCGATGAGCACCCGCATCTCCTTCACGCCCCCGAGCACCGCGGAGAAGGGCTCGAAGTGATAGCCGGTACGCTCCGCAATGATGCGGGCGAGCGTGGTCTTGCCGGTGCCGGGCGGGCCCCAGAGCACCAGGCTGGGCACCTGATCGCGCTCGATGGCGCGGCGCAGCGCCTTGCCCGGGCCGATGGCGCGCAGTTGGCCGGAGAAGCCGTCCAGCGTGGCCGGGCGCACGGCCTCGGCGAAGGGCAGCGTCTCGCGATCCTGGCGGCGGGCGTGTTCGAAGAGGTCCACGGGGCGCGGAGTGTAGCCCGAGCGCGGGCGGCGCGGGTCATCGAGATCGCTGTCGCGTGGACTTGGCGGCGGCGGCGCGCCTGCGGGGCCCGTGTCGCGCGGGCTTGGCGGTGCGGGGGCGGGATCGGCCTGCAGGCGGTGGCACGGGCCGTGCTCTGTCGAGTCGGCATGAACGCGAACGCATACCCGAACCAAGGAAAACTCCCATGCGCCCGACGCTCCCGCTCGCCCTCGTCCTCGCCGCCATGCTCTCCCCCGCCCCGGCCCTCGCCGACACGTTCACCGGCTGGGTGGCCGGCGACGCGAAGGTCCTGGGGGGCACCGGGGACACCTTCGCCGCCTTCGACGGCCCCCTCGGGGGCGTGCAGGCGGGCCTGGAACTCTTCGGGGTGGACACCTGGGGCGAGGCCCTCTTCGCCGAAGGGGGCCAGTACTACCTGTCCATGAACCTGGGCTTCGACCACGCCTGGGGCCGCAAGACGCGCTTCGTCCTGGGGGTGTTCACGGGGCCCGTGTACTTCCACACGGCGCAGTCGGCGGTGCCGGTCGTGGACACGACCACGCTGACGCCGGCGCAGCGGGCCATCATCGAGGCCAACGTGCCCGGCGGCGTGGACCGCGTGACCACGGAGGTCGAGTCCTATGCCGATCAGGAGGCCCAACTTCGCGAGAGCGCGCTGGGCTGGAACGTGGCCCGCATGCGGGTCGACCTGGAGCAGCGCGTCGTGCCCATGCTCTACGTGGGCGTGGGCGGGCAGGTCGGATACCACCTGATCCTGACGGGCGACGACGCCGCGGCCGAGGCCCGGCGGCAGGCGCTGGACGACCTGGCGACGCGCTACGGCATCGCCCAGGCCGACCGGGACACGCTGGCCGAGGCCTTCGGCGCGCGGGAGCTCACGGCGGACAGCCTGGACGGCTTTGGCTGGTCCGTGGGCGCCTACGTGAAGTTCGAACTCTGACGCAGTTCCGGCTCAGAAGCTCAGCGTGTAGCGGGCCCACCCGGCGTCGTTGGGGTCGAACACGCCGCCCACGCTGTCGTCCGGGCCGGCGAGCACGTACACACCCGCGGAGAGGGCGTGGCCGTCCGCGGGCTGCCAGCGCAGCGAGGGCGCGAGGGTGTGATCGCCCCGCGTCAGGCCGTACTGCCCCAGGAGCTCGAGCGTGAGCGTGTCCGTCAGCGGCGCCCAGCGCACGTGCGCCGTGAGGTTCACGAGCTGCCGCCCCAGGAACAAATAGTCGCCGGCCTCGCTCGGGCGCAGGCCGAAACACTCGAGCGTCACGTCCAGATCCGGGTCGGGCAGCCAGTCGAAGCCCGCGGCCCAGGAGAGCGAGGCCGTGCGCACGGGTGTGAAGTCCGCCAGGTAGAGCGTGCGCGCGAAGCTGTGGGCGGCCTCGGCCTTGAGCAGAAAGTCGCCGACGGCCCAGGCGGCGTCCGCCCCGACGAGGTTCTGGCGGCGGTACGTGCTCTCGAAGAGCGCCTCGCCGGCGGCCAGCCGGGGGCGCAGGCGGCCGAACACCGCGAGCTGCGCGGGCAGGTCGTCGTCGCGGACGGCCTCGACCAGGGCCAGGAAGTCCGGGTCGAGCGTCGTGGCCGGCACGCGATCCCAACCGTGCATCGCGTTCAGGTGCACGTCCACGCCGGGCCCGTGCCAGCCCACGCGGGTGCCCACGGTGGCGTTGCGCGGCGACTCGTCCGGCGGGTTGGACGAGAGCAGGAGCGGCTGGGCGTCCTCGATGGCGGCGCGCGAGAGCGCCTGGTCCACGAGGCCGCTCAGGGCCGCCACCTGCGGGTTCGCGCCCACGGGGGCCCAGTCCGTGCCGAACAGCGCGGCGCGGTGGGGCTCGAAGAAGGGCAGCACGTCCAGCTCGAAGGCGAAGTCCCCGGGCGAGGCCGTCAGGCGCACCGCCGGCACCGGCACCAGGGGCGTCTCGAAGGCCACGGGCGCCGAGTCGCGGAAGTCCTGCGGGTTCAGGACGTCGTTGGGGCTCGCCGCGTCGGCCACGCCCCAGCGCAGGAACAGGTTGCCCACGTCGACGCCGACGCCCTCGCCCTGCCACGAGAAGCGGGCCTCGCGCAGCTCGACGTCGTGGCCGTACCGGGCGCCGTCGAAGGCCGCGTCCGGCGTGCGCGACTCGTGGGCGAGGCGCCCGGAGACCAGCGCCGTCGTGCGCGGCGAGAGGCGGGCGGCGAGCTCCAGGTCCAGCCGCAGGCGGCCCTCCAGCACGTCTTCGTGTTGGCCCTCGTCGGCGAGATCCGCGTCGACGCGGGTGGCGAAGCTGCCCCCGAAGCGGACCTCGGGCGAGAAGGGCGGCGGCGCCGGGGCCGCCTCGCTCACGGGCTCGGCGGGCGCTGCGAAGCCGGAGGGCTCGGGCGGCGGCCCGGGCATGCCCTCCAGCTCGGGATCGGGCGCGGCGCCGGCCAGCAGCGCCACCGGGGCGAGCCAGGGCAGGGGCACGTCAGCCCTTGGACAGGGCGTCGGGGGTGAAGTCCGCCGGGCTCACGGGCGTCTTCGTGTCCACGTCGTCCACGTAGAGGAACGTGGTGTGATTGTCCGTCTTGGTCCACATCTGGGACTTCGTGGCCACCCAGCGGCCGTCGATCTGCTTGAACGTGTAGAGCTTGAAGACCTTCAGGAGCTGATCGCCCTTGTCGTAGAACTTCGACTGCTGAATCAGGTAGTTGTCGCGCCGGATGGCCATCTCGATGCGCCCGTAAGGCTGCTCGGTGTTCTGCGGGCGGGCGACCACGATGAAACAGGGCACGCCGTCGATGTCTGCGTCCGGCTTCGCCTCGTAGGCGGCCGCCTTCACGTCGCGGTTCTCCATGTCCGCGTACGAGAAGTCGCTGCCCATGAACGCGCCGTCCTTCTGGTTGCCGGCGATGCGGCGGGTGCGCTTCAGGGCGGGCAGGTACAGGTGCATGTCGTCCGGCTCGGCGCCGGCGCGCTCGAGCAGCAGGAACGCCGACCCCTGCACCTCGCTGGGCGCCAGGAAGCGGATCAGGGTGCGCGACAGGCCGTTCTCCTTCAGCGAGCGGGCCTGGAGCGTGCGCTCCTTGGGGGCGCCGTCCGCGCCCTGCAGCACCATGCGCACGCGGGCCTGGCCGTTGTCGAAGCCGAGGCCGTTGAGCTCCGTCGCGCGGGCGACGATCTGCTCGGGCGACTCGGCGGCCAGGGCCACCCCGGTGCCGAGCGTGAGCGCGGCGGCGGCCAGCGCGGCGGCGGCCAGCGCGGCGGCGAAGAAGCGTCTCATGGTGTGTCTCCGCTGGGGCCCCGTTCCTGGCTGTCACCGGGGGCGGCGGCGGCCAGGTCGATGATGCGGGCGTTGCCGACGTACTGTTTGGTCTCGTACTTGGTGATGCGCCCGATGCGCTTGACGATCTCCGCCATGCGGGTGGACTCGCGGTGGATGGTCTCCACCGCCTTGAAGCTCGGGTCGGCCTCGGGCAGGCGCCGCTTGAGCAGCTCGGCGTAGCCCATCACGCTGGTCAAGGGCTGGTTGAGCTCGTGCGCGGCGGTCCCGGCCAGCTCGGCGAGCACGGCCTGCCGCTCCGTCTGCAGCAGCCTCTCCTGCGTCTCCTGCAACTGGTTGCGCATGCGGATGCGGTCCCGCTGGTCCTGCAACAGCAGCACGAGGCCCATGTCTTCCGCGTCCACCCGGATGATCGAGCCGGCCAGCAGAACGGGCACCGCGGCGCCGTCGCGGCCGAGCACCATGCGCTCGATGGCTGGCACGATGCGGCCCTCGCCGCCCATCTCGGCGCTGTGCATCAGGTCGGTCAGCTCCGCCGCGCCGCCCTCGGGCAGCAGCGCCGACAGCGACTGCCGCCCGACGACCTCGTCCGCGGTGAAGCCGAACAACTGCTCCGCGGACGTGTTGAACAGCACGACCTGCCCGGAGAGGTCGGCGGCCACGACGGCGTCGCCCGAGGCGTCGATCAGGTTGCGCAGGAAGTCCTTGGTGCGGGCCAGCTCGGCGGCGGTGGCGCGCTCCTGCGTGACGTCCCGCACGGTGAGGCAGAAGGTCAGCGCCTCGCCCGGCAGCCGCCCGATGCTCACGCTGGCCACCACGGTGCGCGGCCCGCTGAGCTGGATGTCCTCGCGGCCGTGGGTCTCGCCGTCCCGGGCGCGGTCGAGCAGCAGCGTCGCGCGGGCCCGGTCGCCGGCGGCGGCCAGGTCCGGGAACGGCAGCCCGGCGGCCAGCACGCGCGACAGCCCGGTGAGCTGCTCGGCCTGCCGGTTCATGAACAGGATGGACCCCTGGCCGTCCGTGACGAACATGCCGTCCGCGGAGCTCTCGAAGAACTCCTGGTAGCGCTCCACCACCCGCAGCCGCTGCTCGACGATGTCCCGCGCGTGGGAGAGCCGGTCGGTCTCTTCTTTGATCTCGTTGAAGACGCGGGCGTTGGCGACGGCGACGGCCGTGGCGTTGGCGACGATCTGGCCGAACTCGCGCTCGCGGTCCCCGAAGTTCTCCAGGGGTGTCTTGGAGCGCAGGAACAGCACGCCGATCATGTCCGCGCCGTGGAACAGCGGGAACAGCGCGACGGAGCGCACCTGGAGCTGGGCGAGCTGGTCCTTCACGGGGTCGAAGAGCGGGTCGGCGGCGATGTCGGCCACGACGAGGGGCTCGCGCGTCTCCAGCACCCGGCCGATCTCGGGGTACCCCTCGAGGCTGATGCGGCGGTCCATCAGGCCCGCGCTGTCCGAGGCGGCCACCACGCGGCCCTGGCGGCCCTCGGGCTCCAGGATCACCACCGAGCAGCGATCCGTGTCGAGCACGTGGGCCACGCGCTGCGCGACCTCGTTCAGGATGCCCTGCATGTCGAGCCGGCCCGTGAGGCGCTGCGAGATGTCCACGAGCATGTGGCTGTCGTGGCGTTTGCGGTCGAGCTCGGCGGCGTAGGCGGCGATGCGCAGGTGGGCGTCCACCCGGCTGGTGACCTCGCCCAGGTGGAACGGCTTGCTCACGTAGTCGTCCGCGCCGGCCTCCAGGGCCTCCTGCAAAACCTCCTGGCTGGCGCGGGCGGTGAGCACGATGATCTGCAGACCCAGGTACTCCGGCTGGCTGCGGAGCACGCGGAGCACGTCGAAACCATCCATGCGCGGCATCATCAGGTCGAGCAGCAGCAGTTGGGGCGCGTCGCTGCGGACCTTCTCCACGGCCTCCTGACCGTCCGCGGCCGTGATCACCTCGTATCCCCGGGCGGTGAGCGCCTTGGAGAGCATGTCGCGGATCAGCTTCTCGTCGTCACAGACCAGAACGCGTTGTCGACTCATGCAGAGGGGTCGCTTTCGAATCGGGCCAGGCTCGCGGCGATGGCGGACTGCAAGACGTCGCCCGGGGGCCGTTTGTTCACCCCGGCCGCGTGCGCGCATGCTCCCAGAGCCGGTATCACGTTCACCCGGCCGGAGTCACGGGGGGCCAGCGCGACGGGGCATGCGCCGAGGGGCGGCGCCGGTGTGCTCGCCGGCGCAAACGGGCTCGGGAAGCGGCGGCGCGCGGCGGGGTGCGAACCGGGCGCGAGGCACGCCTCCGCCGCGGGCACACGCTCGGCGGGCACGCGGGCGCCGACCACCAGGTGCCCGCCGGGCAGGGACGCCCAGTGGACCGCGTGGGGCGCGAGCGCGGCCAGAGCCGTCAGAACCGCCGCGGCCTCGGCGGGGTCGGCGACCGAGAGCTCGGCCTCGACCACGAACGCATCGTCCGGCGGCGTGGGGGGCGCGCCGCGGCGCCCGAGGACCAGGCGCAGCAGGTTCGGGCGGTCGGGGAAGTCCGCGTTGCCGGCGCCGCAGCCCACGCGCTCGATCGACATCGCCGGGAAGCCGCCCTGTCGCCGGGCCCACGTCTTGACCAGGGCGGCGCCCGTGGGGGTGACCAGCTCGCGATCCAGGCCCGAGGGCGTGACCTCGAGGCCGCGGAGCACCTCGAGCGTGGTCGGCGTCGGGTTGGGGGCGCGCCGGCGCTCGTCGCGCACGAACCCCCGGCCGACGGGGAGCGGGGCGCACTCCACGGCGTCCAGGCCCAGGCGCCACAAGCCCCAACCGCCGCCGGCCAGGTCGAGCACGGCGTCCACGGCGCCGAGGGCGGGGAGGCGCAGCGTCGAGGGCGTGAGCCCCTGGACATGGGCGTGGGCGCGCACGACCTCGTCGAAGGCGGCGACCGCCCGGGAGACGACCTCGCTCGGCAGGCGCCCCCCGCGCAGGGCGGCGCGGACGTCCTCGGCGGACCAGGTCCTGGCGTCGTCGGGGGCGGGTTCGGGCTCGGCGGGCGCGTCCGTGTCGACGGCGGCGCCCTCCTCTTCGCCCTCGATGGTCAGGTGCGCCTTGAGCCCGCGCAGGCCATGTTTCAGGCAGGCGCTGGTCTCCAGGTGCCAGCTCGGCAGGGGCAGCGTGCCCAGCGCCTCGACCAGCGCGGCGACTTCCAGGCCCTCGACGCCCCCGATGCCGAGGTCGAGCAGGGCCCCGAGCGTCATGTCGCCGGCCACGCCGCTGAAGCAGTCGAAGTAGAGGACACGCTCGGACACGGCCCGATGTTCGCCCCCGCGACGGGCCGCGCGCAACTTTCGGGGCCGGCGGGCCTCAGGACCGGGACGACGCCGCTTCGCTGCCGATCTTCAGGCGGCGGAGAATGTTCACGAGCGGGCAGAAGCCCGTGAGGCTCGACTGGGTGAGGTTGAGCCCCACGAAGACCGCCAGCCAGAGCGGGCTCGGGCGCGTGAGGTCGACGGCGCCCGTGAGGTGCGCCCCGACGAGGGACAGGGTGACGAAGGTGCCGGCGACGAGGCGGACGATGGACTCGATGGACATGGGGGGCTCCCGGTTCGGGTTGGTTCACCCGGTCGAGTCATCGGAGGGCGAGGGTGTTACGCCGCCTTTGCGCCGGGCGGCGCGCCGGGCATACGATGCCGCCCGTGAGCCCACGCCACGCGCCCCTGTTGATGAGCCTCTGCCTCGCCGCCTGCGGTGCGAAGACCGCACCGGATACGGCGGCGGACGCGTCGGGGCCGCCCGGGGTGCCGGCCCTGGACGCGCTCGGCACCACCGACGCGCGGCCTGCCGATGCGGGCCACGCGGGCGACGCCGCCGGTCCGGTCGCCAGCCC
>CAINDO010000031.1 GCA_903847385.1 uncultured Myxococcales bacterium
GCCCGCCCGGGCCGACCGCGCCGCCCGAGGCGTCCGGCTGGGTGACCGCGCCCCCCTGCCCCGCGGCATCGGGATCGGCCCCGCCGCCCCCACCGCCGCCCCCGGAGGCGCCGCAGCCGGTCGCCACGAGCGCCAGGGCGAAGAGGACCAGGGACAGCGCGCGCCGCAGGGCGGGCGCGGGCGGGGCTGACGAACGGGTCGGGTCGACGGACATGCGCGGGCTCCGAGGGTTGCGGGGAGACCCGGAGCATCGCACAGATCGGCGGCCGTGCCGAGGGGGGGTCAGGCCAGAAACACCCGTCGAGTGAAGTCGTTCAGAAACTTCCCACCCGGGTCCTGCGCCGCGCGAATCCGCTGGAACCGCTCGAATCGCTCGCCGTGCAAGCGCGCGAGCTCCGCGGCGTCGGCGGAGGTCCGCTTGCCCAGGTGCGGCTGGCCGTCGAAGCGCCGCATGATGTCTTCGAACTCGGCGTAGAGTGCGTCGCGGCTCTGTCCGAGCGGCGTGGCGAGCTCGATCCAGGCCGTGCGCCGGCCGGCGCCGCCGCCCAACAGACTGCGCGACATGTCCGGGGTGAAGCGGACCTCGACGATGGAGAAGAAGTTGCGGTCGGCGAGCAGTCGCATGACCTGGTCGACACAGGGCCGCCAGACCTCGAACGGCACGCCGTATTCGATCTCGTCGTGCAGATAGAACAGCTTGCGGCCGTAGGCGTCGCTGCAGGGCATCACCAGCGCGCGGTCCGGCGCCAGGGCGTCGGAGAGCACGGCGTCCTCGCGGATCTCGGCCAGCAGTTCGGCCACGGAGGGCACGAAGGCGCTGATGGCGAAGTCCTGGATCTCGGCCACGGCCTTGTAGGTCGGCCAGTGGGGCGTCTGCGGCTCGGTGGTCGTGTCCCAGGTGTGTCGACGCACGGAGACACAGGTCTCGGCGCCGCCGACGTAGTAGAAGCTCACGTGCTCGTGGGCGGCGAGCGTGTCGTTGATCTCGGCTTCGGCCTCGGCCTCGGCCCGCTCGACCATCGCGGTCGTCTTCTTCACATGGTAGGCGGGCACCAGGCCGATCTCGGCCTCCGTCACGATGCCACAGGTGCCCAGGGCGCCCATCACGGCCTCGAACAGACCGTCGCCGGGCCGGGCCTCGCGCACGGTGCCATCGGCGGCCATGACACGCACGCCGCGCAACTGGTCGGACAGGAACCCGTGGTCGCGCCCCGTGCCGTGCAGGTCCGAGGCGATGAGACCGCCGATGCTCTGGGCGTCCGTGGAGCCGAGCAGTGCGAGCCCGAAGCCCTCGTTCCACAGCAGCCGGTTCAGGTCGCGCAGGCGCACGCCGGCCTGCACCCTTGCCGTCATGTGTTCGCGGTCCAGGTGCACGAGCGCGTTCATCTCGTCCAGCGAGACCAACAGATCCGACGACTCCGGCGAGCGGTTGAAGCCGTGGCCGCCGCCCACCACGCGCACCTGCTGCGCCCCGGCCACGAGCGCCGACAGTTCGGCCTCGGTGCGCGGTCGCCGGTAGTTCGCGGGCCGGAACTCGATCTCGCGGTGCCAGCTGCGCCACACGCCGTCGTCGAACTCGCCCTCGTGCTCGGGCCGGCCCTCGATCAGGTACTTCGCGCCGTGCACGGCGTCGCGAACGCCGGTCTCGAACCAGCGCCCGAAGCGCCGGAAGAAGCCGCCCACCCCGCGGTGTGCGTCCCGGTGGGCGTCGAGCGCCTCGCGCAGGGCGGTCAGGCCGGTGGTCGTGAGCGCCGCGTCGATCGCCGCCTCGGTGAACCGCGGCTCGGCCCGCTCCAGGCGCTCGATGCGCGAGACCAGCGCGGCCAGCGTCTCCGTGGCCAGGGGCTTCGCCGAGGCCCGTTCGTCGTCGGCGATCACCAGCGCCCGACCCAGGCCGTGGGCCGCGCGCTCGACCTCGTCGAACGCCGGGTCGGCGGCGTGGTCCGGGGCCGCGGCGAGCAGGGCCTGCGCGAACGCGGTCGCCAACTCCGGCCGCGCGCACGCACGCATCGGCGCCCAGGGGCGCGCCGCCGAGAAGCTCAGCCAGGCCCGCAGGTCGTCCGCGTCCAGGCCGTCCACGGACCCGGCCAGCCCGGCGAGCGCCTCGGCGTCGAGTTCCGCCGGACCGGCGGCCAGAACGGCCACGAGGCGGGCCTCCACGGCGGCCCGCTCGTCGGGCGTCAGGGCGGCAAACGCAGGGTGCAGGCGGAGTTCGGCGGCGTTCATGGGCGGCTCCTCGGGGGTCGGCGGGCGCGGCAGCTTACCAGGATGCGCGGCGCGGGTCCGCAGTCGCTTCCCGCCGAGGCGCCGCTTCTGCGACACTGAGCGCGTGAAGATCGTCTTCCCCCTGCCCACCGAGGGCTTCGAGCCCACCGAGTCCGCCGTGCCCTGGCGCGCGCTGCTCGACGCCGGCCACGAGGTCGTGTTCGCCACGCCGGACGCCACGCCGGCGCGCCCGGACGACCGCGTGCTCACGGGCCGCGGCTTCGGCCCCTGGCGCCCGTTCTTGCGAGCCACGGCCCACGCCCGCGGCCTCTGCGCCGAGATGGTCGAGAGCGAGGCGTTCCGGCGTCCCCTGCCCTTCTCCGCGCTGGACCCGGACGCCTTCGACGGCCTGGTGCTCACGGGCGGGCACGCGCCGGGCATGCGCACCTATCTGGATGCCGAGCCCGTCCACCGCCTGACGGCCGCCCACATGCTGGCCGACAAGCCGGTCGGGGCGATCTGCCACGGCGTGCTGGCCGTCGCCCGGGCACGCCACCCGGAGACGGGCCAGTCCGTGCTCCACGGCCGGCGCACGACGTCCCTGCTGCGCGCGCAGGAGCTCACGGCCTGGGGGCTCACGGGGCTGTGGCTCGGCAGCTACTACCGCACCTACGCCAAGACCGTGCAGGCCGAGGTCCTCGAGGCCCTGGGCTCGCCCGCGGACTTCGTGAAGGGCCCGTTCCTGATCGCCCGCGAGGCCCCGCACAAGGACACCCACGGCTTCGCGCTGCGCGATGGCAACTATGTCTCGGCGCGTTTCTACGTGGACACGTACCGCTTCGCCCGCGAGTACCTGGCGCTGCTCGCCGAACGCGCGGGAGAGCCGCCATCGCCGACCTGATCCTGCGGCCGCTCCGCATCGAGCCGGGGTTCGCGGCGTTCGACAAACCGTCGGGCATGGCCGTCCACCGCGGCTGGTGCGACGACGACGCCCCCGTGGCGCTCGAGGCCGCCCGCGAGCACCTGGGCGTGCCCGTCTTCCCGGTGCACCGGCTCGACCGGGCCACCAGCGGCGTGCTCATCTTCGCGCTGAGCAGCGAGGACGCGCGCGACCTGCAGGCGGCCTTCCAGGCGGGGCTGGTCACGAAACACTACCTGGCGCTGGTGCGCGGGCGGCCGCCCGCCGAGGGCACCATCGACCACCCCGTGCCGCGGTCGAAGGAGCTGGTCGGGCCCGAGCATCGGGTGCCCGCCGTGACCGACTTCCGCACGCTCGGCACGGCCGAGGTCGCGGCGCTCGGCCGAAGTTTCTCGCTGGTGCTGTGTCGGCCGCGCACGGGGCGGCAGCACCAGATCCGCCGGCACATGAAGCACCTGTCGCACCCGCTGGTGGGGGACGCGAACTACGGCAAGGGCGACCTGAACCGCTTCTTCCGCGACGCCTACGGGCTCCCGCGGCTCGCGCTGCACGCGTGCGTGCTCGAGTTTCCCGACCCGCGCACGGGCGAGCGCGTGACGCTCCGCGCGCCCCTGCCCCCGGATTTCGCCGGAGCGCTGGAGAAACTGGGCCTGTCTGGCGTATACCCCGCCGCCGAAGCCGGGTCTCCTGTTCTCGTCCCCGAACCGGACCCCGGCCCCGAGCCCGGAGAGAACGCGTGTCCCGAACCGACCGACCCCTGATGTCCCGCTGCGCTCACCTCGCCCTCGGCGCCCTCGCCCTGGGCCTCGTCCCCGGCTGCCTGAACGGCGAGGTCGAAGAGGGCGTGTACACCGCGCCGGCGGACGCCCAGGTCGCGGCCGGCGGGCAGTCCGGCGGCGGCGGTTCGGCGAACGGCGGCGGCGGTCAGAACACCGGCGGTCAGAACACCGGCGGTCAGAACACCGGCGGACAGAACACCGGCGGGCAGGCGCTCCCCGGCGGCCAGAACACCGGCGGCCAGAGCACCGGCGGCGAGCCGAACACCGGCGGACACGGCCAGCACGGCGGCGAGCCGAACACCGGCGGTCACGGCCAGCACGGCGGCGATCCCGGCACGGGCGGCCAGCCCCTGCCCGGCGGCGATGGCCCCCCGCCGTTCCCGGCCGAGCAGCTGGAGAGCACGGACGCTTTGTGCGGCAACGGGCTGGACGACGACGGCGACGGCTTCGTCGACTGCGACGACTTCCACTGCACCTACAACCCCGCGGTCGCGGTCTGCCCCGGCGTGATCGAGAACAGCGACGCTCTGTGCACCAACGGCGTCGACGACGAGGGCAACGGGTTCATGGACTGTCAGGACTTCTCGTGCAACCGCAACCCGTGGGTCACGGTCTGCGGCGTGCGTGAGAACAGCGACGCCACCTGCAACGACGGCATCGACAACGACGCCAACGGCTTCACGGACTGCGAGGACCACGGCTGCGACCGCAACGCCCTGGTGAGCGTGTGCGCGGCCGGCGAGGCGGGCTTCTGCATCGATCGCGTGGACAACGACCACGATGGCGCCACGGACTGTGCCGATCCGGACTGCGCCGTCGCGGCCCCCTGCGGCGGGGTCGTCGAGCCGCCGCAGGAGTGCGTGCCCGCCTGCGCGCCGGGCCAGGCCTGCGACCCGACGACCGGCCGCTGCGGCGCGGTGTGCGCGCGGGACGCCGACTGCGGCCGCGGCTACTACTGCGGCGACGGCGTGTGCATCGAGGGCTGCCAGCAGCACTCGAACTGCCCGCTGGAGTCCTACTGCAGCGACGGCGCCTGCGTGCCCGGCTGCGCGACGGACCGCGGCTGCAACCAGGGCCGCATTTGCGAGGCGAACGCCTGCGTCGCCGGCTGTCGGACGCACGTGAACTGCCCGGACGACCAGTACTGCGACGCCGGCTTCGGCCAGTGTCGACCGCTCCGGGGCACCGGGCGCTGCGCGGCGGACGCCCACTGCGGCGCCGGCGAGCTGTGCGATCTGTCGAGCTTCACCTGTCAGGCCGTCTTCAACGGCGGGGCCTGCGCGGCGGGCGCCTGCGGCGGCTGCGGCAGCGGCATGGTCTGCGCGGGCAACCGCTGCCTGGAGCGCGGCTACGGCCAGCCCTGCTCGGACGACCGCGCCCCCTGCGGCCTGGACATGGTGTGTTCGGCGGCCACGCTGACGTGCGCGACGCTCGACTGCGCCGGCGGCTTCTGTGAGCCGGGTCTCACCTGCAGCTTCGGTGCGACGTGCCAGAGCACGATCTCGGGCGGCGCTGCGGGCGTGAGCTACTGCACGCCGAACGACGGCCAGGGCTGCGCGACGTCGCTCGACTGCGGCGGCGTGCCCTGCGAGGACGGCGTGTGCAACCCCACCGCGGCCTGCCGAAGCACGGCCGACTGCGCGCCGGGGTACGACTGCGACTCCGGCCACTGCAAGCCCTACTACCTGGCCCGCTGCGATGGCCCCGAGGACTGCGGCGCCCCGCTGCGCTGCGACGGTGGCGTGGGCTACTGCCAGCGCTGAGCGCCGGTCGCGTCAGCGTCGCCCGGGTCGGACACCGTCGAGCGCGCGCACCAGCGCTTCGCGGCGGAACGGCTTGCTGAGCATGGGCAGCCGCGCCGCCGCAACGGCCTCGGCCAAGGGCGAGTCGGGCTGACCGGTCATCGTCAACACGGCGATCTCGGGGTGCGCCGCGCGGGCGAACCGCGAGATGGTCAGGCCGTCGCCGTCGGGCAGGTTCAGGTCCGTCAGGAGCAGGTCGAAGCGCGTCGACCCGCTCAGGTGCTCGCGGGCCTCCTCGGCCGTACCGCAGTCGGTGACCAGCGCGCCGGCGGCCACCAGCGAGCGCCGCAGGAGAATGCGCAGCGTCCGCTCGTCGTCCACCACCAGAACCCGAATGTCCAGCAGCGACGGCAGCGTCGCCAGGCCGCGGGGCGTCGGCGTCTGCTGGCGCTGCTCGCGCGGCAGCGTGACCGTGAAACAGGCGCCGCCGAGCACGGACGAAGTCTCGACCGAGACCGCGCCGCCCAGCGAGCGCACGAGGCTCGCCACGTTGAAGAGGCCCAGGCCCGTGCCCTGCGCCGCCTTGGTGGAGAAGTAGGCCTCGAAGACCCGCTCGCGCAGGTCCGCGGGCACGCCCGGCCCCTGATCGTGGACCTCGATGCACACCCGCCCCTGGGCGGCCAGGCGCGAGCGGATGAGCACGCGGCCGCCCTCGGGCGTCACGTCGCGGGCGTTCAGCACCAGGTTCAGCACGATCTGGTCCAGGTGCGTCGGCGGCAGAAAGAGCGTGGTCTCCACCGCCCCCCCCTCGAACTGAACGCTCGCCTGGGGTTGGTGGCTGCGGTGCAGCAGCGCCGCCAGGTCCTGCAGGAACGGGTCGAGCTCGAATGACCGCGGCGGCAGGTCACGGCCGCGGGTCAGCGCCAGCAGCCGGCGCAACATCGCCTCGCCGCGCTGCCCCATCGAGAGCAGGTCCTCGACCGAGGCGGCGTTCTCGTCCGAGGGCTCCAGCGCGTCGCGCAGCAGCTCCGCGTTGAGCAGCACGACCCCCAGGATGTTGGCCAGGTCGTGGACGATGCCGCCGGTGAAGGGCAACGTGGCCTCGAGGCTGGCGAAGCGCCGATGCGCCTGCGTCTGGCCCTCGCGCAGCACGCCGGCCTCGTCCGACGCCGAAAAGAACGCCTCGGCGAAGCGGGCGGCGTGGCCGAGGGACTCGCGGGCGCAGGGCGCCCACCCCGGGTGGTCCGCGCCCACGCCGTCCAGGCCCACGAAGCCGCCGTTGCGGCCCGCGGCGTCGCGGAACGGCTCCACCAGGATGCGCTGGATGTCCTGCGCCTCGAGCAGCTCGCGCTCGGCGCCCGCCTCGGGCGGCAGCGTCGCCACGGGGTCCGCGTCGATGCCCAGGTCGACGTTCATGCGGGCGCACCACCAGGGCATCGCCTCGGCGGGCACGTCCTGCAGCTGGTCGCGCTGGGGTTCGATGCCCGGCGAGCACCACTCGTGCGTGTTGTCGTACCGGGTGCTGCCGTCCGGCAGATGTTTCGCCCGGAAGATGTAGGCCCGACTCGCCCCGGCACCGCCGCCCAGCCGCGCAAGGGCGGCGTCCAGCGCCAGCCCCGCCCGCCCCGTTCCTGAATGCGTCTCCGACATGCCGACCGAACTCCTCGTCCGTCGGCCGTCCTCGCCCGGACCCGCCGACGCGTCAGTTGAACTCCGCCGCCGGCATGGGCCGGCTGCCGGCTTTGCATATCGGAACGCCCCCCCGAACACCATGAGGGCGATAGGTATTTTTCCCAGTCTCGCGCCGGATTATCATTGCAGTGAGTGCAAGTATCTAGCAGCATAACCCCAGAGCAACCCGCTGGGGACACCCCCGTGAACTTCGCCGACCGCCTCATTGAGCTCGTGACGTCGGAACTCGGCGTCACGCACTGCGATCTCGCCGAGGCGGTGCTGATCTCGGCGCAGTTCCACACGAGCCCGATGCACGCGCTCTGGGCCGCCGGCGGCAACCGTGAATGGCGTGCGCGCCGCCACACCTGCGCCACGGTGGCGTCGACCCTCCTCGACGATTGGGCGGTCGCCGAAGAGCCGACCGCAGAGCTGGTCCGCCAACTCGGCCAGTGGGTCGATGCCCGGATGGCCACCCCCAACGCCGACCACGGCATCGCCCTCCTGGCGCTCGCCGACGCCCTCGACGGCCGTTACGGCCACCTGTTCCTCGAGCACTTCCGAGCCCGCTCGGCTTTGGCGGGCGACGCTGGCGTCCGGATCGCCCCCGGGCGAGCGGTGCCGCGATTCCCGCTCATCGGCGCCGCGGGCTCGCGCGGCTTGACGACCGAACCGGGGAAAGTCAACCCGCCATTCGACTTCACCGAACGGCTCAAACTCTCCGCGGTGACCAACAGTCTCCTCGAAATCCGCTTGCGCGTTCCGGCGGTCACCGCGGTCGGGGCGCTCAAGCGCGGCCTCCGTCTCGCGCTGGTCGAGCCGTCCCATGACATGATGGCCGACTTCGTTCGCCCCGAAGGTCCGGGAGATGGCAAGTTCTTCGGCGTCGAACCCTCCGACGAAGTCGGGTTCACGCGGCACCTCGTCGAACTCTTCGAGCGCGCGAAGGAAGGCGGCGCCAACGTCGTTCTGTTTCCGGAGTTGTGTTTGACGGAGAAGAGCCTCGAGGTGCTCGAGTGCGCGTTCGCCGCGTCGCCCGGCACGGTCTGTATCTTCATTCCTGGCTCGCTGCATCGCAGGGTGGGAGACCAGCGCGTCAACGAGGCGCCCGCCCTCGTGCGAGGGCCCGGCCCGATCTTCACTCAGCGGAAGCGGCAGGCCTTCGAAACCGACGTGCCGAACGACGGCCCGAAGTGCGAAGCCCTGACCCCCGCACCGCCGATCCAGTGGATTGGTGTCCTTCCCGGCCTGACCTTCTCGGTCGTGATCTGCCGGGATGCCCTGAACACGGACACAATCGACACGCTCGCCGACCTCCACTTGAACCTCGTCCTGGTGCCGGCGCTCTCGGCAAAGGTCAACCAGTTCAAGCTGACCCTCAGCCCGATCGTGGCGCAGGGCCAGGGAATCGCGGCTGTCGCGGTGACACCGATCAAGAACGGCACGCCTCGCGGAATCGTGCTCCTGCCGGACGAGCGCAACCCGATACGCGAGTGGCCCCCCGGCGTCGAAGACGTCTGGTTCCTGGACGCGACACCGCCTTACGACGGGCAGTGAGTCGCCGCGCGCCGAATGGCGCGTCGTGCTCAAGTCGGCGGGCAGAGCGCCGATGGTTCATGTACTTGCATCGGTTGCATTGAATTTGTTGCCATCGATTCAATGTTCGTGCAGAAGCAAAGTTCCTCTCGCCGATTCGGCGAGATGGCCCAACCGGAGTGCTCATGGAAGCAAACGTCCAACTGGAGAACCTGCGCCGTGGCCGGGAACTCCCGGTTCTGCGGCGTCGGGCTGCGCACGCTGTCGGCGTCGCCCTTGCAGAGGGTCTGGTGGCCCCGGTCGAACAATTCGCCGAGGGGTTGGCCCTCGCCCCACGCGCGAGTGACACCTTCAGCGCCGGGTACGAACAGGCATTGCTCGACCTCCTCGCCGGCGTTGCAGACGGCCTCGAGAACCCCCGCGTCGCAGCCCGGCGGCTCCCACCGGCCGAGAAGCGGCATTGGCGTCCCCTATTGAGACACCTCGTGGACCGCCCATCGACACCGACGGAGCTTGCCGAGCGAGTGGACGCGCCGCTCGACCGCATTTCGAAGGCCCTGTCGGAGCTCAGAGGCCTGCAATGGGTGACTCTGGCGGATTCGGGCGCCGACGCAGTCGTATCAACGGAGTCGGGCCGCGTCGACGCTCGGCGGCGCCACTATGCCATCACGGGCGCAGGGCGCGTGGCTTTCCTGGCATTGCGCGAGGCAGGCCCAGAGGCGAGCACGGCAAAGCGACTCCTGGCCTTGACGCGTTCGCTCCTGGTGCGTGATTCCGTCAGGCACAGAGAAATAGACGAACTCATTCTGGACGCAGGGGGCGCCGACACACCGGCCGGGGACGCGGTCATTTCATTCGTCCAAGGCCTGAAGGACGAGGCGCTCGTTTGCGACGACGGCGCACGCTATTCGGCGACCCGCGAGCGGTTTTCGTCTCCTCCTCCAGCCGACGCTACAGGTCAGAAATTCGTCGAGCGACTCATGACTTGCGCCGCCAGAGCAAACGCCGATCTCGTCGTCTTGCGCACCGACAATGCCTTGGCCCTACGCGCGTCGATTCTCGCCGAGGTCGACCACGTCGACGTTCTGCCCGCAGACCAGGGCCTGCTCGAAAACGTCGTCGGCTTCGGCGCGGACTCGACGGCTCCCATCCGGAGATACATCGTCGTCTATGACTGGCCAGCAAGAAGGCGCGACGACGAGAGCCGCCCCGCGGGGAAGGGTATATTGGCATCTGCGGCGGCGATACACTACCTAAACACATCAGGGACCAACTCGAGTTGCACCGATGTGAGTCTTGTCCCGAATCTGTTCGTCGAAGCCACGCCGGTCGAGTTACAGTCATGAAATTCGCAACCCGGTCAGACATCGACGCCCACGTCATGCATTCGGGTCGCCACGCCGGCATGTCCTGGCTCTTCGATGCGCTCGAAACCAATCGCGCCATCCTGGACGACCATTTCTCTCTTTGCGGCGAACAGCACGCGCGCTATTTCCTCCGCTTCAGAGCCTTCGCGCTGGACCGGACGGCGATCGCCGGGGCAGTCGATTTGCTGGCCGCGGAGATCCCCGGCGGGCCAAAGGCGCCGACCCGGATCTTGTGTCCCGAGTCCGCCGGATTCGAATTGGGTCGTGCCCTGAGCCGTCGCCTCGCACTCCCGATCGCGGTCCTGGCCGTCGACCGGACCCGGCGCCCCGTCCCGAGGCTGGTCACGGGGCAGTTGGACCCGGACGACAAGGTTCTCCTCGTCAACGACATCATCACGACGGGTCAGGCCCTCGTGACCATGTCCCGGTTCGTCACGTCCGTCGGCGGCCAAGTTCGCCACATCGCGGTCTTCGCGACCCAAGGCGACGCCGCACGCTCGTTTGCGGGGCGAAACGACGTCCCCGTCTCGCACCTCGTCCACACCCACTGGCCCCTCTACGCCGCCGACGCCTGCCCGCTGTGCCGCGAAGGCGGCGCCCCCCTGCCTGCCGCGGAGTTCAACTGACCCCGAAATTGCGCCCCCGCCGACAAGGGCGTACATTGTAGGGAACTCAGCGATTCCCCGGGAGACCGATGACCGACCTGCGTGGCAAACGAATCCTCGTGATCGGGGGCGCCGGGCTCATCGGCTCGCATGTGGTGGACGAGCTGCTCACGCGCGACGTGGGCGCCGTGACCATCTACGACAACTTCTGCCGGGGCACGCGGGGGAACCTGGCCGGCGCGCTGCGCGATCCGCGGGCGCACATCTACGAGGTCGGGGGCGACATCCTGCAGGCGGACATCCTGGCCGCGGCGATGCGCGAGGCGGACGTCGTCGTCCACCTGGCCGCCCTCTGGCTCCTGCAGTGCCACGAGTACCCGCGCGCGGCCTTCGACGTGAACGTGCGCGGCACCTTCAACGTGCTCGAGGCCTGCCGCGACGCGAAGATTCAGCGCCTCGTCTACTCCAGCTCGGCGTCGGTCTACGGGGACGCGCGCGAGATCCCCATGACCGAGGCGCACCCCTTCGACAACCAGACCTTCTACGGCGCCACCAAGATCGCCGGCGAGGCGATGGCCACGGCGTTCCACCACCGCTACGGCCTGCCGGTCGTGGGCCTGCGCTACATGAACGTCTACGGCCCGCGGCAGGACTACAAGGGCGCCTACATCGCGGTGATGATGAAGATCCTCGACCGCCTGGGGCAGGGCCTGCCACCGGTCGTCTACGGCGACGGCAGCCAGAGCTACGACTTCGTCTACGTGGGGGACGTCGCCCGCGCCAACGTCTGCGCGCTCGAGAGCGACGTGCCGCACGGCTGCTACAACGTGGGCACGGGCATCGGCACCACGATCAAGGCCGTCACGGAGCTGCTGCTCGAGCTGACCGGCAGCGACCAGCCGATATCATACCTGCCCGCCGGGCCCACCTTCGTCACCCATCGCATCGGCAGCACCGAGGCCGCCGAGCGCGATCTGGGCTTCACCTGGCGGGTTCCTCTGCGCGAGGGACTCCGCCGCCTGATCGCATGGCGCGAGAGCGAGACCCGAGCATGAAGATCCCCATCACGAAACCAGTCTTCGACGACGCCGACCGCGCGGCGGTCGCCTCCCCGCTGGATACGGGCTGGGTGGTCCAGGGGCCCAACGTCGCGCGCTTCGAGGCGAACTTCGCGACGTACGTGGGCGCGCCCTCGGCCATCGCCTGTTCCAACTGCACCACGGGCCTGCACATGGGCCTGGCGGCGGCGGGCGTGGGGCCGGGGGACGAGGTCCTGGTGCCGGCGTTCACCTGGGTCGCCAGCGCGAACGCCGCCCTGTATTGCGGCGCCACGCCGGTGCTGTGCGATGTGTCGCTGGACACCTTCAACGTGGACCTGAACGACCTGGAGGCGCGCCTCACGCCCCGCACGCGCGCCGTGGTCCCCGTACATCTGTTCGGCCTGCCCGCGGACATGGGCCGCCTGATGCCCTGGGCGCGCAAACACGGCCTGGCCGTCGTCGAGGACGCCGCGTGCGGCCTGGACGCCCGCATCGACGGGCAGCACGTCGGCACGTTCGGTGATTACGGCGCGTTCAGCTTCCACCCGCGCAAGGCCATCACCACGGGCGAGGGCGGCATGGTCCTCACGGCGGACGCCGCCAAGGACGCGCTCGTCCGCTCCCTGCGCGACCACGGCGCCTCGAAGAGCGACGCCACGCGCCACGCTGCCAAGAACGCCTTCCTGCTCAGCGAGTTCAACGTGCTGGGCTACAACTACCGCATGACGGACATGCAGGGCGCCCTGGGTGTGACGCAGCTCGCCAAGGCCCGCTGGATCCACGACCGCCGCTGCGCCCTGGCCGCGCGCTACGACCGCCTGCTCTCCGGTCTGTCTTGGCTGCGCATGCCCGTCGTGCCCGAGGGCTGGACCCACGGCTATCAGTCGTACGTGTGTCTCTTCGCCCCCGAGACACCGACCTTCGCCGCACTGGAGCGCCTGCGCGCCGAGCGCGACGCGCTGATGACTCGCCTGGAAGAAGACGGCATCCAGACGCGGCAGGGCACCCACGCCGTGCACACGCTCGGCTACTACCGCGACCGCTTCGGCCTGCGCGCCGAGGACTACCCCAACGCCGCGCTCGCCGAGAACCTGTCGATCACCCTGCCGCTCTACCCGCAGATGACCGACGAAGAGCAGGACTATGTCGTGGAGCACCTGAGGGCTCGCCGATGAGTCACCGTTCCGGAACGAGGACCTTGGATGGTGCCCAGTTCACCAGCGCGCCTGGACCGTCCGACCGAGCGCTACCCGATGGTAGCGCGACCGAGGGTGGGAAGCCGAAAGCGGCGAGATGGGCGCCAGCCGAGGCCGCAGTCGGAATGGTGATTCGTCGGCGAGCCCTCTTCCGGTGGAGCCGGGGGTGAACGCGGGGGAGAACGGCCAGCGCGTCCCCGCCTACCGCAAGGACGAGCGCCTGGAGGCGGCCCTGCGCGGGTGGAACGAAGCCCTCGCCGGGCAGCGCCGCGAGGCGCCCGCGCCGGCCTTCACCGCGCCGATTCTCCTGGTCGTGGGCGCCCCCCGCAGCGGCACCACGCTGCTGATGCAGCATCTGTCGCGCGCCCTCGGCGTGACGACGGCGGACAACATCGTCGCGCGATTCTGGGGCGCGCCGGCGCTGGGCGTGCTGGTGTCGCGCAGTCTCCGGGCGCAGGCCGGCGGCGCCGCCGCGCTCACGGCGGACGACGCCCCGACCTCGGACTACGGCGTCACGCGCGGTGTGTTCGAGCCCCACGAGTTCGGCTACTTCTGGCAGCGTTTCTTCGACTTCTCCGCGGGCCACGCGCTGAGCGAAGGCAGCCTGATCACCGCCGACTGGGCCGGTCTGCGGCGTGAGCTGGCCGACATGCAGGCCGCCGGCGAGGGTCGACCCCTGTGTCTCAAGGGCGTCGCCGTGAGTCAGATGCTCGCCGCGCTGGCCACTCACCTGCCCGAGGTCTGTTTCGTCGTGACCGACCGCGACCCGGCGGACGTCGCCCACTCCATGCTGCGCGCCCGCGAGGCGCGCTACGGCGACGCGCGGACATGGTGGTCCGTGGAGCCCGCTGGGCAATCGGCGATGGCCGCGCTGCCCCCCGTGCCGCAGGTCGCCGCGCAGCTCGCGGGCATCCTGCGCGGCGTGGAGGACGGCCTGAGCGGCGTGGACCCTGCGCGGGTGTTGCGCGTGGCCTACACGGACCTGTGCCGCACGCCGGACGTGGTGATCGCCCGCGTGGCCGCGCTCGCCGAGCGGTTCGGCCCGCCCGTCGCGCGGGTCGATGCTCCCCTGCCCCCGCAGACGCCGTCGACGCCCAATGTCTCCCCCGAACTGCGCGCCGCCGTGTCCCGCGCCCTGAACGAGGCCCCATGAAACCGCTCCGCATCCTGATCGGCACGCTGGACATCGGCAACAACATCCGCCTGTTCGCGCAGGGTTTCCGTGAGCTCGGCTTCGATGTGACGACGACCACGCTGCGCACCAAGGGCGTGCTCTACGACGATCAGTACGACGTGGACGTGCGCCCGCTGCACGCGGCCGCCATGGAGGCCATCGCGCGCGGGCAGTACCCGGACACGCTGATGGACGACCCGCGGTGGGCGGATCTGTTCGACCACGACGTGTACTTCTTCGTGGCCTCGCACACGCTTCTCCCGGGCCTGCTGGACCTGCCGCTGCTGAAGCAGCGCGGCAAGCTGCTGCTCTCGTACCAGGCCGGCTCCGAGGTCCGGTTCTGGCAGATGGCGCAGACCTTCAACGCCGCGTATGGCCACGGGTTTCCGCAGGGGCTGGTGTCGCCCTATATCAACGGCGCCGAGGAGATCGCCGCCTTTGCCGGCTTCTCGCGGTATCTCGACGTCTTCGCCAACAAGCTCCACAACATCCGCATGGCCGAGCGCTACTGCGCCGCGGTGTATTCGCAGCCCTGCTCCAACGTGCTCGGCCTGCGCCCCTACTTCGCCGCGCTGCTCCCGCTGGACACCTCGCGCTGCAAACCCCGCATCCCGGGCCGTGATCACCCAGTCATCGTGCACGCGCCGACGAACGCGGAGTTCAAGCGGTCGGACCTCATCGTGTCCACGCTGGAGCAGCTCTGGAAAGAGGGCCACGCCTTCGAGCTGCGCCTCATCCGCAACCTGCCCAACGCGCGGCTGCTCGAGACGCTGACGGACGCGGACGTGCTCATCGACCAGATCGCCTGCGGCAAGAGCGGCCTGCTCGGCTTCGAGGGCATGGCGAGCGGGTGCGCGGTGCTCGGCTGCAACGACGAGGACGCCGCGCCCGTCCCGGCCAACGCTATCCCCGTCGTGCGCATCGCCCCGGACAATCTGTACGAGGTCCTGAAGAAGACCGTGACGGACAAGGCGTTCCGCATCGCCCAGGCGGAGGCCGGCCTGCGCTACGTGGAGGCGGGGCTACACACGCCGAAGAACATCGCGCGCTACGTGGTGGAGTGTGTCGACCGCGCCCACGCCGGCGATTACGACTACTACCCCACGCAGCTCGTGGAGCGGCCCGAGTTCCCCGAGGGCGAGCGCATCCCCGAGTACCTGAAGGACATGAGCGTCGAGATCCTGGCCAACCACGGCGCGCCGCCGGGGTTCGCGGAGTCGGCCATGGTGAAGGCGGGTCTGTTGCCCGACGACGCCCTCCCCCACCTGGGTGAGCTGGAGCCGTGGGACGTGCGGCGCGCGCGGCGCCAGTTCTGGGGCTACACGGGCCCGAACGCGATCTGGCCGCGGCCCATCCCGCAGCCGGGGGCCTGACCGCCATGCAGAACGACACACTGCTCGCCAACTACGACCGTCTGTACCGCCCGGAGCGGCCGTTCACGCGCCTGGCCATGGACCTGCTCGTGGAGCGTGTGCTCGCGCCGCGCCTGCGCGGCCGTGTGTTCGCCGAGCTGGGCATCTCGACGGGCATCGTGAGCGTGCGCCTGGCCCCCCTGGCCGACCGCATGGTGCTGGTGGACGCCAACCCCGACTATTGCGCCCAGGTCCGCGCGCGGTTGACCGAGGCGGCCCCCGCGCTCGACGCCGAGCTCCACTGTGCCTTCTTCGACGCGTTCGACTGGTCGCGACTGGCCGGGGTCACCGACGTGTTCCTGCTCTCGATGGTGCACGTGCTTCCGGGTGTGTGGCCCGCGCTGCTGGGACACATCCGCGGCGCCGTCGCGCCCGGCGCGCGACTGCACGTCACCATGAGCAACCGCCGCGCGCTGAACCGCCTGTTGGGCCGTGATCTCGGTCTATTGCCCTCGCTGGACGCCGTGGACGCGCAGGCGGCGGCGTTCGACACACACTACGTCGACGCCGAGACGCTGCAATCCGAGGCCGAGGCGCGGGGCTGGCGCGTGACGCATCGTGAGGGTTTCCTGTGTCGGCCGCTGCCCCTGGACGCGATGGACGCGTTCATTGACCGCGCGGGCATGGAGGTGCTGTGGCACATGGGCCGCGCGCTGCCCGAGCCCTACGCCAACAGCACGTATCTGTGTCTCGAGGCGCAGACGTGAACGCCGCCCTGGAGACCCTGACGGCGGACGCATACGCCGCGCTCGCCGGCCACGGTCTCTTCGCCCATCCGGCGTTCCTGGGGCCGCGCTGCGACCCGGCCGCGCTCCGGTTCGCCCAACTGCGCGACACACACGGCGCCCCGCTCTGCGCGCTCGTCGCGCTCCGCACGCCCGAGGCGCTGGATCTCCGCGTGCAGGGCTCGTTCGCGCGCCCGACCTTCACGCGGGCCCCGAGTCTTTTCGAGGCGCTCGCGCTCGCCGAAGCCCTGTCGGCGTGGGCCCGGGACGACGGCGCGCCCGCGGTCTCCATCACACTCCCCCCGAGCGTGTACGGCGCGTGGGTCGACACACTCCGATTCGCGCTCCGGGCGCGGGGGTTCGTCTCCGAGTCCCTGCGGCTGTCGCCCATCGTGAGCGTGGACGCGCTGGGCACGCTCAACCACGGCGGCGGCAACCTCGCCCGCAACCTGCGCGCGCTGACCGCCCGCGGGATGCAGGTCCGCCTCGCCGAGGACCTGCCCACGGCGCTCGACTTCGTCGCGCGGTACTACGAAGACCGCGAGCGCGCAATGTCCGAGACGCCCGCGCGCCTGCTCGAGCTGCGCGCGGCGGGCCTGCCCGTCGACGTCGTCGAGGTGGCCGAGGGCGAGTCGCGCCGTTTCGCCGGTGTGTTCTACCGCTTCGACGACATCGCGCTCTACATGTTCGCTGGGCGCGACCAGACCGTGCGCGAGAGCCTGCTGGCGCTGGCGCTGCATCGGCTGCCGGCGCTGCTGCCCGTCCGGTTCGTCGACCTCGGCGCCGCCGGCTGGGCGCGGCCGGACTTCGACTTCGCCGGTCACCCCGTCGTGCGGTTCAAGGAGCAGCTCCGCCCGCTGCACCAGTCTCGCGAGACGCTGGTGTACACCGTGTCCCCGACCCCGACCTGAGCCGGGTCAACGGAAGCTCAGCGGCGCCCGCGGGGACCCCGGCGTCTCGCGCGCGATGGCGAGCGCGGCGGCGACCTCGGAGAGCGTGTAGGTGCGCAGGCCGCGGTCGGCGATGGCATCGAGCAGCGCCTCGAACAGGGTGCGCAGGCCCTGGCCCAGGAACACGTGAGGTCCGAGATCCGCAGGCGTGGCGCGCTCCAGCGACGCGCGGCCCGACTTGAACGCGCCGTACCGACCGGGGGCCTCCGCGTTCAGCGCGAGCAGAAGCGGGTGGAAGTTGAGCACCTTCAATCCCGGCGTGCCGAGGGGCAGGGCCGACACCTCGAACGCGCCGCCCGCGCTCAGATGACTCGCGTCGCCCCACACGTACGGGATGCGCGTGAGCCCCAACGCCGAGGCGATGGGCTGCGCGCAGGGCAGGTCTTCGAGCATCAGGCTGGCGTCCCAGGCGAAGCCGCGGCGCGCCATCAGCGCCAGCAGGGGCGAGGACTGGATCAGCGAATGTGTGCGAATCCCGCGCGCTTCGGGGTACCAGTTCTGCAGGCGGTCGAGCACGGCCTCGGGCGTGGCACCGTGGGTGCTCCCCGGGCCGAAGTTCGGGTGCAGCCCGATCTCCAGGCCCGCGGCGTGGGCGCGCGCGGTCAGGCCCTCGACGGGGTGCGTGGCGAAGAGCGTCGCGCGCAGACCCCGCGCCGCGAGCGCGTCCACCACGGCGTTCACGGTGAACGCGGGCGCCCAGTCCAGGTCGAACGTCAGGCCCACCGCGCCCAGCGCGTGCAGGTTGCAGAGCGCCGCGAGGGTCACGTCGAGCCCCCCAGCGCGCCGGTCACGACTTCAATCACGGTGTCGACCTCGGCGTCCGTCAACGAGGGGTGGAATGGCACGGAGAGCGTGCCACCGTAAGCCGCCACGGCGTTCGGGAAACGCGCGTCCGGCAGGCCGTGCGCGCGGTGCAGCAGCGTGTCCACGCCCCGGCGCACGGCCACGCCGCCCGCCGCGCATTGGGCCTGCAGGCGCTCGAAGTCGGACCCGATCTGCAGGGCGAACCGCAGCAAGCGGCCCGCGTCCGGCGCGGCCCGCAGCGCGTGCGTCGACTCCGCCGGGAACGCCTCGAAGTAGCGCGCCGCGATGTGTCTCCGGCGGGAGAGCAGCGTGTCGAACCGCGCGAGCTGTGCGCGCCCCAAGGCGGCGCTCAGGTCCGGGAGCGGCGCGACGAGGCGCTCCGTGTCCCGCGCGAGCCGGGCCATCTGCAGGTGCGTCGCGTCGGCGAAGGCGGCGAAGCCCCCCTCCCCCGCAGCGAGCGCCTTGGTGGCGTGGAACGAGAAGACACGGGCCGCGGGCGGCGCGTCGGCCGCAGGCAACGGCCCGAACGCCTGGCAGGCGTCCTCGACCACGGGCGGCCCGAGCGTACACATCGCGGGCAGGTCCAGCGGCAGGCCGAAGGTCGCCACGGGCACGAGCGCGCGGGTCCGCGGCCCGACACTGGCCGCCAGTGTCTCGGCGGTGACACGGAACGGCGCCCCGAGGTCGGCGAACACCGGCGTCGCCCCCAGCCGCCGCACCGCGGCCTCGACGCTGGGGCAGACCCACGTGGGCACGACGACCTCGTCCCCGCGCCGGACGCCGACCGCCGACAGGGCCAGCGTCAGCGCGTCCGTGCCCGAGGCCGTCGCCACCCCCTGCGCGCCCAGGTGCGCCGCCAACGCCGCCTCGAACGCGAGCGTCGCCGCGCCCGACGCGAGCAGCCCGGAGGTGAGCTGCGCCGCGACGGCGGTGTGCTCCGCCGCCGTGATCCAGGGGCGCGAGTGCGGGATCACGGCGTGAGCTCCGACAGCGGCCACAGATAGTGATACGGGTACGCCGCCCGCAGGCGCGGCAGCTCCCGCGAGAGCACCGCGCGGGCATCGGCCCGACCGCGAATCAGATAGCGGTAGGGGCGGTCCTCAGCGCCGAAGCCGGCCTTGAAGTGATGCAGCGTCGTCTGACTCAGCCAGGTGCCGCCCCAGTTCCACTGCGAGCGCCCGGCTGCCATCGCCTCCATCATGCCGTTCGCGATGAGCAGCGAGAGCGGCTGGCGGTCCCGGTGCGCCACGTCCGCCGCCGGGACGAGATACTCCGTCTGCCGCCCGTGGTGGACGAGCAGCAGGGCGGCGGCCA
This sequence comes from uncultured Myxococcales bacterium, assembly GCA_903847385.1. Taxonomy (GTDB): domain Bacteria; phylum Myxococcota_A; class Bradymonadia; order UBA7976; family UBA1532; genus CAINDO01. The sequence continues at coordinate 19,440 of CAINDO010000031.1, forward strand.
CGGTGTCGCCCGCCCGGGCCAGCCACAGCGAGCGCCGCTCCGGCGGCAGCGCCGCGCGCAGGGCGGCGAAGTGTTCCGGCGGCTTGGGGGCGGCGCCCTTGGCCCGCATCGTCTCCGTGTGCAGGCGCACGAGGGCCGCCCAGGCGGCGGCGTCGTCGGCCCGCTCGGCCGTGTAGCCCTGCTTGAACGCTTTCCGGACCAGGTTGCGCGTCTTCTGGGAACACAGCCCCAACACATCTTCGAGCGCGGGCGCTCCGCGGTCGGGCAGCGCCGTGACCTGTCCGATCCGCGGGTCCGTCGTCGTCGGCCGCAGGATGTCTTGGTAAATGCCGGCCGCCGCTTTCTCTTCCTCCGGCGTCAGCACCAGCACGCACGTCAGCGCGTCCTCGGCCTCGGCGAGCCCCGCAAGCGCGCCCAGGAGCGCGCGCCGGGTCGCGTCGTCTTCGGGGTCGGCCAGCACGCACGCGCCGGGCGTGCCGTACCAGGGCAGCGCGTTCACGAGGGCGCCACACGAGTCGCGGGTGACCACGGCGGCGAGGGTGCCGGTGATCGTGTCGCCCCGAAGCGCCACCCAGCGATGACACACACCCGGCGCCACGCGTCCCAGGAAGTCCAGCCACGCCGAGGTCGCGTAGATGGGCGCGCCGACCCGCGCGGCGAAGGCATCCCAGTCCGCCTCGCCCTCACCGGCCGCCAGCGCCACGCACCGAACGGTCATGCGGTCGGCTCGAACGTCCGCAGCCACCACTCCAGCGACAGGAACGACCAGATCAACAGACGCCGGTTGGTGCGCCCGGCGAAGTGGTCGTCCAGCAGTTCCTGCACCACGCTGCGCTCCAGGTGGGCGAACAGACGCGCGTCGTCCTGGAAGAACAGGCGCCGCAGGTACTCCATGCTCTCGCCCCGGAACCAGGAGCCATCGGGCGCGCTGAAGCCCTGTTTGGGCGCGGTGGCATAACTCTCGGGCACGTAGCGGCCGAGCACGCGGCGCAGCACGAGCTTGCCGTCGCTCGTGCGGGCGTAGTAGCGGCCCACCTTGTCGCCCACCAGGTTCTCGTCGATGCGCTCCGGCGCCACGAGCTGCCGCAGCTTCTGACGCACGGGCACGCGGAGCGCGAAGTCGACCAGGTCGTTGTCCAGGAACGGCACGCGCGACTCCACTCCGTGCGCCATGTGCAGCTTGTCTTCGACCTGCAACAGACCGTGGAGAAAGGTCTTGGCCTCGAAATACAGCGAGAAGTTCAGGTAGTCCTCGGGCGTGTGGGCGTCCCGCAGGGCCTCGGCGTGCACGGACTTGAAGATCTCGCGCGTGTCGTTGGCCGACACCGCCGCGTGCAGGCCCGCCCGGAACAGACGCGGCTTGAGCGTGTCCGGCACGAGGCGCTGCCAGTAGCCGTAATACTTGTCCAGGTACTCGGCGGGGCTCTCGTTGCCCTGGGTGGCCGTGAAGTAGCGCCAGGGGTAGCCGCCGAAGAGCTCGTCGCTGCCCGTGCCCGACAGGACGACCTTCACGAAGCGGCTCGACAGATGGGCGGCGTAGTAGTTCGGGTAGCTCTGCCCGACGCGGGGGTCCTCCAGGTGCCAGGTCAGGGGCTGCATCACGCGCTCCATGTCACCGGCCTTGAGCACGACCTGGTAGTGCTGCGTCTTGTACATCGCGGCCAGGAACTCGGCCTTCTGGCGCTCGTCGCAGGCGATCTCGAGCCCCGTGGCGCTGCTCACGTCGAAGCCGCAGGTGAAGGTGCGGTAGTCGGGCACCGCGCGGGCGGCGACGCAGGTGATGGCGCCGGAGTCGATGCCGCCGCTCAGGTATCCGCCGACGGGGACGTCCGCCACGAGCTGTCGCTGCACGGCCTGCTCGAAGAGTCGCGTCAGCTCGCGCTCGCTCGTCTCGGCGTCCAGCGTGGCGTCGTCGGCGAAGCGGAAGTCCCAGTAGGCCTCGCTGCGGGGCAGGTCGCGGGCGCCGAGCGGCACGCGCAGGACGTGGCCGGCGGGCAGGATGTGCACGCCGTCGAAGAGCGTGCGGTCCGTGAAGACGTTCTGGAAGGTCAGGTACTCGACGAGCGCACCTTCGCTCACGCGGGTGCGAAACGCCGGGTGTGCGCGCAGGGCCTTGATCTCCGAGCCGAAGAGCAACGTGCGGCCGAGGAGGGCGACGTAGAGCGGCTTGATCCCGTAGCGGTCGCGGGCGAGCAGGAGCGTCTGCTCGACGGTGTCCCAGAGCGCCAGCGCGAACATGCCGTTGAACCGGGAGACGGCGGCCGGGCCCCAGGCGGCCAGGGCCTGAAGGACGACCTCGGTGTCCGTCTCCGAGGTGAATCGGCCGCCCTCGGCCTGCAACTGCGCGCGCAGCTCGCGGAAGTTGTAGAGCTCACCGTTGTAGGCGAGCACGTACCGACCGTCCCGCGTCTGCATGGGCTGCCGCCCGCGGGGCGTGGGGTCGATGACCGCGAGTCGGCGGTGACCCAGGGCGAAGGCCCTGTCCACGAAGACTCCGTGTCCATCGGGACCCCGGTGCGCGATGGTCTGCGTCATGCGCTCGAGGACCACCGCAGGGGCCGGCGCGGCGTCGAGGTTGAAGATGCCGGCCAAGCCGCACATGGGGTCTCCGCAGTCTGCGCGCGCTCTCTGTACCTCAGGACATCGACGAGATCACCGCCGACTTCAAAGGAAACGGCGGTCCCGTGCGCTGCGGGCGCGCCAGAACCTCAGGCCGGCCCCGTGACCTGCCGAAGGGCGGGGTGAACCAGGGTTTTCACCGATGCCGACTGGAAACAACCCCGAGCATCTCTCCCAAGGCCGGACGGGGCCGCGCACGTCCGCCACGCGCTGGCTCCCGCTCTGCGTGGGGCTCATCACCGTCGCCGCCACGATGGGCGCCTGGCGCTCGATCGAGTCGGCCCGGCGCGCCCACGGCGAGGCCGTCTTCGCCGAGCGCACCCGCGTCGTCACGGACCGGATCGTCGGCCGCCTGAACGACGACGCCCAGATTCTGCGCGGCGCCTCGGGCCTCTTCGAGGTCGTCGACGCACCCACTCGGACGATGTGGCGGGACTACGTGGGCGCTCTGGCGCTCTCCCGCAACTACCGCGGCATCCAGGGCGTCGGCTTCGCGGAGTTCCTGCCGCCCGGGGCTCTGGCCGTCCACGAAGCGCGCGTGCGGGCCGAGGGGTACCCGACCTACGCGGTCCGACCGGCCGGCGGCGGCCGCACGCCGACCTCGGCCATCGTGTACCTGGAGCCCTTCGACTGGCGGAACCAACGCGCCTTCGGGTTCGACATGATGTCCGAATCCGTTCGCCGAGCGGCGATGGACCGGGCGGCGGCCACGGGCGAGATCACGCTCTCGGGCCGGGTCGTGCTCGTTCAGGAGACCGACCGGGAGCAGCAGTTCGGCACGCTCATGTACTCGCCGGTGTACGCCCGCGGCGCGCCGCTCCGGAACGCCGGCGAGCGCCAGGCCGCGCTCCGGGGCTTCGCCTACAGCCCCATCCGCGTCGCGGACCTCGTCCACGGGGTCCTCGGTGCGCTGCCCGCCGACCTGGAGTTCGACCTGTACGCGGCGGACCAGCCCTCGCCCGAGAGCCTGCTCTTCAGCAGCGCGGCCCTGCGCGGGGAGAACTCGACACCGGCGGGGGACGCCTTGACCCACACCGCCGAGCTGTCGCTCTTCGGCGCGCGGTGGCGCCTGGACGCACGGTCGCTCCCCGCCTTCGAGGGCTCGGCGGCGAGCCTCGCGGCCCGGGTCGTGCAGGTCGCCGGCGCCCTGCTGTCGCTCGTGCTGGCGCTCGGCACCCTGGTCCTGCTGCGCCGGCGCGACCAGGCCCTGGCCGACGCAGAGGCGCTCCGCGAGAGCGAGGAGCGCTTCGCCCGGACCTTCGAGCGCGCGCCGGTGATGATGACCCTGAGTCGACTCGACGATGGCACGTACATCGACGTCAATGAGTGTTTCGTCAGCGTCTCGGGGTTCTCCCGCGAAGAGGCCATCGGGCGCACGTCCGTCGACCTGGGCTGGATCACGGCCGAGGCGCGGGGCCTCCTCGCCGAGCGGATGCGGCGGGAAGGTCGCGTCGACGGGCAGGAGCTCGAGCTCCGCACCAAGGGCGGGCGCCCGATCGTCTGCACCTACTCCGGGGCGATCATCACGGCGGGCGGCCAGCAGCGGCTGCTCTCCATCGCGCAGGACGTGACGACCGAGCGCACCCTGCGCCGTCAGCTCGAGCAGTCGCAGAAGCTCGAGTCCATCGGGCGTCTGGCCGGCGGCGTCGCCCACGACTTCAACAACATGCTGGCCGTGATCCGCGGCTACACGGACCTGCTCATCGAGTCGGCCGCGGCGAGCGGCCATCGGAGCGAGGAGCTCGACGAGATTCGCAAGGCCGCGGAACACTCCGCCGAGGTCACCCGCCAGCTCCTCGCCTTCGCGCGGCGGCAGGTGGTCCTGCCCCGGGTGCTGGGGCTGAACGAGACGATCGCCGGCACGCTGAAGATGCTGCGGCGGCTCATCGGCGAGGACATCGAGCTGGTCTGGCTGCCCGCGGCGGACGTGGCCCCCGTGCGCATCGATCCCTCGCAGGTCGACCAGATCCTGGCGAACCTCTGTGTCAACGCGCGGGATGCCATCGACGGTCCGGGGCGCATCTCGCTCTCCACGGCCAACGTCAGGCTCGACGAGACGGCCTGCGCCGGTGTCGAGGGCCTTCTGCCGGGCCGATACGTGCAGCTCACGGTGAGCGACACGGGCACCGGCATCGCGCCCGACGTGCTCGCGCACATCTTCGAGCCGTTTTTCACGACCAAGGAGGTCGGCCGCGGGACGGGCCTCGGTCTGGCGACGGTGTACGGCATCGCACGCCAGAACGGCGGCTGCGTCGACGTGAAGAGCACGCCGGGTGCGGGCGCCACGTTCACCGTCGTCCTGCCGGCGTTCGAGGCCGCGGCGACCGGCGACGCGCAGGGCGCGGACGAGGCCGACGTGCCGCGGGGCGCCGGTGAGACGCTGCTCGTCGTCGAGGACGAGCCCGCGGTCCTGCGCCTGTGCGCGCAGCTCCTTCAGCGGCTCGGTTACCGGGTCCTGCCCGCCGGCGACGTGAAGTCGGCGCTGGCGCTCGCCTCGGCCCACGCCGCGGAGATCCGGCTGCTGGTGTCGGACGTGGTCATGCCCGACCTGAGCGGCCCCGACCTGGCCGCGCTCGTGGCGCAGCGTGTCCCGGGCCTCCGGTGTCTCTTCATGTCCGGCTACACCCCGGACGCGGCCGCCCGGCGCGGCGTCCAGGCCGCGGGGGTCTTCATCCAGAAACCCTTCGAGTTCAAGGTGCTCGCCCGCAAGGTGCACGCGGCGTTGCACGGAGCGCCCCCCGGCGCCTGAGCGGCCCGCGGCCGGCGGCGTCGCTGGCGCGTCGACGACGCCGTGCGTATGCTGCCGGCCCCGTCCCCCCGAGTGCCGAGCCCAGCATGACCCGCAGCGTCGATCCGCTCTTCCGCCCGTTCACCCTCGGCCCCGCGAGCGCCCCGCGCCTGCAGTTGGCCAACCGCATCGTGATGGCGCCCATGACGCGCCAGCGCTCGCCGGGGGGCATCCCCGGCCCGGACGTGGCCACCTACTACCGCCGCCGCGCCGAGCAGGAGACGGCCCTGATCATCACCGAGGGCACGACCGTCGACGACCCCGTCGCGTCGATGCACTCGGCCATCCCGACGTTCTTCGGGCCGGCGCTCGAGGGCTGGCGCCGCGTGGTGGACGAGGTGCACGCCGTGGGCGGCCGGATCATGCCGCAGCTCTGGCACACGGGCATGGCGCGCAACCCCAAGGGGGACGTGCCCAACCCCGAGCTGCCCAGCATCGGCCCCTCGGGTCTGTCGCGACCGGGCAAGACCGTGGGCGAGCCCATGACCACCGCCCGCATCGCGCAGGTGGTGGACGCCTTCGCGCGGGCCGCGGGTGCCGCGCGGGCGCTCGGCTTCGACGGCCTGGAGCTGCACGGCGCCCACGGGTACCTGATCGACCAGTTCTTCTGGGCGGGCACCAACGAGCGCACGGACGCTTACGGCGGCAGCGTGGAGAAGCGCACGCGCTTCGCCGTGGAGATCGTCGAGGCCGCGCGGCGCGAGGTGGGGCCGGACTTTCCCATCGTGCTTCGGTTCTCGCAATGGAAGCAGCAGGACTACGCCGCGCGCCTGGCCCAGTCTCCCGAGGAGCTCGCCGCGTTCCTGGCGCCGCTGTGCGACGCCGGCGTGGACATCTTCCACTGCTCGCAGCGCCGGTTCTGGGAGCCCGAGTTCGAGGGCTCGCCGCTGAACCTGGCCGGCTGGACCCGCAAGCTCACGGGCCGCCCGACCATCACCGTGGGCAGCGTCGCGCTCTCCGGCGAGTTCATCGGCGCCTTCCGCGGGGAGTCCTCCACCGTCACCGGCATCGACGAGCTCATCGACCGCAGCGCACGCGACGAGTTCGACCTCGTGGCCGTGGGCCGCGCGCTGATCGTCGACCCGGCCTGGGCCCACAAGATTCACGAGGGCCAGTTCGACGCGCTCCTGCCCTTCTCGCCGGCCGCCCTGGCCGAGTACCCCTGACCCCGACCCCCTGAGCTGGAGACCGAGCGTCCATGTCCGCCCAAGCCGCGCCCCGCCCGCGCCTGACCTTCCTCACCGGCGCCTCCTCCGGCCTCGGCGAGGCCCTGGCCTACCGCCTCGCCCGCGAGGGCGACACCGTCGTGCTGACCGCACGGCGGGTGGAGAACCTCGAGGCCGTCGCCCGAAAGATCCGCGACGAGGGCGGCCTCGCCGTGCCCGTCGCGCTGGACGTCTCCGACCACGAGGCCGTGATGCGCACGCTGGGGGCCGTCGAGGCCGAACACGGGCCCGTCGACCGCCTGATCTGCAACGCGGGGATCGGCGACCCGTTGCCGGCGCGCCAGTTCACGACCGACGCCGTGCGCCGCATGTTCGAGACGAACCTGTACGGCGTGACGAGCTGCATCGAGGCCGTGCTGCCCGGCATGCTGGAGCGCCGCTCCGGGCACATCGTGGGCGTGAGCAGCCTGGCCGGGTACCGGGGCCTGCCGGCGTCGTCGTCGTACGCCGCCAGCAAGGCCGCGCTGACGGTGCTGCTGGAGAGCCTCCGGGTCGAGATCCAGACCTCGGGCGTGGCGGTGACGACCATCTGCCCCGGCTTCGTGAAGACGCCCATGACCGAGCGCAACAAGCACCCCATGCCGTTCATCATGGAGCTCGAGGACGCCGCGGAGATCATGCACGACGCCATCCGCGCGAAGACGACCCACGTCGCGTTCCCGTGGCAGCTCGCGACCGTGGTGCGCGCCGGGCGGCTGATGCCCGACGCGATCTACGACCGCGTGCTGGCGAAGCAGCGCGCCGACAAGCGCTGAGTCAGCGGACCCAGTCCGGGTGCAGGGCGTCCGCCGCCTTGAAGCGCGAAGGGCCCACCCGCTCGACCGCGCCGCGGCGGCGCAGCCAGGCCTTGAACTTCCGCGGCCCGATGCTCTCGCCCAGGATCTCGGCGAACAGCTTGCGGGCATCCGCGCTGCGGAAACCCGGCTTGAGCAACGCGAAGGCCGCCGTGTCCGACTGCAGGTGCATCAGCATGCGCGTTCGGGCGGCGCGGACGATGGCGCCGTGGTCGAAGGCGAGCGTGGGCAGGTCGGAGACGGGGTGCCACGCGGTCGCGGCGGCGTCGTCCCCGGCCACGGCCTGCGTGCCGGCGGGGGCGAGGCCGATCCACGCCGAAGACACCGTCCACCCGCGCGGATCGCGGCCCGGATCGGCGTAGACGCCGATCTCCAGCAGGCGCTCCGGCGGAAAGGTCACGCCGGTCTCCTCGACGAGCTCGCGGACGGCGGCGGCGCGCGCGGGCTCGTCCTTTTCGACGTAGCCGCCCGGCAGCGCCCACTGACCCTCGAAAGGGTCCTTCTTGCGCTGGATGAGCAGGATCTCGAGCCGGCCGACGTAGCGGATGAGCACGACGTCGACGGTGAACGACGGACGGGGGTATTCGGTGGCCATGGCGCGGTACCATAGCAGCGTGCGCACGCGAACGGACAGGAGAGCGACGTGAGGGCGACCGGGCGAGGCATGACGCTGCTCGCGGCGCTCGCGCTCGGCGCGTGCGCCGGTGAGCTCGACCGCGCGCATCGGCCGGTGGAGATCGCCACGCCGGCGCTGGACGCGACCGTCGTCGACGCGCAGGACGACGACGCCTTCGTCCCCGTGGACGCCCGGACGTCCGGCCGCGACGCGGGCGCCGACGCCGACCTGCCGCCCGCGCCGGGGGCCGAGCTGCGGGTGTTCGTGCGGGTCCACGCCGACGCGTGGGCGGTGGGGCTGCGCGCCGGGCTGGAGCCGCCGCAGCCTGCGCTCGGCGACGTCGGGTCGAGCCTGGCGGCCCTGGGGCCCGGGGCCGTGCCCGTGTTCGACTTCGACCGCCCGGACGACGCCGCGGAGGCGCGCCTCCGGGCGCACCTGGCCCAGGCCCCGGCGACGGTGCTGTTCTCGCCCGAGCGCCACCCGGAGAGCCTGGAGACGGACCTGCGCCATCTGGCGGCCTGGGTGCTGGACGACGCGCGCTGCGCTCGCTTCGGCGACGCGCCGGTGCTGTTCGTCGCGCCGCCGGCCTCCGGCGCGCTCCTGTCCGACACGCTCGAGCGCGTGGCCGCCCTCCCCCACCGGACCGCCGTGCTCCTGGGCTTCGACCCGCTGTCACCGACCCCGCTGCCCGCGGGCCTGAGCGACGCCGCCCGGGCGCAGATCACCGGGCGCTGGTCCACGCGGGCGAGCGGCTGGTCCGCCGACGGCACGGGCGACGTGCCCGACGCCGCCGAGGCCCGCGCGCTGGCCGAGGGCTGGCGCGAGGCCGCCCTGGACGGCCCCGTCGTGCCCCTTGCGCGGCCGGCGCGGAACCCCCGACGAGACCGGGCCGGCGAGGCCCTGGAGTCCCCCGGCGCGGACGCGGGTCTGCTGCGTTCGCTCGTTCTGGCGCGACGGAGCGCCGCCGCCGGTGACGCCGTATTGCTGGTGGACGGCCTGAGCGCCTGGTCCGACGACACGCAACTGGACGCGGTCGACCCGGACGTGCCGCGGACCGACGCGCCCGCAGCGCTCACCGGCGGGCACCTGTACCCGGCCTACGGGACGCGCCGCCTGGACGCCGTGCGCGAGGCGCTGCTGACCGCCCCCGGCGCCCCGCCGGACCCGGGCACGGCGCCCGTCTCTCTGGCGGAGTTGCAGCGCAGCGACAGCGTGGTGGTGGAGCGCCTGGAGCTCGTGGCCGGCCGGGTCGAGGTGGCCCTGCGCGACCGCGCGGCGGGCGGCCGGCTGACGGTGCTGCTCGATCACCGACGCTTCCGCGTGCCGCCGGGCGCGAGCGTGACCTATGGCCGCACGGCGCCGTCCCTGCGGGTGGAGTGGGTCCTGGCCGGTGAACCGCTCGAGGGACCCGAGGCCGTACCGACGACCCTGCGTGCGCTCGCGCCGGACGTGCCCCCGACGGGGGACGTCGTCGTCGACGCCCGACCCCTCGCCGGCCGCATCGTGGACAGCGTGGTGCTGGTCTACGACGGGGGCGCGGGCGCGCTGCAGGCCAGCGTGACGCTGCCCTTCGTGACCTCGGCGCCGTGACGGCGCGCCCGTCGTCTCAGGGGCCCACGAGGTCGCAGGCGGCGTCGGCGCAGTCGTAGGCGATGTCGCCGTCGTTGTCCGGATCGGCGTCCTCGAAGGTCGCGTAGAAGTGCATCGCCTGCGTTTGCAGCGGCCGGAAGCTCAGCGCCAGGTGGGCCTGAAAGCCATCGCGCGAGACGCGGAACTGCGTGAGCGCGCGGTCGCCACGACCCGCCGTGGGCGTGGCGATCGTCTCCAGGTCGAGCACGCTCGAGACCGAGGGCGTGGCCAGCGGCAGGTCCATCGTGCGGGCGAGCAGCTCCGTCGACGGGTTGATGACGATGCCGTCCCCCAGGGACTCCTGAAGGATGCAGGGCTGCGCCGGCCCGAGGCCGGCCGCCGACATGGACGCCGGGTCCCCCGGGTCGAAGGCGATCTGGCTCATCACCATCACGACCTCGACGGCCTGCTCCAACGTCAGCCCCGCCGGCGGCTCGGTGGCGACGATGTCGCGGATGGCGTCCTTCAGGCCGAGCTTCTCGACCACGCCGCCCTCCCGCAGCAAGGCGCTCAGCGCCCCCCCGCCCACGTTGTAGACGGACGCGCGGACCTTCGGGTCCACGGCGTTGCCGAGCACGCCGATCATGCTGCCGAGCGACTGCCCCAGATAGTAGACCGGCCCGGGTCGCAGCACGGCGCCCCGGTCGGGCAGCGGCCCCAGGCGACCGAGGGCGTCGCTGAAGACCAGCGAGTCCGCGGCGGAATGCAGCAACGAGTGCGCGAACGCCGTGCCGTCGAGTCGGCCGGCGATGGCCAGGATGTCCTGCAGGCCCGCGCCGCGGCTCCCGTGGAGCTCCCAGTCGGGCAGGAGCAGCGCATAGGGGCCCGAGGCCAGGTCCAGGGCCGGCACGAGCTGCGCATACATCAACTCCGCCGAGGCCGAGAGGCCGTGTCCGAAGAGCATGGGGATGGCCGGCGTGTCGGCCGTCGCGTTGGCCGGCACCACGAGGATGGCCGTGACCTCGTCCTCGCCGACCGGCGTCGGGCGGCCGGCGGCGTCCCGGGCGATGGGGGCGAAGCGGTCGGCCCGCCAGCGCGGGATGCGCAGCGTCACGTCGTAGCGGGTCGCGTCGTTGGGGCCGGGCTGCGGGTTCGTGGCCACGATGGCCGGCCGGGCCGCGGCGAAGGCGAGCTCCTGCTCCGCCAGCGCCTCGAGGAGCCCGCGGATGCCCGCGGCCGACCGCACGTGGAAGTCCCAGAGCTGCGCGACGTCCTCGGGGCGGCGTCCGGCGGCGTCCGCCAGGGCGAGCAGGTCGCGGAAGTAGACCTCGGCGGGCGTGCCCTCGGCACCGGCGATGCGGGCCGCCATGGCCGGTGTGGGCGCGGTCTCGCCCCCGCTCGCCGACCGCAGGCGGCGGTCGACCAGCACGGCGTAGCGGCCCCCCGGGCGCAGCGGCCTCAACGGCGAGACGAACAGCACGACACCGCCGCCCGGATCCGGTGCGGAGATGCCGGCGCGCCACGGCAGCGCCCGTCCCCAGGTGTCCGAGGTCGCGTCGGCGTCCATGAGAAGGATCGGCGAGTCGGGGCCGGTGGTGTCCTCGGGGGTCGACGGCAGCGCCGCCGGGTCGAGGCCCGCCGGCAGCCACGTCGCCAGCGTGCCGACGGGGGAGAAGCCGTCCGAGGGCACCACGGAGAGCCGCGACCACACGGTCGGCATCCCCACGGCCTCGGTCAGGTGAACCCGCAGGCCCGTCGTCTGCGCCGGGTCGGCCTGCTCGAAGGCGCTCGACGGCCACGGGAGCACGCAGACCGAGGTCGCGACGCCGCAGTCCTCGGTCACGGGCGGCGGGTTCGTCGTCGGACGCTCGAAGCGGCGTGCAGCCGCGTCTGCGCCCGGTGCGGCGTCGGCCGTGTCGGCGGCGTCGGCGACGGCCGAAGCGTCCGGCGGGGCCGTCGACGCCCCCGTCGAAGCGGCCTCGCCACAGGCCCCCAGGCCCAGCACGACGGCGAGGCCGACCAGGTCGTGCCACCGCCGCCGGAGTCGATCCGGTCGCTCTTCGATCCTGCGCACGCCGTGCTCCCCCTCGTTGCGGGCACGCGCTTTGCGCGTCGCCGTGGTTGGTGTACCGTACCATCCCCGCAAGGAGCCCGCGTGTCCGAACCGCCCGAATCAGCGCCCGATCCTTCGGGTGCCCGCCCGGACATCACGGGCGACGCCGATCTCGTCGCGCTCGAGCGCGCGGTGGCCGCGGATCCGGCGTCGTCGGCGTTCTTCGCGCTGGCCCGGGCCCACTGGGCGGCCGGTCGCATCAGCCGCACGGGTGAGGTCCTCCGCGCCGGGCTGCAGCACCACCCCGACCACGTGCCCGCCCGCCTCCTGCACGCCGAGGCCCTGCTCGCCCGGGGCAAACACGCGAGCTGCGCCCGGGAGATGGCCCGCCTGCTCCAGCGCGATCACGATCTGGTCCCGGCGATGGTGCTGCTCGGGCGCGCGCTTCTGGCCACGGATCAGGTCGACGAGGCCCTCGTCGTGCTCGAGCGTGCCACGGAGACGTCCCCGGAGGACGAGGACGCCGCGAAGTGGTTCCACCGTGCCCAGACCGCCGGCGATGCGTCGGCGCTGCTGGACGCGGACGAGGCGTCGGACGCCGGTTCGGACGCCGCGTCCGCCTCGCATCCGTCCGCGCCGGAGGTGGAGATCGGCGTGATCGACCGCCCCGGGGCGAGCCACGCCCCGTCGGACGCGGACCCGCCGGCCCCGCTGCCGGGGTTCACGGGGTACATCCGGGCCATCGCCGCGCCGCAGCCCAACTTCTCGGCGATCGAGTCGCTGCCGCCGCTGCCCCCCCGCCCCGTGGTGCCCGCGAGCCCGGACGCGGCGCTCTGGGATCTGGACCCCTCGCCCGCGCCGCCGGCCGTGCCGCCCGCCGCGCCGTCCGCCGCGCCGCCGGACCCGGACGACTCCGGCGAGGCGCCGGGGCCGAGCCGCACCGGGTCCATGGCGGGGATGGAGTCCGTGGCGCTCTTCGAGTCGTCCGCCGATGGCGACGCGGACGACGACGAGGACATGACCCGGGCCGAGGACCTGCCCCCGTCGCTGATGAGCGAGCCGCCCCCCCCGACCGCGCCTCACCCGGAGACGGGCGGCGCGACGCGCGAGGCCCTGTCGCCCGCGTTCCGGC
>CAINDO010000032.1 GCA_903847385.1 uncultured Myxococcales bacterium
CCCGGCGGCGGCAGCGGCGGGCAGGGGAGCGGCGGCGCCCCGGGCGGCACGCCCGTCCCGGCGGACGCGTGTCGCTACACCTTCGTGTACCGGCAGAGCAACGCACCCGGCGCCCCGGTCGTGACCGGCGTGCGCACGGCGGGCAGCTTCGAGCCCACACCCTGGGCCGGCGAGGTCCGCCTCGAGGACCCGGACGCGGACGGCTTCTTCACCGCGGACCTGAGCCTGGTGCCGGGCCGGTACGAGTACAAGTTCGTGGTGCAGGCCGGCGCGGACGCCCCCGAGCAGTGGGTGCTCGACCCGGACAACCCCCAGGTGCAGGACGACGGCCGCGGCAACACCAACAGCATCCTGGAGCACACCTGCCCGTTCCTGCCGGAGTGCCTGGCCGACGCCGACTGCGAGGCCCGCGCGCCGGGCAAGGTCTGCCGGTTCCACGACTGCGTGGACGCCAGCACCGCCTGCGAGTGCGAGGCCGGGTTCCACTGCGACGACGCCGGCGGCTGCGTGGCGGACCCCCAGTGCGACGCCGACCACCCCTGCGCCGAGCCGCTGGTCTGCCGCGCCGGGGTGTGCGGCCCCGAGTGCACCGGGGACGCGGAGTGCGACGCCGGCGACCTGTGCCGCGACTTCACCTGCGTGACGCCCGAGTGTATGGTCGACGCCGACTGCGCCGACCCCCTGCAGCAGACCTGCGCCGACCTGACCTGCGGCGACAACCCCTGCTCTTTGCATCTGTTCACATGGAACCCGGGCGCCGAGGCCCCGCAGACCGTGCACGTCGCCGGCAGCTTCAACGACTGGGCGCCCACCATCGCCGCCGGCGGCTGGGCGATGACCTGGGATCCCGAGCGCCTGGTCTGGTGGACGAAACACGAGCTGCCCAACGGCAACCACCAATACAAGTTCGTGATCAACGAGGGCGAGCGCTGGATCGCCGACCCCTCCAACCCCGAGCAGATCGACGACACGGTCGGCGGCTTCAACTCGGTGCTGACGCAGGACTGCCAGGGCGCGGGCCCCGGCGCGTGCGGTGACGTCGCCGCCTTCGATTGGCGCGACGCCGTGATGTATTTCATCCTGGTCGACCGCTTCTTCGACAGCGACGGCCGCGTGGACCCCGTGCCCGGTGTGTCCGACGGCGACGCGGCCACGGGTCCGAGCGGTCAGTACGAGGGCGGCGATCTGGCCGGCGTGGAGGCCAAGGTGCCCTACCTGCGCGACCTGGGCGTCACGGCGCTCTGGCTCTCGGCCCCCTACGAGAACCGCAACGTGGCCGGCGCCGCCATCGACTCGGGCAGCGACCCGCACACCTACTCCGGTTACCACGGGTACTGGCCCTCGCCCGGCAACATCGACTTCACGGATCCCGACAACCCGCGGCCGGCGCCCGCCGTCGAGAGCCGCATCGGCACGGCGGACGACCTGCACGGCGTCGTCGACTCGGCCCACGCGAGCGGCATCAAGGTGCTGTTCGACTATGTGATGGGCCACGCGGACTCGGAGTCCGGCCTGGTGGCGAATCACATGGACTGGTTCGTGCGCGACAACGGGCGCATCCGCCTTTGCGGCCCGGAGAACCTGTGGGACGACCCGGTGTGGGGTGTGTTGTGCGCCTTCACCGAGTACCTGCCCAAGTTCGACTTCCGCCGCGCGGACGTGCGCGCCTGGTCGGTCAGCGACGCCCTGTGGTGGGCCAAGACCTTCGGCATCGACGGCTACCGGCTCGACGCGATCAAACACCAGCCGATGGACTGGCTGCGCGACCTGCGCGCCCGCCTGAACGCCGAGATCGCCGCCCCGGACGGCGGCCGCTTCTATCTCGTGGGCGAGACCTTCGCCTACGACGACCAGGCGCTGCTGCGCCGCTTCGTCGACCCGGCCACCCTGCTGGACGGTCAGTTCGACTTCCCCTTCAAGGCGCGGCTCTGCGAGGCCCTGTTCACGGGCGGCGGCCGCCTGGACACGTTCTCGGGCTGGATCGCCGGCAACGACGCGTTCTATGGCCCCGGCAGCATCATGACCACGTGGATCGGCAACCATGACATCCCGCGCGCGATCCACTTCGCCAGCGGCGAGATCGGCAGCTGCCGCGAGGGCAGCCACGCGGGCAACGGCTGGACGAACAACTACCGCCAGCCGGGAGACGCCGCCGCCTACGAGCGCCTCGGCCTGGCCTTCACCGTGATGTTCACCAACCCCGGTATCCCGCTCATCTACTACGGCGACGAGGTCGGCCTCGCCGGCGGCGGCGATCCGGACAACCGCCGCATGATGCCCTGGAACGACGCCCAGCTCTCCGCCCCGCAGCGTGCGCTGCGCAGCCGCGTCACGCAGCTCGGCCGCATCCGCGCCGAGAACAAGGTGCTCGCGCGCGGGCGTCGCATCCCGCTCTCCGCCGACCAGGACACCTGGGTGTATCGCATGACCGGCTGCGGTGGCGACTCGCCGGACGTGACCGTGGCCATCAACCGCTCGGGGGCCGCCCGCACGGTGAACATCCCCGCCGCCGACGGCGGTTACACCGATCTGTTGAACCCCGGCGGCGCGGCCGTTCCGGGTGGCAGCGTCGAGGTGCCCCCCCGGGGCGCCCTGATCCTCCGCTCGCCCTCGCCCCGATGACCTTCGTGAAAGTGACCACAGTGACCCTCAAGACTCCTCTCCTTGCGCCCGGCGTGGCCCTGCTCCTGGCCGCCTGCGCGGCGGATCCCTCGGTCTCGATCGAGGCGTTGCCCGACGCGCGGATCGTGGACGCCCGCACCGGCGGCGGCGACGTGTACCTGGATCCCGATCGCGGCCCCGTGGCCGACGCACGCCCCGTGGACGCGCTGCCCGTGCTGCCGGACGCCGGCGATGCGGGCCTGGACGCGCTGCTCGACGCGGCGACGGACGGCGGCGCCGACGCGCTCGCGCCGGACGCCGGCCCGCCCCGTCCCCCCGCGGGCACGGACGTGGTGATCATCCCCCAGGCGGCGGACACCTGGATCGCCTGGCGCCGCAACGGCGAGCTGCGCGTGCGGTGTCTGAAGGCGGAGGCCTGCCGCGCGCCGCGCACGGTCGCGACGGTGGGGGACTCGCCCTATCCGCTCCGCGGCGCGGGCACGCAGGCGGGCATCCCCTGGGTCGTCGCCAACGACCCGGTCACCGGCGAGGCGCGCATCCATGACATCAAGAACCTGGTGAACGGCGCGGCCACGGCGCTGCCGCTGGGTCTGTTCGGGCCCGTCACGCTGGGGGTCACCGGGCTGCAGCCGCGGCCCGAGGTCGTGGCCGTGGGTCGCACGGCCGCCGAGGCCGGCGCGCCGCTGGGGTGGCGGCGGGTGAACAACGAGTCGCGCAACGCCCTCCGCGCGCTGATCACCGACTTCGGCGGGCGCCCGGAGCCGGTGTCGATCTCGGCGCTGAACGACGGCGCCGTGTTCGCCTTCGCCACCGGCCAGTGTCTCAAGCTCACCACCGAGGCCAACCCGGACCGCGTGCAGGCGCGCGACACCTGGTCCTGCGGGCTCGGGCCGCAGGCGTTCCTGGCCGGCAAGACGGACGCGCTCTTCACGGTGTCGCGTGTGCCCGAACTGCAACAGCTTCGCCTCTCGTTGCAGGCCCCCGGGCACGCGGACGACGGCGTCGATGCGACGCGCCGCGTGGATCTGCCCGGCGTCGCCGCGGCGTGGGACACGGACTATCCGCGCTTCGACGATGGCGGCCTCGTGCGCACGACGGACGGTGTCACGACCTCGTTCTGGGTCATCCGCACGCGGCAGGCGGCGCGCTTCGACCTGGTCGACCCGGCCCTGGTCGTCGCGGTGGCGCCCGTCGGCGCCGAATACCGGCTGCTCACCTGGGACGAGGCGAGCCGGAATCTGGCGGACGCGGTGATGGAGCCCTCTGCCACGTCCGTGCCGCCGACCTACGCCGCGCCCCGCGCCTGTGGGCGGCTGAACCCCGAGACCTGCGACACCCGGGACAACGACTGCAACGAGCAGACGGACGAGGGCCTGTGTTGCGTGGGCCATGGCAACCGCGCGTCCTCCGCCGGCGTGCCGCCCCGGGGCGGCATCGATCAGCTCGGCGCCGTGGGCATCTCGGACGACGGCCTGGTCTACGTCGCCCGGCAGCTCGAGCGTGTGTTCGCGCTGCGTTATCCCTCGGACGACGCCACGCGCGCGCCGATGACCGAGCGCGGCGGCTGGGATGGGTACGGCCGCATCCTGCTGTCGACGACGAAACGCAGCAACGCCCTGGTGGTGGCCGAGGTCTCGGCGAACGCGGCGCTGCCCGCGGACGCCGGCGTGCCCGTGGCCGACGCCGCCGCCCCGCCCGCGGACGCCGGGATGCCGGCAGACGCCGCGCCGCCGGCCGGGCTGCGCGTGGATCTGTTGTGGCTGCAGGGGCTGACGACCTACCCCGCCGTCGAGGCGCCCTGCGCGCCGGTGGTCGCCGTGCGGTTCCACGCAGACGCCCAGCGCGTGCGCATGTATTGCCCGGACACCGCCTGGGACATCGGTTTCGGCGAGGCCTCGGGCGCGGAGGTGCCTTACCCCGTGGGCACGAGCCTGCGTTGGGTCTCGCGCTCGCCCTTCGGTGACACGTCGCTGACGCTCGTCGCGCGGGGCGACGACCACGCGCTCTCGCTCTGGCGGGACGACGACCTCGGCGGCATCGCGCTGATCGAGGAGCCGCTGCCCCTGGCGCTCAACAACCTGCTGCCCGCCGAGCGCGACCTGCCGATCCGCATCCCCGGCGCGGCGGACGCCACGCCCGTGCGGGTCGGCGTGGATCGTGCGCTCGAGGCCCTGCTGCCCAACGGCAGCATCGGCTGGACGCGCCTGAGCAGCGCGAACACCGTCATCGACGCCGTGGTGTCCGAGACCGAGGCCGTGGCCTACTCCGTGGGCTTCACCACGGCGCAGGACGTCATCGACCCGCGCGTGGGCTTCTTCGTGCACGACCTGCGCGCCGGGGCCCAGCCCTGGGGCGTGCGGCTCGACCTCGGCGACTCCGAGGACCAGGGCGCGGCGGACATCAGCGGCATCGCCGTGTCGAGTTTTCCGCCGAGCCCGGCCGCCGTCGATCTGCCGCGGTTCTACCGCGTCGTCGGCGGGCAATACACCATCGAGGGCTTCGCGCTCACCTGCTCGCCGCGCTGACGCCCCAGCCCACGCTGCGGGTGAACCAGCGGGCGTCGTGGGTGGCCATCAGCGGTCCCAGGGCGGCCGCCAGCGCGCTCGCCCGCTCCACCAGCGCCGTCGAGGCGCCCACGAGCAACACACCGCTCCCGTGAAGGGCGTTGCGTTTGATCTCCTGGGGCGTCACGTGCAGCTCCACGGCGACGCCGGGCACACCCAGGCGCCGCAGGTCGGCCATCAAAGCGTTCGGCCGCGTCAGGCTCTTGATCGGGTACCACAGGATCGCCCGGGCGTCGGGTCGGCGCGCGCGCAGCGTCTGCAGCGCCGTGGCCGCCTGCGTCCACTCGTCCTTGTCCGTGTAGGGCGGGTCGATGTGGGCGAACAGACGCCGCGAGGGCTCCTGCGTGGTTTCGGCCAGCGCGGCGAGGCCGACCCAGCCGTCGCCGTGGGTGATGCGCGCCCGTTTGTCGTGGCCCAGCGCGCGGGTCAGCGCGGCGGCGGCCTGGGCATCTTTCTCGAACAGCGCGGCGGTGTCCTGCGGGCGCAGCGCCCCCAACGCCAGCCGCGGCGAGCCCGGGTAGTCACCTCCGCGGTTGGGCACCCGCGTCGCGGCGCCGGCCCGGGCGAGCGCGGCGCGGAACTCGGCGAGCCCCGCGCTGATTCGCTCGGAAGCCACGGCGTCCAGGCGGGCGATGCCCTCCGTCCATTCGCCGGTGTTGGCCAGCCGATACTGGCCCTCGCCGGAGTGGGTCTCCACGAAGGTCAGGGGCGGGCGGTCGCCCTGGGTCGCCTCGGCGAGCGCGGCCACGAGCACGGCATGCTTGAACACATCGCCGTGGTTCGCCGCGTGAAAACGGTGACTGTAGTCGCTCAAATCAAACGCCCCATCTCCCGCGACTCCGCCGTGGCGGCGCGGTCCAGCAGCGCATGGGTCAGCACGCCGTCCCCCTCGGCGGCGTAGAACGCCGCGCGCAGCACCGCGTTCTTGATGTTGCCGCCGGACATGGTGAACTTCTTGCCGAGCAGCTCGAATTTCACGTCGTCCGCCATGTTGGCCTGCTTCGGGATCATCGAGCGCCAGAGTTTCACCCGCTGCTCGAGCTCCGGCACGGGGAAGTTCAGCCGGAACTTCAGGCGCCGCTTGAAGGCCTCGTCGATGGACTTCTCGAAGTTCGTCGTCAGGATGGTCATGCCGTCGTAGGACTCCATCCGCTGCAACAGATAGTTGATCTCCATGTTGGCGAAGCGGTCGTTGCTGCCCTTGACCTCGGTGCGGGCCGAGAAGAGGCTGTCCGCCTCGTCGAACAGCAGGATCACCTGCGCGGACTCGGCCTCGTCGAAGACCTTGGCCAGGTTCTTCTCCGTCTCGCCGATCCACTTGCTCACCACGCGCGACAGATCGACGCGGTAGATCTCCTGCCCGAGCTCCCGGGCCATGATGCCGGCCATCATCGTCTTGCCGGTGCCGGGCGCGCCGCTGAAGAGACAGGCCAGGCCGCGGCCATAAGACATCTTCTGGCGGAAACCCCAGTCGTCGTAGACCTTCTCGCGGTTCCGGGCCTGCGCCAGGATCTCTTTCAGCGTCTCCATGACCTCGTCCGGCAGCACGACGTCGTCCCAGGTGAGGGTGGTGCGATAGGGCTCGGCGACCTGACTCAGCGCGTGCTCCAGGCGGCGGCGCACGGCCTGCGCCACGTTCTCCAGCGTGAGCGGCGGCTTGTGGCCGGAGCGGGCAGCGACGCGTGCGCGGGCGCGGGCCTCGTCGATGGCGGTGTGGATGACACCGGGGGCCACGGAGAAACGCCGGCCCAGCTTGCGCGCGAGGTCGTCCTCCATGGGCCACTGCGCGGCGTCCAGCGCCTGCGCCCACAGCCGGCGCTGGTCACCGATGTTCGGCAGGTGGATGGGGATGTCGTACACATCGCGGATGCCGCGGTGCAGGCCGGCGACGGGCCCCCGCGCCGTGATGGCCAGGGCGCCTTCGTGCGCGTCCGCGATGCGATGGAAGTACGGCGCGACGCCGTTCCAGCGCTCGCTGTCCTCGAACAGATCGTCGCCTTCGAGCACGAGCACGCTGCGCCGCAGCAGGGCCTCGCGGGCGGCCTCGGAGAGTCTGTCCGAGAAGTAGTCCGGCTCGGCGGGCAGGCGCGACAGATCGACACACAGGGTGCCATAGCCCCGCGGCGCGATGGCCGAGGCCACGGCGCTGTGTCGGCCGCTGCCCGTGGGGCCCAGCAGCAAAAGACGCGGCCGCCCCCCCTGACCCTGCATCAGCGCGCGGTTCAGACAGTGGTCGACCTCGACCAGGAACGCCGGGGGCAGCAACAGATCCGTGCGCAGCGGCGCGCGCTCCGGGGGCAGGTGGCGGCAGGCGCCGGCGAGCCTGTGCCCGATGGTGGGCGAGGGGTGGCCGATGCGCAGGAACTCCAGCACGGCGTCCGGCACGATCACCCCCCGGTGCAGAAGCGGGGTGGGGGCGCCCCAGGTGGCGTCGTCGCGCAGCTCGACCAGGCGCTGGCGCACGAGCGGCGCGTCCGGCGTGAAACACTGGTGGAGCATCAGGATCTCGTCCGGCTCGTCGGCCACCAGCTCGGTCAGAAACGCCACCGTGGGCCGCTTCACGGCGAAGTCCGCCCACGCGAACGTGTACAGGCGGGCCAGATCCAGCGAGAGCGCCGGCGCCGCCGCGGCCAGGAGCAGGCGGATCTCGACGTCCGACAGGCCGAAGCGCAGGCGGAGCGCGCCGATGGGCAGCGTGTCGTCCACGGGCCAGGCCTCGCCCAGCGCCTGCCAGCCCTCGGCCACCAGGGCGGCCTGCTCCAGCGCGTGCGGCGGCAGCACGCCCATGCCGGGCCCCGGCGGCTCGGGCACCACGCCGGCGCCCAGGAGCGTGCGGGCCTCCGTCAGGCTCACGTACAGGTTGCTGATGGTCCCGCTCGCCTGGACCATTCGGAAGCCGTGGCGCGAGATGTGCCGCGTCACGCAGTCGAAGAGGTGCTGGAGATACGCCTGGAGTTGGGCCTGCGCGGCCTCGGTGATCGCTGCGTCCATGGCCGCATCTAGGCCCGGTGGCGGGCTGGTGTCAATCCGCGCCGGGCCGGCCCGGGCGCGGGCGACCTCAACGCAAAGGCACGTCGAAGAACCGCATGAGGTGCTCGCGGTGGGCGGCGGCGTCCTCGATGCCCAGGTTCATCAACTGCTGCGCGAAGCCGCCGTCGAAGAGCAGGTAGCTGGTCAGGTCGGCCTCGGTGCGGGGCTCGGCGTGGGCCAGCGCGCGAATCAGCCGCGCCGTGAATCCGCCGTCCGCGGCCTTGAACTCGCGACCGCGCGCGTAGTCCGCCGCCATGGCGCCGATGTCCCGCGAGGGCCGCAGGGTGAGGTGGGGGATGTAGCGATAGTGGGCGTTGCGCTGCGCGTGCGTCACGTGGTTCAGGCGGTCGACGAAGTCCTTGCCGAACACGCGCTCGCCATCCCGGATCAGATGATTGAAGTGCTCCAGGCGAATCAGGTCGTAGTCGACGTGATCGAGCATCAGGGCGTTGAGGACCTTGCCCATCATGAAGATGGGCCGGCCGAGGGAGTCGACCTTGACGCCCTGCTCGTGCGGCAGGTCCGGGCGCTGCCGCTTCTGGTGGCTCACACCCACGACCAGGATGCGCGAGCTGCCCAGGCGCAGGGCCGGCGACAGCGGCGTGTTCTGGCGCAGACCGCCGTCCACGTAGGGGATGCCGTCGATGGAGACCGGAGGGAAGAGCAGGGGGATGGCCGCCGACGCCCGGGCGTGCGAGGGCCCCAGCCGCGTGGAGATGGCCGAGACGTGGGGATCCCGGGACCAGGGGCGGTCGCGGCCGTCGCGCGTCTCGTAGAAGACGACGGTCCGCCCCGTGGGCACGTGGGTGCAGCTCAGGCTCACGGCGTCGATGTCGCCTGCGTGCAGGCCACGGTGGATCTGCTCCCAGTCGATGCTCTTGTTGACGAAGTCCTTCACCCCCAGGCCGGGCAGGAGAGACTCGCGCGTGCGCCGCCCCAGGAGCCAGGCCGAGACCGACACGAGATCCGACACGCCCATGGGCAGGAGCTGGTCCAGGGCCAGGCCCTTCCAGAGATCCGTGAGCTTGCGGACCCCCAGGGTGGGCGCGTTGGCCGCGGCGGCCAGGGCCGAGACGTTCAGCGCCCCCACGGACGTGCCGCACAGGACCTTGAACCGCGCGCGCTCCCGCAGCTCGGCCGGCGCGTCGCAGTACAGGTAGTGCAGCACGCCGGCCTCGTAGGCCCCGCGGGCCCCGCCGCCGGCCAGCACCAGACCACAGCTCTCGGGGCGTGATTCAATCGTCATGCGGCTTTTCCAGACATCCTGTTTCCAGACATCCTGATCGGTGCGAGAGTCCGCGTCATGGCACGTATCCTCGTCATCGACGACAATGAGACCATGCGTGAGGGCATCGCCTTCACCGTGAAGCGAATGGGCCACGAGGTCGCCATGGCGGCCAGCGGCAAGGAGGGCCTCGCGCTCTTCGCCGAGAAGCCGGCGGACTTCGTCATCAGCGACCTGAAGATGGACGGCCTCGACGGCATCGCCGTGCTCGAGACGCTGAAGAAGCAGCACCCCGAGGTCGTGATGATGATCGTCACCGGCTTCGGCACCGTCGAGGCGGCGGTGCAGGCGATGAAGCTGGGGGCGTTCGACTTCATCACCAAGCCTTTTCCGAACGAGGTCCTGAAACTCAAAGTCCAGAGCGCCCTGGAGCTTATCGCGCACCGGCAGAAGCACGAAAAACTCGAGCGGATGAACGAGGTGCTGCGCGAAGAGGTCGAGCACCGCTACCGCCCCGTGCCCGCCGCGGACGGCGTGAAACACGACATGGTGGGCAAGAGCCGGGCCATGGAGGGCGTGCTGGAGACCATCCGGCGGGTCGCCCACGCCGACAGCACCGTGCACATCTATGGCGAGAGCGGCACCGGCAAGGAGCTCGTCGCGCGGGCCGTGCACCGCACCAGCCGGCGGGCCGCGGGGCCCTTCGTCAAGGTCAACTGCGGCGCCCTGGCCGAGAGCCTGCTCGAGAGCGAGCTCTTCGGGCACGAGAAGGGCAGCTTCACCAACGCCATCAAACGCAAGCTCGGCCGCTTCGAGCTCGCCGACGGCGGCACGCTGTTCCTGGACGAGATCGGCGACATCGGCCCGGCCATCCAGCTCAAGCTGCTGCGGGTGCTGCAGGAGCGCGAGATCGAGCGCGTCGGCGGCGAGGACACCGTCAAGGTCGACGTGCGCGTGGTGAGCGCGACCAACAAGGACCTCAAGAAGCTCGTCGAGGAGGGCAAGTTCCGCGAGGACCTGTACTACCGCCTGCACATCGTGCCGCTCACGCTGCCGCCGCTGCGCGACCGGCCCGAGGACATCGACCTGCTCGCCGAGCACTTCCTGGTCAAGCTGCGCGACCGCACGGGCAGCTCCGCCACGAAGATCAGCGAGGCCGCCAAGGCGGCGCTGCGGGCCTACCCCTGGCCGGGCAACGTGCGCGAGCTGGAGAACTGCATCGAGCAGAGCCTGGTGTTCTGCGATGGGGACATTCTGCAGCCCAAGGACATGCCCGCCCACGTGGTCGGCGCGAGCGCCCGCGGTGGCAACGGTGCCCACGGCGCCGGCGGCCCCGTGTGGGATGGCACCACGCCCCTGCCGGACTTCCTGGACGAGCTCGAGAAGAAATACATCCTGCAAGCGTGGGAGAAGGCCGGCGGCGTGAAGACCCGCGTGGCCGAGATGCTGGGCGTGAAGCCGAGCGCTCTGTATTACAAACTCGAGAAATACGGCATCACCTGAGCCGCCCGGGTCACTCCCTGGCGTAGGCCGGGTCGACACACACCTCCGGCACGCCGCACTGCGGGCCGGCGGGGCAGGGCAGGCAGGCGTCGCCCTCGGGGCAGGTCGAGTCGCCTGCGGCATTGCACGGCGTCAGACGCGTCACGCAGGTGTAGCGGCAGCCATCGGGGCCCGGCGCGCTGCTCTCGTGCGTGTCGTCCGGGTCGCACCGCCACACGCCCACGCAGCGCAGGGGCGGGCGGGCGTCGTAGCAGTCGGGCGTCGCGCGGCAGGGGCCGGCGTACGCGTCCGGGCGCGTGGCATCC
>CAINDO010000033.1 GCA_903847385.1 uncultured Myxococcales bacterium
CCCAGCGGCTGTCCGCGGCGATGGGGTGCTCCTCGAGCTGCGCGGCGCGGGGGGCCGAGCGTTGGGCCGCGGTCGCCTCGACGGTCCGGGCGACGCGGGCATAGGCCGCCGAGGCGCCCAGGCGCCCGCCCAGGGCCGGCGTCTCCTCGTCCGTGACCTCGGCGTAGGACCGACGCGGGGCCGGAGCCGCGGGGGCCACGGGGGCCGCTGTACGGGCCGGGGCCGGGCGCACCGGCTCGGGGGCGTCGTCGTAGAGCGCCTCGCCCATCGCGGTGATCTCGACGTAACGACCGCGGGGGTCGTCGCCCCGGGTGGTCTTGACGATGACCGCGTCCGGCCCCAGGCGGGCCTTCAGCTTCGTCACCGCTTCCTGCATCGTCCGACCGCGAAACGTGTGCAATGCGCCGTCCACTGTCCTTGCTCCCCGGAGCCGCTTTCCCGGCCCCGAAAATCTTCAGGTCTTCGAGTTCACCGTCAGAGTTCCGTCGGCGGGTGTCGGCCTTTTGCCACCACCCGCCGGAGCACCGCGTCACCCGGCGTCGATCAGGCCATCCCTGGCTGCATCTGACCGGCGTTCTGGGCGCCGACGCGGGCCCGAGGAGTTGCTCTAGCAATCCCCGCGCCAACCTCTCCGTCGCTGGCCACCTGGGCGCCGTGGGCGATCTCTTTGTGGGAGACGACCGTGAGACCGGGCACGAAACGGTCGATGAGGTTGCGCACCGGGCGGCGCAGCTCGGGCGGCACGAGCAGCACGGGCTGGTAGCCGAGGGTGGTCATCATCTGCATCCGCTCCTCGAGCTGCTTGAGGAAGTTCTCCGCCACGCGGGGCTCCACGGTCAGGTGGAAGTCGCCGTCGATCTGCTGGATGTGCTGGCGGAAGTGCTCCTCGAGCTCGCCCGCCACCGTCAGGACGTGAACCTGGTTGTCCATGCCCTTGAGCTTGCTGGTGATGTACTTGGCCATCCGCTGCCGCACGAATTCGGTCAGAATCTCGGGGTTGCGGGTCAGGTGCACGTGGTCGGCGATGCCCTCCAGGATGGTGCGCATGTCGCGGACGGAGATCTGCTCCTTCAGCAGGTTCTTCAGCACGCGCAGCACCTCGCCGAGGGGCAGCTTCTCGGGGATGAGGTCCTCGACGACCTTGGGCGCCTGCTTGGCGAAGATGTCCAGCAGCTCCTGGAGTTCCTGGCGACCGAGGAGCTCCTGGGCGTTCTCCTTGAGGACCTCGGACAGGTGCGTGGCCACGACCGTGGAGCAGTCGACCACCGTGTACCCGAGCTGCTCGGCGCGGTCCTTGTGGTCCGCGGTGATCCAGATGGCGGGCAGGCCGAAGGCGGGCTCCACCGTCTCCACGCCGGGGACCGTGCCGATGACCTCGCCGGGGTTCATGGCCATGAAGCGGTCGGGCAGGAGCTCGCCGTGCGCGACCTCGACGCCCTTGATGAGCACCGAGTAGCCGCCGGGGGGGAGCTGCAGATTGTCGCGGATGTGGATGGGCGGGACGATGACCCCCATCTGGCTGGCGAACTGACGCCGAATCGACTGGATGCGGTCGAGGAGCTCGCCGTTCTGGTTGCGGTCGACCATGGGGATGAGGGCGTAGCCGACCTCGAGCTCGAGCATGTCGATGGGGAGCAACGCCTCGATCTTCTGCTGCTCGGTGAGCTGAGGCGCCTCGGGGGCCGCGCCGGCGCCACCGGGACCCGCACCGGGCAGCGCCTTGCCACCGGGGCCCGCACCGGCGCCGGCCGTGGCCAGCTCGGGACCGTCGTCCGCGCTCTTGATCTTGCGGGCCAGGGTGTAGAGACCGAAGCCGATGGTTCCGAAGACCAGAAGCGGCATGCCCGGCACCAGGCCGAAGAGCGAGATCATGACCGCCGCGGTGTTCAGCACCCGCTTGTTGGAGAAGAGCTGGCCGTAGAGTTCGCCGCCCATGTCGCCGGAGCCGCCGGCGCGAGACACGATGATACCGGCCGCGGTGGAGAGGACGAGGGCCGGAATCTGGCTGACCAGACCATCACCCACGGTGAGGATGGTGTAGGTGGCGGCGGCGTCGCGGGCGGTCATGCCGTGCTGGGTCATGCCGATGATGAAGCCACCGATGATGTTCACGATCGTGATCATGATGCCCGCGATGGCATCACCGCGGACGAACTTCGAAGCACCGTCCATCGCACCGTAGAAGTCCGCTTCGCGCTCGACGGAGGTGCGGCGGGCCCGGGCCTGGTCCTCGGTGATCAGCCCGGCGTTCAGGTCGGCGTCGATGGCCATCTGCTTGCCGGGCATCGCGTCCAGGGTGAACCGGGCGCCGACCTCGGCGATACGGCCTGAACCCTTCGTGATGACCACGAAGTTGATGATCACCAGGATGACGAAAATGATCACGCCGACGACGTAGTTACCGCCGACGACGAAGTCGCCGAACGTCTTGATGATGTGGCCGGCGGCCTCGGGCCCCTCACCGCCCTTGATGAGGATGAGGCGCGTCGTGGCGATGTTCAGGGTCAGACGAAACAGCGTCGTGACCAGGAGCAGCGCCGGGAAGCTGGAGAACTCCAGCGAACGCGGCAGGTGGATCGAGACGAGCAGCACGATCAGCGAGATCGTGATGTTCACCGCGAGCAGGACGTCCAGCAGCATCGTGGGCACCGGCAGCACCATGAGGAGCAGCATGGCCACCACAAAGGCGGAGAAGCCGACGTTGCCGTATTTGCCGAGTTTCTGCATGGGGGCTCCGGGCGAAGGTCCGAGGATGCGATGGGCAGCCGCGATGCCTTCATTCAAGCCGCGTGCCAAGCCGATGGACCCGAGTCCCCGCCGGCGCGTGCCAAGCCCCTGCCCCGCCCCACCGGGGTCCCGAGCGCAACCAGCGCCAAAAGCCCGACGCACGCGCCAGGCCGTTGACGAAGGGCGGGCACCTGCCCCCCGCTACACGCCCAACCCCGGCGGCCGCGCCCGCTCGAAGCGGTCGAGCCGCTGCACCTGGGCCTGACCCGGACGCGGGGCGCGCACCGTGGGCCGCTTCGTCTTCAGTTTGTAGACGTAGGCCAGGACCTCGGCCACCGCCCGGTAGAACTCCGACGGGACCGACCGCCCGACCTTCACGTGTTTGTAGAGCATCCGCGCCAGGGGCACGTTCTCGACCATCGGGATGTTGTGCTCCGTGGCGATCTTCCGGATCTGCATCGCCATCAGGTCCGCGCCCTTGGCCACGACGACGGGCGCGGCGTCGACGCCCTGCCGGTAGCGCAGCGCCACGGAGATGTGGGTCGGGTTGTTGACGATGACGTCCGCCGTCGGCACGGCGACCTTCATCTTCTTGTTCACGATGTCGCGGGCCCGGCGGCGCATGGCGCCCTTCAGGTGCGGGTTGCCCTCGGCCTCCTTGGACTCGTCCTTCAACTCCTGCCGGGTCATCTTCATCTTCTCTTCGATGGTGTACCGGCTCCAGGCGTAGTCGATGACCGCGACGATGATCAGGATCACCGACACGTTGACGAGCATCTTCAGGCTCTTCTCGAGCAGGTAGTGGATGGCGCCGGGCAGCGGCACGGTCGTCAAAGTCTGGATGCGCTCCTGCTCGCCGCCCAGGGTCGACCAGAGCACCAGACCGACCACGCCGATCTTGCCCAGGCTGCCGACCAGGTTCCCGACGGCGCTCTTGCTGAAGAAGGTCGGGATGAAGCGGGTGAAGAAGTTGAGCTTCTCCAGGTCGGGCTCCAGCGGTTTGGTGGTGAACAGAAAGCCCACCTGCGCCACGTTGCCGAGCACCGAGACGCCCACCAGCATGCCCACCAGGGGCGAGAGCACGATCACCATGCGCACGATGGCGTTGATCGAGAGCGCGACGATGCTCTGCGGCGTCATCTCGACCAGGGTCCGCAACTCCAGGAAGTGGCGGAGAAACCCGCAAAGCTCGGCGTAGATCCACGGCCCGAAGATCATGAAGTAGGTCACGGCCGAGAAGAGGATCAGGACCGAGACGGCGTCCTTCGAGCGCGCGACCTCGCCGCGCTCCCTGAACTCTTCGCGTCGTTTTTCAGACGCGTCCTCTGTTCTTTCGCCTGCATCTTCAGCCATGGTGGCGCTGCCACTGCAAGCGCCGGACCATCGCCGCGAAGCCGCTCAGCAGGCCGCCGCCATGCGCAGCGCCGCCCGGATGGCGTCCTCGAGCATGTGGTGGAAGACCTGCCCGAAGCCCGGCAGCGAGGCGGCCATGACCATGATGCCCAGCATGATGGTCAGGATGAAGCCGAGCTGGAACACGTTCACCTGCGGCACCGTGCGAGCGACGATGGCCAGGCCGAAGTTGATGAACAGCACCGCCGTGATGACCGGGAACGACATGCGCAGCCCCAGCTCGAAGACCTGTCCGCCGAGCTGCACCAGGTCCCCCAGGATGATGGGCCCCCGGGGCGCCAACTGCGTGACGGGGGCGATGTCGAAGCTCTCGAAGAGCGCCCGCAGGATCATCAGGTGCCCGTCGAAGACCATCAACAGCAGCAGCGCCGTGATGTTGAGCACCTGCCCCATCAGGCCGGTCTGCTGGAACGAGATCGGGTCCATCATGTTGGCCATCGACAGGCCCATCTGCGTGCCGATCAAGTGGCCGGCCATGCCCAGCGCGCCGAAGAGGATCGAGATGGCCGTGCCCATCAGCGCGCCGATGAGGATCTCGCCGGCGATGAGGCCGATCAGGCGCAGCGCGTTGAGGTCGCCGACCTTCGGCACCGTATGCGTCTTGACCATGACGAACAGCGTCAAAGTTCCGACGAGGCCCATCTTGACCATCATCGGGACCGTCTGCGTGTTGAAGAACGGGGCCGTCAGCACCAGGGCGGAGATGCGGGCCAGGATGAGCGCGAAGAGCACCAGCCAGGGCCCGAAGACGGCGAAAACGCCCTGCGCGTCCATGCGGCGCCTCAGCCCGGCAGGTGGGAGATCTGGTTGAAGACCTTGGTGGTGAAGGTCATGAGCTGGGCCAGCATCCAGTTGCCCGTGAGCATGAGGATGGCCACGATGGCGACGATCTTGGGGATCAAGGCCAGCGTCTGCTCGTTGATCTGCGTGACGGCCTGGAAGACCGAGACGATCAGGCCGACCACCAGGCCGACCATGAGCGCGGGCATCGACAGCATGGCCGCCAGCGTCAGGGCTTCGTGGAAGAACGTGAGGACGTAGCTGGCGTTCATACGTTGAAGCTCCGGATGAGGCTGCCGATGAGCAGGTTCCAGCCATCGACGAGTACGAAGAGCATGATCTTGAAGGGCAGCGAGATCAGGATGGGCGGCAGCATCATCATGCCCATGGCCATCAGGATGGCGGAGACCACCATGTCCATGACCAGGAAGGGCACGTACAGCATGAAGCCCATCTGGAAGGCCGTCTTCAGCTCGGACAGCACGAAGGCCGGGATGAGCTGATAGATGGCCACGTCGTTCTCCGTCGTCGGCTTGTTGTCGCCCGACGCCTTGATGAACAACCCCAGGTCTTTCTTGCGGGTGTGGGAGAACATGAACTTCCGCACCGGCGCCATCGCCGTGTCCATGGCCACGGACTGGGACATGGTGCCGGCCATGTAGGGCTGGAGCGCCTCATTGTTCACCTTCGTCCACACGGGCTGCATGATGAAGATGGTCATGAAGAGCGCCAGGGCCAGCAGGATCTGATTCGGCGGCGCCTGCATGGTGCCCATGGCCTGCCGCAGGAACCCCAGGACGATCACGATGCGGGTGAAGGCGGTCATCGTGAGCAGGATGCCGGGCACCAGCGTCAGGATGGTCATCAGCCCGAGGACGCGGAGGGCGCCCACCCAGTCGCCGTCGCCGCCGCCCACCGAGAGCTGCACCTTGGGCAGGCTGAAGGGGTCGGTGGGCTGGACCGGGTTCGCGGGCGCCGTCAACACCGGGGGCGCCGGGGGGCCACCGAAGGGCGCGCCGGAGGCCGGGTTGGGCGGCGGCGCGGCCGTGGCGACCGCGGGCGGCTCCACCGGGGGGGGCGGCGCGGGCTGGGCGACGGCGGCCGTGTACACCGCGAGCGTGGCGACGCCGACGAGCGCCGCGATGACCTGGGCGAGCTTCATGGTCGGGTCTCTCAGGCGCCCTGCAGCTGGCGGATCTTGCGGAGGATGTCGTTCGTCAGGGCGGCGTCGTCGCCACCGGCGTTCCGGGGCGCGGCCGGCGTGGCCTTGCGTGCGGCGACCGGGGCCGGCGTCGGGTTTCCGACGCGGGGCGTCGGGGTCTTGACGGCGGGCGCGGCCTCGGCCTCGGCGGGGCGCTCGGCGGCCTTCTTGAGGCGGGCGAAGAAGTTCTCGGCGCGGGGCTCGAAGTCGTCCTCGACGCCGTCGGCGGCCTGGGCGAGGTGTTCGTCGGCGCGGTCGAAGAAGGAGCGCTCGAGCGCATCGGCCGTCACGTCCTCGTCGGCGGTCTCCATGCCCTTGGCCTTGGCGGCGCGGGCCTCGCTCAGCGCGCGGACCTTGGCGATGGCGGCCGACGCACGCTCGGCCACGTTCATCTTGGGGGCGCGGGCGGCGGACTCGTTCTTCAGGAGCTCGAGGTCGGCGTGGTTCGTGTTGCTGCTGGCGGCGGGCGCCGGGGCGGCCGAAGCGGCCGGGGCGAACGCCGCGCGGGCCATGGCCGGGGCCTCGACGCGGTCGGACTTCTCGATCTTGGTCAGCATCTGCACGCCCTTGTCCGAGGTGCCGATGAGGACCATCTCGCCGGCGACGTCGAGCAGAAGCAGGCCCTGCTTGGGGCCGAGGACGTGGGTGCCGAGGGGGCGGATGAGCCGGCCCGTGCCGCGCTCGCCCCCCTGCCCCTTGATCTTGCGCCACAAGAAGAAGCCGCCGGCCAGCATCAGGCAGATGGTCGCCGCGGCGGCGCCCATGCCGGTGCTCTCGGAGACGCCGGCGTTGGCCACGACCGCGCCCGGATCCTCGGCGTTCGTGGTGCCGTCGTCCAGGAGCGTCAAAGGCGCGTCGGCGAGCGACGGGAGTTTGTCGGCCTCGGCGGCGGCGCTGCCCGGCGCCAGGACCACGGCGGCGCTCACCGGCGCGGCGACGACC
>CAINDO010000034.1 GCA_903847385.1 uncultured Myxococcales bacterium
CAGCGGTCGCCCTGTTCGGCACCAGCGCCGACCCCCCCACCGCGGCCCCGACGCAGGCCCCCACCGCGGCCCCGACGCTGGCCCCCACCGCGGCCCCGACGCTGGCCCCCACGGCCACCCCGCCCACGGCGGCCCCGTCGCGGAACGAGCGCGCGCCCGCCTCCGGCCGGAAAAAGCCCGGCAAGGATGACATCGAGTCCTTCTGAAGCGGAGGATGCGCGCATGAGATTCCGACGCATTTCCGCGCTGCTGGCGCTCGGCTTGTCGGCCTGTCAGGCCCTGCCGGCCATCGACCTGGGCCTCTGTGGCAATGGCGTGGTCGAGCCCGACCGGGGCGAGGACTGCGATCTGTCCGCCCCGGAGGGCCAGCGCTGCGGTCTGGCCGACGAGGGCGCGCTCGCGTGCCGCTTCGTGCTGGACGACACCCACGACTGCCCCGAGGCCTACACCGCCGGCCGCGACACCATCTGTCGCCGGCCCGTGGGCGCCTTCACCGAGGCGGCGGGCTCCACGTTCACCAGCGACATGGCCTGGCACGCGCTCGCCGACCTGGACGCCGACGGCGCCCCGGATCTGGTGGGCCTGAGCGCGCAGCGGGACGCCTTCGTCCTGCACTGGGGCGACGGCCAGGGCGGCTTCGGCCCGCGCAGCGAGCTCTCCACGGGCGAGGTCGTCTCGCCGCCGGGCCTCGGCCCCCTGGTGGGCGACGACGCCGACGACGCCATCCTGCCCCTGCTGCGCGGCCTGATCGTGCTGCGCGGCAGCGAGGTGCGCGCGGTGCAGCCCGCCGCCTACAGCACGCTGGCCGTCGGCGGCTCCATGCGCGAATCCCTGATCGTGCCCGTCAACGACTCGCCCACGCACTCGGCGCCGCTGATCCTGAGCGACGCGGCGCCCGGCGTGATGGGCACGGCCGTGGCGGTCACGCCCGGTCAGATCATCACCGGCGACCCCAAGCTGATGGTGCCGGGGCAGAGCATCCGCGACCTGGCCGGGCGCCCGGCGCGGGGCAATCTGGAGCCCGCCGACGACCCGCGCGGCATCGCCGAGGAGATCGCCATCGGCTTCGTGGGCGAGGCCCGGGTGCACGTGCTCGGGCTCGAGAACGCCGCCCGCCCCAACGCCGCGGTGGCGTACCGCCTCATGGTGCGCCAGGTGGTGGACCTGCCCGCCCCCCTCGGCGGGGCGACGCTCAGCGGCGCGGAGAGCTTCTCGCCCGAGGCCCTGCCCGACTCGGCCGCCCCCTCGGCCGTGCGCTTCGTGGACGCCGACGCCGACGGCCGCCTGGACCTGCTCGCCGTCGTCACGGTCGACGGCCGACCCGCCGCCGTCGTCGCGCACCTGCAGATGGACGGCCGGTTCGGTCCGGCCATGGTCGACCCGCAGGCCACCGCCGCGCTCCGCCTCGACCACCCCGTCGAGTGCGCCGGCGGCGACGCGCCCTCGCGCCCCTCGGACGCCGTGCGCGTGCCCCTCGCCGCCGCCGACTTCAACGGGAACGGCGCCCCGGACGTGGTCATGGCCTGGGGCCTGATGATGGACATCGGCCTGGCCGGCGCCGACGCCCCCTGCGCCTGGCTGCCCGGCGCGGACATCGCCAGCGCGGCGACCGGCGACTTCAACCGCGACGGCCACACGGATCTGGCCGTGACGACATACGCGGACAACGGCATCACCTTCGCGTTCGGCAACGGCGCGGGCGGGTTCAACACCGTGTCCGTGCCGGCCTCGGGGCAGGTGGATCGGCTCCGCGTGGGCGACTTCGACGGCGACTTCATCCAGGACGTCGCCTATACCGAGGCCGCCACCGCGGGCATCCTCGGCGCGGACGAGCAGGCCTCGGACCGCCCGACGCTGCGGGTCGTCTTCGGCCGCACGGACGGCCGCGTGGACCTGCCCGAGAGCCGCTCCGAGATGGGCACGTTCAACCCCATCCAGTCCATCGAGCCCTACCGCGAGGACCGCCTGGACTCGGACGTGACCGACGACCTGATGCTCCTGACGATCCCGCCCGGCGCGGACGGCGACGTGAACCGGGCCATCGCCTCGCTGGTGGGCACGCCGCAGCGGCAGATGCTCTCGCCGCTGGTGCTGCAGCGGGCCGCCGAGACCAACCCGCGCCTGGACACGCCGGTGCGCTCGCTCGTGGGCCGGTTCGAGGGCGCCGACGCCGGGCCCCAGCTCCTGGTGATCGCCCGGCCGCCCCTGGAGCGGGGGCGCGGCGTGGCCGTGGCCGAGGGCGAACCCCCGGCGCTGCTGTACCTCATCGGCAGTCAAGCGGGCGCCGAGCTCGAACCGACGGGCGCCGCCGTCGACCCGCTCGAGTGTGCGCCGGCCTTCTCGTGGGAGAACGCGCTGACCCTGGCCGTGGACCTGGACGCCGACGGCCGCGACGAGATCGTGGCCGTGGACGAGCGCGCCCCCATCGAGGCCGTGCTCTACCACCAGGGCGGGCCGCCCACACCCTTCGCGAACGACGGCCGCGTCGGCGTGCTGGTGCTGCGCCGGGACGGCGACACCTGGACCTGCGTGGACGACGCCCTCGCCGAGAAGGGCGCCCAGGTGACCGCGCTGAGCGTCGCGGACTTCGACGGGGACACGCACCCGGACCTGGCCGTGGCCTTCTCCGGCGCCGGCCGCAAGGGCGACGCCGCGCTCACGGGGGCCGTGACCCTCTACCCCGGCGACGGCACGACCTTCGCGCTGGACGCCGGCGTGGCGCTGCCCCTGCCCCTGAGCGACGTCGCGCGCACGGACGAGGGCACGTTCCCCCTGGATCTGGCCGCCCTGGGGCTGGACGACGACGCCGCCGCGGAGCTGGTGGTCTCGATGTTCGACGAGGGCCTGTACCGGGCCGATCTCACGGCCGACCGGCGGGCGCCGGAGACGCTCCCGCCCCTGCTCGAGGAGCCGGACTTCATCGGCTTCGTGGCCGCGGGGGACGTGAACGTGGACGGGCTGTCCGACCTGGTGATTCGCGGCCTGCCGCGGGTGCGCGTGCTGCTCGGCGCCGACCACCCCACGACGGTGCAGCCGTGAGCGGAGCCGAAGGCGCAGCGAAGTTCCCCACGGGGGGGGCAGACCCGCGAAGCGGGCGGGGGGGCGGTGCCATCAGGCGCCTGACCGCCGCGCTCGCCCTCTCGGCCCTCGTCGCCCCCGGTCCCGGGGTCGGCGCCGCCGAGACCGCCGCGCCCGCCCCGGACACCACGCAGGCCCGCGAGTACTTCGACGCCGGCCGCCAGGCCTACGACCGCGGGCAGTTCGCCACCGCCATCGCCGCCTTCGAGGAGGCCCTGCGTCTCTCCCCGCGGCCCTCGGTGATCTTTTCGACGGCCCAGGCGTGGCGGCGGCAGTACGTCGTCGACCGCGACCCCAAGTCGCTGCGGCGCGCCGTGGACCTGTACCGGCAGTACCTCGGCGCCGTCTCCGAGGGCGGTCGTCGGGCGGACGCCGTGCAGCACCTGGGTGACCTGGAGCCGCTGCTGCTCCGCGTGGAGCCCGCGGCCGCCGCCGCGCCGCAGTCCGCCGCGCCGGACCCCACGCAGCTCATGGTCACCAGCCAGACGCCCGGCGCCCTCGCCAGCCTGGACGCCGCGCCGCTCGTCGAGATGCCGCTCATCGCGACCGTGACGCCGGGCCGTCACCGCATCCGCGTCGAGGCCCCGGGGCACTTCCCCGCGGAGACGGAGGGCGTGGCCGTCGAGAGCCGCCTGGTGGTCGTGCCCGTGGCGCTGCGCGAGGCCCCCGCCCGCGTGGCCATCACCGCCCCGCCGGCCACCCTGGTGCACGTGGATGGGCTGCCCGTGGCCGAGACCCCCCTGCCCGGGCCCCTGGAGCTGCCCGCGGGCACGCACCACCTGGCCCTGGGGCACAACGGCTACGAGATGGACGCCCGCACGCTGCTCCTGGAGCCCGGCGCGACCGTGCCCTTCGACGCGGAGCTGCGCGCCACCACCCAGCGCAAGACCGCCTGGGGGGTCTTCGGCACCGCCGGCGCGCTCGTCGTGGGCGCGGGTGTGTTCGGGGCCCTGGCGCTCCTGCGCGAGAACGAGGCGCAGGACATCGTGAGCCGCCGCGACGACGCCGGCGAGAACCTGAGCGCCGCGGACGTGCGCCGCTACAACGAGGCCCGCGACGCGCGCGACCAGTGGCGCAACATGACGCTCGGCCTGGGCGCCGGCGCCGCCGCGCTCCTGCTGCTGGGCTCCGGTCTGTATTTCTTCGACACGCCGGGCTACACCGCGCCGCGGGCCGCCGAGCCCCGCGCGCCCGCGCCCCGGCCCATCGGCCCGACACCGCCCGCGACGCCGGGCGAGGAGTTCTGAGCGAACCATGAAGAAGCGCACCCAGCCCGCCGCGCGGGCGGACGTCGTCGTGGTCGGCGCCGGCCTCGCCGGCCTGAACGCCGCCCGCCTCCTGCGCGCCCGCGGCCTGTCCGTGATCGTGCTCGAGGCCCGGGACCGCGTCGGCGGCCGCACCTGGTCCGCCCCCATGGGCCGCGCCATCCTCGACCGCGGCGGGCAGTGGGTCGGCCCCCAACAGCACCGCCTGCTCGCGCTCGTCCGCGAGCTGGGCATCGAGACCTTCCCGACCTACGACACCGGCGCCAAGTTGATGGACCTGCGCGGCGAGCTGCGCAGCTACGAGGGCACCATTCCCTCGCTCGGCGCGCTCTCGCTGCTCGACCTGCACCTGGGCCTGCGCAAGCTGGACGCCCTGACGGACCGCGTCACCCGGCCCGCCCTGGACACGCCGGACGCGCTGCGCCTGGACGCCACGAGCGTGGAGACGTGGATGCAGGCCAACATCCACACCGAGGCCGCGCGCGCGGTGACCGCCGCGGCGCTGCGGGTGGTCTTCGGGGCCGAGCCGGCGGAGATCTCGCTGCTCTACGCCCTGGACTACGCCCGGGCCGGCGGCGGGTTGATGAAACTCGTCGAGGTGCGCGGCGGGGCGCAGGAGCGGCGGTTCGTGCAGGGCGCCCAGAGCGTGGCCGTCGCGATGGCCGCCGCCCTGGAGGACACGCTCGTGCTCAACGCGCCCGTGCGGCGCATCGACCAGTCGGCCCCGGGCGCGCCCCTGCAGATCGGCAGCGACGCGGGCACGTTCACGGCGGACCACGTGGTCGTGGCCCTGCCCCCGGCGCTGGCCGGCGGCATCGAGTACCGGCCCGCCCTGCCGCCGCCCCGCGAGCAGCTGCACCAGCGCATGCCCATGGGCGCGACCGTGAAGATCCACCTGCTCTACGACCGGCCCTTCTGGCGCGAGCGCGGCCTGAGCGGCGAGGCCGTGTTCGACCGCGGGCCGGTGAGCGTGGTGTTCGACAACACGAGCCACGACGGCGCCCAGGCGGCGCTCCTGGCGTTCATCGTCGGCGACCCGGCGCGCACGTGGTCCTTGCGGCCCGAGGGCGCCCGCCGGGACACGATGGTGCGCCTCATGGCGCGCCTCTTCGGCTCGGACGCCGCGCACCCGACGGACTACATCGAGATCGACTGGTCCACGGAGCCCTGGTCGCGGGGCTGCCCCGTGGGGGTGTTCGCCGCGGGGGCCATGCGCGTCGCCAGCCCGGCGATGCAGGCGCCCACGGGCCGCATCCACTGGGCCGGCACCGAGACGGCGACGGAGTGGACCGGGTACATGGAGGGCGCGCTGCAGTCCGGCGAGCGCGCCGCGGGCGAGATCACCGGCGCCCGCTGACGAACGTCACTCGGCGGCGCAGACGCTTGCCGTCTTGCCGGGGCGGGCCTGGCGCGGACGGGTCGTGCAGACCTGGTCGCCGGCGCACTCGCTGGCGTTGCTGTCCGCCGTGCAACCCCGGGCGCAGAAGCCCTGGCCGTCGGCCTCGGTCGCGCAGTAGGTCGTGGGGAAGCCGGGCATGTCCGGGCAGAACTTCGCACAGGGCTGGCTGCACACGCCGGGCACGCCGTCGTCGGCCTTCTCGTCGTGGCAGGTGTTGCCGGTCTTGCAGTCGGCGTCGGCGAAACAATGGTCGCCGATCCAGCCGGGGCTGCCGGGCACGCACACGTCCGCGGTCACGGCGGGCTGGTTGAAGCGACCCTGCTTCCGCGCGACGAAGTGGTCGTAGGGGCGGCAGTCGGCGT
Source organism: uncultured Myxococcales bacterium (assembly GCA_903847385.1). GTDB lineage: Bacteria > Myxococcota_A > Bradymonadia > UBA7976 > UBA1532 > CAINDO01. The sequence continues at coordinate 6,105 of CAINDO010000034.1, forward strand.
TCACCGCGGCGACCTTGTTCACGCACATGCCACGAGACGAATCGTCCGGATCGGCCACGCAGAAGGTCACGGGCGCGCCGGCCTTGTCCGGGCAGCCGCGCTGGCAGGCCTTCGTGCAGAAGCCGCGCGCGCTGTACGCGTTCGTCTTGCACAGGCCGCCGTCGAAGTTGCAGTCGGCGTCGGCGTCGCACTCGCTGCCGATCCAGGCCGAGGTCAGGTCCACGCGGGTGCCGTCCTCGCGGCGCTCGGGCTCCCGCTGCACGTGCACGGGCACGCGGGCCACGCCCTTGATGCGAGCGGAGAGCTCGAGGACGTCCGCGGCCTCCATGCGCAGGCAGCCGTGGGACACGAAGCCGCGGCGCAGGTTGCCGCCGTTGGCGGCCGTGTAATTGTCGATGGGGCCATGGATGGCGTAGTTGCCATGCCAGGACAGGAACGGCAGGCCGGCGAAGACGGGCGTCTTCGACTTGGTCTTGGGGTCGGTCCACCACGTCTTGCAGGGCTGGATCGTGCTCGGCGTGATCTCGAAGGTCTCGCGGCCGGTGTTCAGCACCGGGAAGTACGACAGCGACTCGCCGAAGGTGTCCGAGGTGGGGTCCGTGTCGATGGCGCCCGGCCCGATGGGGAAGACCTTCTCGAAGCCGGAGGCGGGGTCCACGAGGCGCAGCGTCAAGCCGTTGAGCGAGACGTGGATCTCGGGCGCGCCGAGCACCGGCAGGTCCGGCAGGGGCTTGCACTCCAGGGCGTGGCCCCAGCCATCGGCCTTGAGCTCGGGCTCGACCACGTCGCCGAGCGAGAGGTCGTCGCCGGCGCTCTCGGCGGCGGGGTCCTCCGGCGTGTCGACGTCGGTGGCGCCGGAGCAGGCGTTCAGGGTGCAGAGCAGGGCGAGGGCGGTCGTCAGGCGGGCGTGTACGAACTGCATGGGGCCAGCTGATGCATCGGGCGGGCCAACGGGAGTGGCCAGTCGATCTGCCAGTCGAACGGCCCGGTCCGGCGGCCTCAGCGCGTGCAGGTCTGCCAGGCCTCGACGAGGTCCGTACAGCTCACCGCCCGCGCCACGCCGGGCCCCACGCAGGTCCAGTCCGCGGCGTCGAGCATGCACTCGAAGAAGTCGCGGAAGGACTGCGGGCAGGCTCCTCGCAACCCAGGCAGGCGCGCGCGGCAGGTCTCGGCGCAGTCGGCCTCGCCGGCGCCGCAGGCCGCGTCCAGGGCGGCGCACCAGTCGTCGCACAGGGCCTCGCGCGTGCGCCCGGAGTCGACCTCCGCGTCCACGATGGCGGCGTCGCCGGCCCCGCCGTCCGGCAGGCTCGCGGCGGGCGAGCCGGGGTCGCTGCACGCGCTCAGTGCGACCGCCATGAGGAGCACCCGGGTCATCGCGGCACCAGCGTGGCGCGCACGCGTGTCTCCAGCGCCCACTGACCGGGCACGTCCTCGCGCCCGCCGCCCACGTGGGTGGTGCGGGTTTCGATCTCCAGCGCGCCGCGCACGGGCAGCGTGCGGGTCGGGTCGACCACCAGCGTGCCCGCGCCGCGCCCGGTCACGCCCCCGCTCGCGCCGCCGATGGCCGGCGTCCGCGCGCCACCCTGTGAGCTGCCGATCACCATCGCCACGAGCAGCTCCGCGCCCTCGGCGCCGAAGCGGGTCAGCGTCACCCGCCGGGTCACGTTCAGGCGCATGGGCCCGTCGCCCAGGGACACGCGCTCCACCCAACGCGCGCCGGCGCCCACGTCCACCTCCGGCATGCGCAGGTCGAAGTTGCGCAGGGCGTCGTTCACGCTGGCGAGCACCTCGGCCGTCGGCGCCGCCGTGCCCGCCGGCGCGTCGAAGCGCCAGCCCTGGGGCGTGGCCGCGGTGAGCGCGTAGGGGCCCCGTGCGCCGGCGAGCGGCGCCAGGGTGCTCTCGAAGAGCGCCACCAGCGACGGGTCCGGCGCCGGTGCGTCCGGCTGGGCGGCCACCGTCGGCGAGCGCGCCGCGTCGAGTGCGAGACCGCCGCTCCCGGCGCCCGGGGCCACGACGGTGAAGTCGACCTCCGCGGCGGGCGTCTGCATGCGCGCCGTGGGGCCGCCCGTGGTCCCCGCCCCGGCCTGAGTCTCCACGCGCAGGCGCAGGGTCTGGC
>CAINDO010000035.1 GCA_903847385.1 uncultured Myxococcales bacterium
AGCCCGCGGCCGCGCCGGCCCCCGCCCCGAAGGCGGCCGAGCCCGCGCCGGTGGCGGTCGCCGCGCCGGCCGAGGCCGAGGCGCCTGCCGCGGACGCCCCCGCGGGGGACGCCGGCGACGACAAGAAGGACGCCAAGAAGGACGTCCCGAAGAAGAAGTAATCGGCCGCCTACGCCGCCGACCGGTGCGCCCCGAATCATCGGGGCGCCACGCACATCACATCAGCTCGTCGGCGCCACCTTCGTCGCCGCCCGAGATGTTCCGCAGGCGCTGCGACACCAGCTTCGGCCGGTGCTTGAGCAGGGCGTCGCTGACGTTCTCGCGGAAACGGACCTTGCCCGCCGCGATCTCGCGCAGGGCGGTGACGACCAGCTTGTTGTCCGAGGCGCCCACCAGGCAGGTGGCGCCCTTGTGCAGCTGCCGGTAACGCAGCGACGCCAGGTGGACCAGCGCAAACTGGTCCCAGACGTTGGACAGGCAATCTTCGACGGTGACGCGAGCCACGTGAGTCCTCCACAATGCAAGGGTCGGGACGGAGCCGAAGGGCCCCGCCGTGAAGAGCGGCATTCTATGCGCGACGGCACCCGGCTTGCAAGGCTGAGCACCCATGAAGAAGTTTGCCTTCCGGTTTGCCGCGGTGCTGCGCCAGCGCGAGATCGTGCTCGACCAGAAGCGCGCAGACCTCTCCGAGGCCGAGCGCAAGCGGGTGATGGCCGAGGATCTTCTGACGCAGCGGCGTCAGACCCTCAACGGTCACCTGAACGCCGGGCCCCGCCCCAACCAGACCTTCGACGCCAACGCCGAGCTGATCCGGCAGCGCTTCATCCACACGCTGCGCCAGGAGATCCGCCGCCGTGAGCAGCAGCTCGAGCTGATTCAGCAGGAGCTCGAGAACGCCCGCAAGGCCGTGTCCGAGGCCCATCAGGCCCTGCGCGCCATCGAGATGCTCAAGGAGAAGGACTTCGAGGCGTGGAAGTTCGAGCTCAAGCGCGCCGAGGAGAAGCAGACGGACGAGACCAACTCCCAGCGGTGGGGCCGCTGAGGGCCGCGCGCCGCCGCGTCAGATGGCCTTGGCCAGCTTCTTTTTGAGGAACTGGATGGCCTCGGTGTGGAGCTGGCTGATGCGGGACTCCGTGAGGTCGAGCACGCGCCCGATCTCCTTGAAGTTCAGCTCGTTGTAGTAATACAGCGACATGACCAGCTTGAGCCGCTCGGGCATGGCCTCCAGGGCCAGCACGACCTGCTCCCGCAGCTCCTGGAAGAACGCGTGGCCGAAGGGGTCCTCCGGCGAGGCCTGCGTCAGGAGCTCCCAGGGGACCTCGGTGGAGTCCGCGGCGATGGCGCCGAGGTCCTCCATCGTGAGGAAGGCCATCTGGGTGCTCTGCGCGAGGCACTCCTCGATCTCCTCGACGATGAAGCCGGTCTCGTCCGCCAGCTCCTTGACCGTCGGCATGCGGCCGAGGATCGCCTCGAGCTTCTGCCGCGCCTTCTCGACCTTGTTGGTCTTGCCCCGGGCCGCGCGCGACATGAAGTCGTAGGAGCGCAGCTCGTCGAGCATGGCGCCCTTGATGCGGAACTCGGCGTAGGCCTCGAACTTGGTGCCCTTGGCGGCGTCGAAGTTGTCGATGGCGTGGATGAGGCCGATGGTGCCGACGGACATGAGGTCGTCGAGGTCGACGGAGGGCGGGACGCGGTTGATCAGGCGGTAGGCGACGCGCTTCACCAGGGGGGCGTACTGACGGATCAGCTCCTCCTGGCGTTTCTGCTTCTGGTTGCGCGCGTACGCTTGGATCGCCGGATTCATGGGCCGTTCTCAGGCAGGCTCAGGCACTCGGCTGCTGAAGCAACCGCTTCCAGAAGAATTGCATGTTCCCCGTCGGCGGGTGGGCGCCCCCCTCTTCGAGGAGGCGGTCGACCAGATCCGCGATGCAGAGCGACGCCGGGCTCTCCGGGTGGCCCACGACGAGGAGTTTGCGCTCCAGGACGGCGCGGCTGACGTTGTCGTCCCGCAGCACGTGCCCCAGGTACTCGACGTTGAGGCCCGGGATGTCCGCCATGTGTTTGTCGGCCACGGTGGTGATCGTGCGGTAGACGTCCACCCCCTGCCGGGGCGTCTGCACGGAGTTCACCACGAGCTGGAAACGCCGCACGCCGTGGTCACGGGCCAACACCTTGATGATGGCGTAGGCGTCCGTGATGGCGGTGGGCTCGGGGTTCGTCACCACCAGCACGTCCTGCGCGGCGGCGTTGAAGTCGAGCACGTTCTTGCCGATGCCGGCGCCGGTGTCGATGAGCAGGACGTCGAAGTGACGGTCGAGCTCGTCGAGGGCGGTCATCAGCTCCATGATCTGGGTGTCGGACAGGTGGGTCAGCTCTTTGACGCCGCTGCCCGAGGGCAGGATGGTGACCCCCGGCGGGCCGGGCAGCAGGATGTCCTCGAGCGTCTTGTCGCCGCGGAAGAGCTGCTCGAGCGTGGCCCGCGGCGTGATGCCCATGATGATGTCGACGTTGGCGAGGCCCAGGTCCGCGTCGATGAGCAGGACCTCTTTCCCGAGCTGTCCCAGCCGCGCTGCGATGTTGCAGATCAGGCTCGTCTTGCCGACGCCGCCCTTGCCGCTGGTGATCGAGAAGATTTGCATGGAGCCGTTGCCTGTGGACCGCTTCGCCATCTTCCGAAGGGTGGCCGCCTGGTCGTATGCCAAATCGTTCACCCCGCGTCGTCCAGGCGTTTCGTAGATTTCACTACATTAACCCGCATCTGCGTCCCCTGCCAATTGTCTTGCACGCCTCACGACGCCAAGGCGTCGCCGGACACGCGGACCTCGGCCGACCGGGTGACGATGCGGGCGGCGAGGGACGTCCGCTCGGCGACCTCGAAGTCCTCGGGCACACGCTGCCCGTTGGTCACCCACGAGAGGGGTCGACCGGCGCGCCGGGCCACGCTGTACACCGCGCCGAGGGCGTCGGTCTCGTCGAGTTTCGTCACGCAGAGGTAGCCGTAATCCAGCTCGGTGAAGGCGTCGACGCAGGCGTGCAGGTCGCGCTCCCGCGTGCTGGCGGCGACCGTGAGCACGACCTCGCCCCCCCACCCTTCGGGGAAGTATCGGGTCAGCGCGGCGACCTGGTCGGCGGCCCGTGGGCTGCGGCCCGTGGTGTCCACCAGGATGAGATCGCAGTCGGCGAGCTCGTCGAGGGCGGCCGGGAGTTCCTCGGGCTGCTTGACCACGACCAGCGGGCACTCGAGGATCTCGGCGTACCGGGCGAGCTGCTCGACCGCGGCCATGCGGAACGTGTCGACGGTGATGAGGCCGACGCGGAGCTTGCGGACGAGCTGCGCGTCGGCGGCGATCTTGGCGATGGTCGTCGTCTTGCCGACGCCCGTGGGGCCCACGAAGGCCAGGATCCGGCGATGCCCCGGGGCAGGCAGCAGATCGCCCGAGCACTTCATGTCGCGCGTGAGCTCGCGGCCCACGAGCGCCAGGATCTCGGCGTCGTCCGGCGTGGCGCGCTCCAGGGCGGGCTGAAGGCGGCGGGCGATCTCGCCGGCGTGCAGGGCGTTGATGCCCACGCCGGTCAGGCGGTCCCGCAGGATGCGCACGGCCAGCGGCGTGCGCTCGGCGTCGCGGGGGTCCGGCTGGCTGCCCACCAGGGCGCGGAGGGCCTGCATCTCCTCGGAGAGGTGGCTCGCGACGCGCTCCAGGGCGGCCTCGGAGACGGCGTCCGCGGGGCGGCGCGCCAGGGCCTCGACGGCGCCGCGCAGGCTGGCGATCTCCTCCCGGACCCGCTCCTGCGTGTCGGCGGCCATGGCCGGGGCCGTGATCTGCCGAGCGAGCAGCGCGGCGCGCTCCGCGAAGGGGTTGGCCGGGGGCGCGGGCGGCGCGGCGGGCGTCGCGGGGCGGCCG
>CAINDO010000036.1 GCA_903847385.1 uncultured Myxococcales bacterium
CGCCCTCGATCACGGTGCGCATGCCGGCGTCCTGGCCCGTGAAGCGCTGGAACCGCAGCGTCGTGAGCGCCTCGCCGGTGAACTGCAGGAGCGCGCGCTCGTCCAGCAGGGCCGCGCCGGCCGGGGGCCAGGGCTCCGGGGGGGCCACGGCCGGCGACCAGGCGCGGGCCGGTGTGGTGACCTGCTCCCAGATCGTGCGGCGGCTCGCGGGGGCGGGCAGGCCGGCGTCCCGGGCGCCGGGCCGATGCGCCTCGACGCGCTGCCGGAACCGCATCAGGCCCCCCTGCGCGTCCAGCGTGAGGAACCCGGGCGCGCTGAAGAGGCGCCCCGCGCCGGCGTCCAGCACCCAGGTGCGGCCGCCGCTCCAGAAGAGCGCATGCGGCCCGGGGGCGGGCAGGTCCGCGGGCGGCGAGGCGAGCAGCAGGGGGATCAGGGCGCCGAGCACGCGGCGACCTTACTACACATTCGCGACGGGGCGCGCCGCCCACTCGCCCGGCGCGGTCTCGATCGCCCGGGCGTCGTCCCGCAGCTTGTGCAGGTGGGCGCGCAGCGATTGCCGCGCGATGGGCCAGATGTGCGGGGGCGTGTCGTCGTAGGCCCGTGCGACGAGCGCGTCCAGGGACTGCGGCGCGGCGGTCAGCGCGTCCGCGATCTTCGTTTCGCGCCACAGGCGGTGGGCGATGTATTGGGCGAGCTTCTCGACGGCCCCGCCGATGGCCCCGCCGTGCGCGGGCAGCAGCGCTGCGGGCCGCAGGTCGCGGACGCGGGCGAGGCTCTCCAGGTACAGGCGCATGGAGCCCTCGTCGGGGTCGACCAGGATCGTGCCCACGCCGGCGACCAGATCACCGCAGATGGCCGTGCGCGACTCGGCGTGCCAGTAGACGATGTGGCCCGGGGCGTGGCCGGGCGTGTGCAGGGCCTGGAGGGGCGTGTCGCCGAAGGGCACGGTGTCCAGATCGCACAGGATGCCCTGCGCGGCGAAGCGCAGGCCCGGCAGCGCGTCCGCGTGACACAGCACGGGCACGCCGTAGCGGGCGGCGAGCACCGGCGCCGTGGCCACGTGGTCGGCGTGGGCGTGGGTCAGCAGCACGGCCTGGACGCGGGCGCCGGCGGCGCAGCGGGCCTCCAGGTGGGCGACGAGCAGCGACTGCTCCGCGGGGTCGATGGCCGCGGGATCGACCACGACGAGCCGCTGGCGACCGACCACGTAGGCGTTCGTATGCGTCGCGGGGGGCAGGGTCGGCGTGCGGAGCGGGAAGAGCGTGATGTCGGGCCGGATGGGCGCGAAGTGGGGGGCCACGCCCCGGGACTCCGGCGCCAGGAGCGCTCGCTCGGCGAAGCCCTCGAGCCCCTGGGTCAGCGTGCGCAGCAGGAACCGCGTCGGCGGGGCGAGGAGGCAGCGGCCGGCGTCCCAGTCGGCGAGGATCTCCTCGGCCGTGCGCCAGGCCGAAGAGACCAGCTCGTGGCCGTCGACCTGGGCGGCGTCCCCCTCGTCGCCCTCGAGGTGAACGAGGAAGAAGTGGGTGCGGATGGGGGTGACCAGGTAGTCCGGCGTGCGCCAGACGCCGACGTGGACCAGCCGCGCCGGATCCAGCGACAGGCCGACCTCCTCGTGCGTCTCGCGGACGGCGGTGCGGCGGGCGGTCGACAGCGTCGGGTCGAGCGTCTCGTCGAGGGGGCCGTCCGCGGGGTCGTGGCGCCCGCCTGGGAAGGCGTGGAAGCCGCTCATGAACTGCGTGTTCGGGCTCCGGACGACGACGAGGACCTCGACGCGCCCGTTCGGACGCGCCCGGCAGAGGAGAACGGTCGCGGCCATGGGCGGAAGGTTCGACGAAGGTGAGTTGGGCTGCACGCCCGCGTCATACACAACTTGTGCAAACGAATCAGGGTCAAGTTTTCGAAGAAAAACACTCCATCAGGGAACCAACGGGCGTAGGTAAGCACAAGCCGCTTTGTTCGCTCGTCGAACGATGATCTCCCGAATGCGACCCCATGAACACCACCGTTCCCCGACGCTTTGAATCTCTGCTCGAGCGGGATCCCTATTCGCCCGCGGTGGTGCTGATCCGGCCCGGGGCGCGAGACCGCGTGTGGGTCCGCGCCGCGGTCGAGCACCGCGCCGTGCGCATCGCGGGCGTCTGCAGCCTGCTCGGGCTCGCTTCGCAGGCCCGGGTGGCCTTCTCCGGTCACGGCGCGCTCGACCGCATGGCGGCCGCCTGGTTCGTGCTCGCCACCGGGCGCGTGCTCGTCGAGGGCACGGACGCGGACTTCGAGATCGACGACGCCCTCTGTCGGCAGTCGGAGATTCGAACCGAACCCTACAGCCTGCGCTGCACCGTGCAGACGAGCGACCCCGCCGTGGCGATGCCCACGCCCCACTCGCACCGCGAGCTGCTGCGTATGCTGATGTCCGGCCGAGCCCCGGAGTCGGACCTGGGCCTGGCGCTGCAGGCGCTGGCGCTGGGCGAGCCGCTGCTGCTGCACGCCGCGCCGGACGCCGATCCCCGCGCCCTCGTCTACGCCGCCTGAGGCCCGCCGCGCTGCGCGGCGAACGCGAGCAGGATGCCCGCCGCCACGGAGACGTTGAGTGACTCGACGGCGCCGCCGCCCGCGATGGTGATGCGGTGCGCGCAGGCCGACCGGATCTCGGCGCGCAGGCCTTCGCCCTCGTTGCCCATCACGACACACACGCCCCGCGGCCAGGTGAAGCGGCCGATGCCGACGCCCCCGCGGGTGTCCGCCGCGACGCTGGCGATGCCGCGCTCGGCGAGGCGGCGCAGGGCCGCGGCCAGATCGGGCACGCCGCAGCACGGCACGACCTCGGCCCCACCCTGCGCGATGCGCACGGCCGCAGCGGACAAGGCCGCCTGGCGCTCGGACTCGGGCACCAGCACGCCGGCGGCGCCGAAATACGCCGCGCTGCGCAGGATGGCCCCCAGGTTGTGCGGGTTGCCCACCTCGTCGAGGGCGACGTAGAGGGCGTCGGGCCGCACGCCGGCCAGGAGCGTGTCGAAGCCGACGAGGGGGAGGGGCGTGGAGACGACGACGACCCCCTCGTGGTGCGTCGTCTGGGCGAGCTTCTGCAGGGCCTCGGCGTCCACCTCGCGGTAGGGGCGCCGCCCCGTGGCCGCGGCCTTGAGCAGCGGGGCCACCTCGCGGCGGACGTCGCGGTGGTGGAACACGCGCAGGATCGACTGCGGACGGTGCTGCGCGAGGGCGAGCGCGGCGTTGATGCCGTACACGACGGCTTCGTTTCGGGCGGACATGGCGCCGCAGCATCGGAGGGGCGGGTTTCCGTGTCAAACGTCGCGGTCGGCTGGCATGATCGCGGCGATGTCAGCGACCACCGCCGCCGCCCGCCGCGCCCGCCTGCGCGCCGACTGGACGCCGCCCGGGCCCCGCGCCGCCGCGCCCCCGGAGCTGGCGCCCGCCGTGGACGAGACGCTGGATGCGCTGAGCGGTGACTGGTGCCTCTTTCAGCTCCGCCGGGGTCACCGCTACAGCGCAGACGACCTGCTCGTGGCCTGGTACGCCGGCGAGGCGGCGCGCCGGAGCGGCCTGACCGTGGGCCGGGCGCTCGATCTCGGCAGTGGCATCGGATCCGTGGGCATGATGGTCGCGTGGCAGTTCCCCGACGCGCGCTGCGTCACGGTCGAAGCACAGGACCGCAGCCGTGAGCTCGCGCACAAGTCTGCGAGATACAACGGGATTCTCGACCGGTACGACATCCGCGCCGGCGATCTGCGCGAGGCCGCCCCGGCGACGCGGGACTTCGACCTGGTCACGGGCAGCCCGCCCTACTTCGACGTGGAGGCCGGCGTGGTCAGCGACCGCCCGCAGCGCGGACCCTGCCGCTTCGAGCTGCGCGGGGGCGTGGAGGACTACTGCGCGGCCATGGCGCGGGCGCTGGGCCCCGAGGGCCGCGGGGCGCTCGTGATGGCCACGGCCGGCCGGGCGCGGGTCTTCGAGGGCGCCGCCGCCGCCGGTCTGCGGGTCGTGCGCTGGCGGCCGGTGGTCTTCAAAGAGGGACGCACGCCGCTCATCGACCTGTTCGAGCTGGCGCCGGGCGCGGGCGAGCCGCCAGCCAGCGAAGACGCGCTCGTGCTCCGCGCCGCGGACGACACGCGCACCGTCGAGTTCCGGGAGATCCGGCTGCACATGGGCTTTCCGCCGGGGGCCGCGTGAACGCCGCGCGCGCGCCGGGCCTGCCGGTGGAGCTGCGCCTCGAGGGGCGGCGCATCGTCGTGCTGGGGGAGCGGGGCGCCGAGCGGCGGGCCGCCCTGGAGGCCTGCGGCGCGCGGGTCGACGCCGACGCGGCGGATCTGGCGGGCGCCTGGCTGGTGATGCACACGGCGCCCGTGACCGAGGCCGAGGGCGAGGCGCTGCGTGCGCGCTGCCGGGCGGTCGGTGCCTGGGTCTGGGTCGAGGACCGGCCGGCCCTGTCGGACGTGACGTTTCCCGCGCTGCTGGAGAGCGGCCCCGTGCGGATCGCCGTGAGCACGGGCGGGCGGTCGTCGGCGCTGGCCCGGGCGGTTCGGGACGCCCTGCGGCCGGTGCTCGGCGAGGGCTTCGCCGCGTGGGCCGAGGACGCCGTCGCGCGGGGGCTCCGGCGGCCCCGCGGCCGCGTCACGGGCGGCTTCGAGGCGCTTCCCCCCGGCGACTGAGGCCGGAAATCACGTGCTTTTTCGTGGGGTAAGGCAATGTGGGACAATCCCCATTGACCGCGCGCCCCGCGAAACGTGAGAATCACGAGACTCGCATTCGGCGAGGGGGAGACACGCATGGTCGACATCAAATCGCGAAGTCTGTGGCGACTCGGGGGAATCGCCGGACTTGCCCTGGGCCTCTGGGCCTGTGGCGACAGCACCAGCAGCGGCGGTTCCGGGAACACGGGGGGCGCCGGGGGGGGCACCGGTGGCTCGAGTTCCTTCGACGGCGGCAACGGTGGCCTGCCGCAGGTGCTCGACTTCCGGGTCGCACCGCGCCGTGACTTCGGCGAGGGCGACGGGGGCCCGGCGGGCTTCCGCGAACCGTGCAACGACAACCTCGACTGCGCCAGCCGCTGGTGCGTGCCGTTCGAGGACCGCAACGTCTGCTCGCAGACCTGCCTGGACGAGGGCTGCCCCGACGGCTGGGGCTGCCACGCCGTGGCCAACACCGAGCCGGACGTGGTCTTCATCTGTTTCCCGCCGGGCAACCGCCTCTGCGGCGTCTGCGTCCAGGACGCCGACTGCCCGGGCGGCGCCTGCTACAACCTCGACGGTCTGAACGTCTGCGGCCTGAACTGCGAGACGGACGAGACCTGCCCCAAGGACTACGCCTGCGAGCAGGTCTTCGAGGGGAGCGACAAGTCCAAACAGTGCGTGCCGCGCACGCAGTCCTGCACCTGCAACACCCGCACGACGGGCAATGTGCGCGTCTGCGAGAAGGCCGGTGAGGTCGGCACGTGTTACGGCCGTGAGACCTGCGACGCCGACACGGGCTGGACGGGCTGCGACGCGCCCACGCCGTCCCCCGAGGTCTGCAACCTGGCCGACGACGACTGCAACGGCCTGACGGACGACATCGCCGGCCTCGGCGGCGACTGCGAGCGCACCGTGGAGATCGACGGCGCCGAGGCCACCTGCCGCGGCCGCCTGATCTGCACGCGCGACCAGGAAGAGCCCATCTGCACCGCGGCCGCCCCCGTGGCCGAGCTGTGCAACTACCTGGACGACAACTGCAACGGCGACACGGACGAGGACTTCCCCGATCGCGGCTCCGTCTGCGAGATCGGCGAGGGCGCCTGCCGCCGCGTCGGCGTGACGGAGTGCACGGACGACGGCGCCGGCACGCGCTGCAACGTGGTCGAGGGCATGCCCGAGCCCGAGCGGTGCGACGGCCTGGACAACGACTGCGACGGCGAGACGGACGAGGGCTTCGAGGGCCTCAACGAGCCCTGCTTCAACGGCGAGGGCGCCTGCCGCCGCGCCGCGGCCCTGCGCTGCTCCGCCGACGGCGCGGGCGTCGAGTGCCCGGCCGTGCCCGGCGCCCCCGCGGACGAGGTCTGCGATGGCGTGGACAACAACTGCGACGGCGTCTCGGACGAGGGCTTCGACGGCCTGTTCGAGCCGTGCGAGGCCGGTGTCGGCGGCTGCCGCCGCCAGGGGTTCCTGTACTGCACCGAGGACGGCCGGCGCGTGGAGTGCACGGCCATCCCCACGGAGCCCGTGCCCGAGCGCTGCAACGGCATCGACGACGACTGCAACGGCACGGTCGACGAGAGCTTCCCCGATCTGAACACGCCCTGCAGCCGCGGCCTCGGCCTCTGCCAGCGCGCCGGCGTGAACGTCTGCGCCGCGGATGGCATGTCGACGTTCTGCAACGCGCCGGACAGCGAGGCGCAGGCCGAGCGCTGCGACGGCCTGGACAACGACTGCGACGGCGACATCGACGAGGACTTCGCGGGTCTGGACGAGATCTGCTCCGCCGGCGAGGGCGCCTGCCAGCGCGTCGGCATCGTGACCTGCACGCCGGACGGCCTCGGCGCCGCCTGCAGCGCGGTCGCGGCGCAGCCCCAGCCCGAGGTCTGCAACGGCCTGGACGACGACTGCAACGGTCAGGTGGACGAGGTGTTCCCCAACCTGGCGCGGCCCTGCTCCGCCGGTGAGGGCGCCTGCCTGCGCTTCGGCGTGTACCGCTGCGACCCGGCCGGTCAGGACACCGTCTGCGACGCCGTGCCCGGCGAGCCGAGCGAGGAGCTCTGCGACAACGTGGACAACGACTGCAACGGCGACACGGACGAGCTCTTCGCCGAGCTCGACTCGCCCTGCGCCAGCGGCGCCGGGGCCTGCGCCCGGGCCGGCATCTACGTGTGCGCCGACGACGGCGCGGACGTGGTGTGCAACGCCGAGGCCGCCGACCCGCAGCCCGAGCTCTGCAACGGCCTGGACGACGACTGCAACGGCCGCACGGACGAGGCGTTCGGCGATCTGGGCAACCGCTGCGAGGCGGGCCGCGGCGAGTGCCGCCAGGTCGGTCTGCGCATCTGCGCGGCCGACGGCGCCGGCACCTCCTGCAGCGTCGAGGCCGGGGCCCCGGAGCCCGAGGCCTGCGACAGCCGCGACAACGACTGCGATGGCAGCATCGACGAGGACTTCCCCGGCCTGAACACCGCCTGCGGAACGGGCGTGGGCGAGTGCGCCCGCCCCGGCGTGCGCGTCTGCAACCCGAACGGCCTCGGTGTGGTGTGCAACGCCGTGGCCGCGGCCCCGGTGGACGAGCTGTGCGACGGCCGCGACAACAACTGCGACGGCCGCATGGACGAGGGCTTCGCCGGCATCGGCGAGGTCTGCCAGGTCGGCCGGGGTCTGTGCGCCCGGACCGGCGTGCAGGTCTGCAGCGCCGACGGCGCCGCCGTGGCCTGCAACGTGGCCCCCGGCGCGCCCCAGGCCGAGGTCTGCAACAACGTGGACGACAACTGCGACGGCCGCACGGACGAGGGCTACGTCGGCCTCGGCCGGGCGTGCAGCGCGGGCGTGGGCATTTGCAACCGCGCCGGCGTGCAGACCTGCTCCGCCGACGGCGCGAGCGTGGTGTGCGACGCCGAGGCGGGCGCCGCCCTGGGCGCCGAGCTGTGCAACGGCCTGGACGACACCTGCGACGGTTCGGTCGACGAGGGCTTCGCCGGCCTCGGCACGGCCTGCAACACCGGCGTCGGCGCCTGCGCCCGCGTCGGCGTGAACGTGTGCGCCGGCGACGGCCGCGGGGTGTCCTGCAACGCGGTGGCGGGCAACCCCGTCGCCGAGCGCTGCGACGGCGTCGACAACGACTGCAACGGCCGCACGGACGAAGGCTTCGCCGGCCTCGGCCAGGTCTGCACCGCGGGCCGCGGCATCTGCCAGCGCGCCGGCGTGAACGTGTGCTCCGGCGACGGCGCGGGCGTGACCTGCAACGCCAGCGCCGGCGACCCCGCCGCCGCCGAGTCGTGCAACGGTCTCGACGACAACTGCAACGGCAGCACGGACGAGTCCTTCGCCAACCTGAACACGCCGTGCCAGATCGGCACCGGGGCCTGCGTCCGCACGGGCGTCTACACCTGCGCCGCCAACGGCGCGGCCACGGAGTGCAACGTGCAGGCGGGCGCCCCTGGCGCCGAGCTCTGCGACGGCGTGGACAACGACTGCAACGGCGCCGTGGACAACGGCTTCGCCAACCTCGGTCAGGTCTGCACCAGCGGCCAGGGCATCTGCCGCCGCAGCGGCGTGAACGTGTGCAACCCGGCCAACCGCGCCGGGGCGCCCATCTGCGACGCCGTGGCCGGTCAGGGCAACGCGCAGGAGACCTGCGACAACCAGGACGACAACTGCAACGGCAGCGTCGACGAGGGCTTCCGCAACGTCAACGGCATCTACAACACGCTCTCGAGCTGCGGCTACTGCGGCAACGACTGCAACGCGCTCTGGAACAACAACCCCGACGCCTTCGGCGTGGTGCCGAGCTGCGCCGTGGCCAACAACCGTGCGCAGTGCGCCTACACCTGCCAGCCCGGCCGCCTCGACGCGGACGGCGTGGCCAACAACGGCTGCGAGCTGGTCATCGACGCCGGCTGCATCTACGTCAGCACCCCGGCCAACGGCGGCGTGGACAACGCCAACTGCGGCACCGTCCAGGCGCCCTGCGCCACCATCGGCAACGGCATCGTCCGCGCCGGCCAGGCCGCCCGCAGCCGCGTGCGCGTCTCGGACGGCGTCTACCGCGAGAGCGTGACGCTGGCCAACGGCATCAGCGTGCTCGGCGGCCACCACCGCACGACCTGGATTCAGGACCCCGCGCTGAACGTGACGATCATCAACGGCCGCACGCTCGCCGGCATCCACCGCAAGTCGGTCGTCGCCATCGGTATCACCCAGGCCACCGTGCTCGAGGGCTTCGTGATCAACGGCGAGTCGCCGCTCTCCGAGGGCAACAGCTACGCGGTCTACATCCGCGACTCGAACAACCAGCTCACCGTGCGCAACAACCGCGTCTTCGCCGGCGACGGCGGCAAGGGTCCGGACGGCGCCGACGGCGCGGCGGGTCAGCTCGGCGTGAACGGCACGGCCGGCAACAACTCCTACGGCGCAGCGGCCTGCGCCAGCGGCGCCGGTGTGATCGTCAACGCCGGCGGCGCCGGTGGCGCGCGGGCCTGCGGCGGCATCAACGTCAACGGCGGCGTCGGCGGCGGCACGATGTGCCCGGCCATCGAGCGCCCCGAGGGCGACGGCGCCACGGGTGGCAACGGGCTCGCGGCGGGCAGCAACGCCGGCGCGGGCGCGGACGGCGCCTGGGGCATGGAAGGCGAGGTCGAGTTCAACGGAGCCATCCCCATCGGGCGCACCTGCCACGTGTCGGTCTCCGCCGGCGCGCACCAGGACGCCTACGTCGGCTCCCCCGGCACGTCCGGCACGGACGCCTCGGGCGGCGCGGGCGCGGCGGCGGGCAACGGCAGCGTCGGCGCCGACAACGAGTGGCGTGGTCCGCTCGGCGCGGCCGGCGGC
>CAINDO010000037.1 GCA_903847385.1 uncultured Myxococcales bacterium
CACCGGCGGGACCGGCGGTACGCCCGTCGGCGGCACCCCCACCGGCGGGACCGGCGGCGAGCCCGTCGGCGGCACGCCCGTCGGCGGCGCCCTGCCCCCGGATGCGGGCATCGACTGCAACGCCGGCCCGGACTCGGACGACGACGGTGTCGTCGACGCCTGCGACAACTGTCCCGCCAACGCCAACAACAACCAGGCCGACATCGACGGCGACGGCCTCGGCGACGTCTGCGACGTACCCCCGGAGTGCGAGGGCAACGCGGCGGAGGACCGCCCCTGCGGCCTGGCCAACTCGGGCCTGGAGCACCGCGAGTGCGTGACGGGCACCTGGGGCCCCTGGGGCGAGTGCCTGGGCGCCTTCGACTGCCTGCCCGGCACCGGGGAGACCCGCGCCTGCGACGGCGGGGAGCAGACCCGGACGTGCAGCGGCGACGGCCGGTGGGGCGACTGGAGCGTCTGCGCGCTGCCGCCGGACTGCATCAACGGCCAGACCGAGGGCATCGCCTGCGGCCTCAACGGTCGCGGCGAGCAGATCCGCACCTGCGTCGCCGGCGCGTGGGGCGCCTTCGGACCCTGTGAGGACGCCGACGTCTGCATCGACAACACCCAGGAGGGCCGCGTCTGCGGCGTCAACGGCATGGGGCAGCAGTCGCGCACCTGCCAGTTCGGCGTGTGGACGGCGTACAGCGCCTGCGTCGGCGACGGCGTCTGCGTGAACGGCAGCCAGGAGAGCCGCATCTGCGGCCCCAACAACCGCGGCCAGCAGTCGCGGACCTGCGCCAACGGCAACTGGGGCGACTTCGGGGCCTGCGTGGGGGACGGCGTGTGCGTCGACCTCACCGTCGAGTCCCGGGCCTGCGGCGCCAACAACGCCGGCCAGCAGTCGCGCAACTGCGCCGCCGGCCAGTGGAGCGCCTGGGGCGTGTGCGTGATGCCGATGGGCTGCGTGAACGGCGCCCAGGAGCAGCGCGCGTGCGGCCTGAACAACCGCGGCACGCAGACGCGCGCCTGCGCCAACAACGTCTGGGGTGCCTACGGCGCCTGCCTGGATCCGGACGTCTGCCTGGACGCCGCGACCACCACCCAGGCCTGCCCCGGCGGCGGCGAGCAGACCAGCACCTGCGTGGCCGGACAGTGGTCGGACTTCACGCTCTGCCCGGATCTGGTCAACGCCTGCTCGTTCCCCGAGCCCGTTCTGGCCCTCAACGGCGCCGCGGTCTCCGTGGGCTACGACACCACCGGCTACGGCGCCAACTTCTCGGCCACCTGCGGCCGGGGCGCCGTGGGCGTCGAGATCGCCGTGCCCGTGCAGGTGCTCGTCCGCGGCATCTACGTGTTCGAGACCGCCGGCGACCGCGACATCGTGATGCACCTGCGCTCGGACTGCCCGGACGACGCCTCGGAGATCGCCTGCGACGACGACGGCGGCCCCAACACCAACTCGCGGGTCGAAGCCGACCTCACGCCCGGCCTGTACTGGGTGATGATCGACTCCTACTACGTCGACCAGTGGGGTCCCGTGACGCTGAACGTGACGCTCAGCGACGCCGCGTGCATCGAGGGTACCCAGGCCGTGCAGGCCTGCAACGGCGGGCAGCAGGAGCGCCTGTGCATCGGCGGCCAGTGGACGGCCTGGAGCCCCTGCCAGCCCCTCCGCTGCGACCCCGCGGCCGACGCCATCTGCCGCGCCTGCACCGACAACCTCGAGGTCAACGACACGCCCGCGAGCGCGTCGTTCCTCGACCTCGACACCAACTACCCCGGGCTCAACGTGTGCCCCGCGCGCGACGCCCACGACTACTACTCGTTCACCATCGACGTGCCTTCGCTCGTCACCGGCATGACCTACCTGCGCGCCGGGAGCCCGGCCAACCAGGGATGGACGGTCGCGCTCGAGGACTGGTTCGCCCCGCTGTTCTACCTGGGCACCGGGAACGGCATGAGCAGCGGCGCCGTGGGCTTCATCGAGACCCCCGGCGACTACTTCCTGCACGTGGACGGCTCCCGCGCCGCCAACCGCGTCGACTACGACGTGGCCATCAACACCGAGCCCAGCAACGCCTGCGATCACAACGGCAACCAGCCCCAGTGCGTGGACTGCGCCGACCGACTCGACCCGAACGACTCGCTCGAGACGGCCCGCCGCGTGAACCTGAACCTCGAGGTCGGCTTCGTCGCCGTTTGCTCCGGCATCGACCCGAGCGACTTCTACTCGTTCGTGGTGCCCGCCCGGCAGCAGATGACCCTCGAGGTCACCAAGCTCAACCCCCAGGGCTTCATCTCGATGTTCTGGTTCAACAGCGCCGGCGGCCTCGTCGTGAACCGCACGCAGAACAACGGCAACGTCATGTCTCAGACCGCCACGGTCGACCCGGGCACGTATTACATGGAGGTCCGCGCCCAGCCCGGCGTGAGCGCGTACAACTTCATCTTCCGCACGCAGTGACGCCGGACCACCTCCTCCACACCCTCTCACTCGTCCTCGGCACCGCGGCGATCACCACCGTCGCGTGCCACCGCCTGCACCTCCCCGTCGTCCTCGGATACCTCGTCGCCGGCTTTGCCGTCGGACCCAACCCGCTCATCCCGGTCCAGGCCGATCGCGAGATCGTCCGCGCGCTCTCGGAGCTCGGCGTGGTGCTGCTCATGTTCGCGCTGGGCCTGGACTTCAGCCTGCGCAAGCTCCTCCGGGTCGGGGCGCCGGCGGCGATCATCGCCACCATGCAGTGCAGCGTCACGGGCCTGCTGGGGTACACCGCCGCGCGGGCGCTGGACTGGCCCACGCTCTCGAGCGTGTTCGCCGGCGCCGTCGTGGCCATCTCCAGCACCACCATCGTCGTGCGCGCCTTCGACGAGCAGAACATCCGGGGCCGACTGCGCGACCTGGTGATGGGCATCCTCGTGGTGCAGGACATCATCGCGGTGCTGCTCCTGGCCGCGCTCACGGGCCTGGGCTCGGGGCAGAACGTCTCCGGCCTGGCGCTCCTGGGCACGATGGGCCACCTGGCCGGGTTCCTGCTGGCGCTCGTGGGTGTCGGATTCCTGGTCGTGCCGCGGGCGATGCGCGCGGTGATCCGCATGGGCCGCCCGGAGGTCTCGCTGGTGGCCGGCATCGGCCTCTGTTTCGCCCTGGCCTCCCTGGCCCACGCCGCGGGCTACTCCGTCGCGCTCGGCGCGTTCCTGGCGGGCAGCCTCATCGCAGAGTCTGGAGAAGAAAAGCAGCTCGAGCGCCTGGTGGAGCCCGTGCGGGATGTGTTCGCGGCCATCTTCTTCGTCTCCGTGGGCATGCTCATCGACCCCGCCGTGATGTTCACGTCCTGGCTGCCCATCGCGGTGCTCACGGCGGTCGTGCTCTTCGGGCAGATCACGGCCGTGGGGGTCGCTGGTTTCCTCACGGGCAACGGCGTCCGTCTGTCGCTCCAGGCGGGCATGAGCCTCGCCCAGATCGGCGAGTTCTCCTTCATTCTCGCGGGGTTGGGTGTGTCGCTCGGCGTCGCGGGCGACCACCTGCCGCCCATCGCCGTCGCCGTTTCCGTGCTCACGACCCTCTCCACGCCTGCGCTCATCCGCCTCTCGGGGCCGGCGGCGAACTTCATCGACCGCAAGCTGCCCCGCCGCCTCCAGGTCATCGCGGCCGTCTACGGCACCTGGGTCGAGCGCCTGCGCCGCAACCCGGGCACCGCCCTGCCCGCCGCCCGCCGCATCGGTCGGGCCATCGCCGTGGACGCCGTGCTGGTCCTGCTGCTGACGCTCGTCGTCGGCCAGTGGGGGCACGTGGCCGTGGCCGCCGTGCGTGACACCACGGGCCTCGCCGAGCTCCCCGCCTGGGTCGTCGTCGTCGGCGCCGCCGCGCTGCTGGCGCTGCCCTTCTGCCTGGGCCTCATGCGCAACGCCCGCCGCATCGCCGTCTCGCTGGCGGACGCGGCCTTCCCCCCGCCGACGGACGGCGCGATGGACGCCGCCCGCGCGCCCCGCCGCACGCTCCTCGTTCTGCTGCAGCTCACGGTCCTGCTGGTGCTCGGTTTACCGTATCTGGCCGTGACACAACCCTTCCTGCCCGGCCTGGAGAGCGTCGCGGTGCTCGCCGCGCTCTTGACCATCGCCTTGCTGGCCTTGTGGCAAAGCGCGGCGGATCTGGACGGCCACATCCGCGCGGGCGCACAGCTCGTGGTCGAGGCCGTCGCGGCGGGCGCCGGCTCGCCGGACCCGGCCCCGGGCGCCACGGCGCAGCAGATCGCCGCGCTGCTGCCCGGCATCGGCGAGCCCACGCCGTACCGCGTGCGCGCGGGCAGCCCGGCCATCGGGCAGAGCCTGGCCACCTTGAACCTGCGCGGCGCCACGGGGGCCACGGTGCTGGCCATCGTGCGCGGCGGGCAGAGCGTCGTCGTGCCCACGGCGGACGAGGTCATCCGCGCCGACGACGTCCTCGCCCTCGCCGGCGCGGAGGATGCGGTCGCCGCGGCCCGGGCCCTGCTCTCGGGCGCCGGCCCGGCCTGACGCCGCCTCAGCCCTGCGCG
>CAINDO010000038.1 GCA_903847385.1 uncultured Myxococcales bacterium
CGTGGCCGCCGCCGTGGGCCGGGGCGCCGTGGCCGTCGCCGTGGGCCGGGGCGCCGTGGGCCGGGGCGCCGTGGGCCGGGGCGTGGTCGCCGCCGCCGTGATCACCGCCACCGTGATCGCCGCCGCCGTGGTCGCCGCCGCCGTGGGCCGGCGCCTCGTGCTCGGGGGCCCCGTGGGGGTCCTCGCCGTGGCCGCCGCCGTGCTCCTCGCCGTGGGCCGGGGCCTCGCGCTGCGCCTTCGTCTTCACCGGCGGGGGGTGGAGCGTCTCCACGGTGGCTTTGACCGCGCCGCAGCGCTCGTGGCCCAGCACCATGATCATCGACGCGCCCAGGTGCTCCACGGCGTACTCGATCGACGCGAACTCGATGTCGCCGATGGCCTGCCCGGCCGTGCGGACCACGAAGAGGTCGCCGATGCCCTGATCGAAGACCAGCTCCGGCGGCACGCGGGAGTCCGCGCAGCTCAGCACGATGGCGAAGGGCGTCTGCTTTCGGGCCACCTCGGTCCGCCGCTTGGGCGCGCCGTTGGGGTGTTTCAGGCGGCCCTTCACGTAGCGGGCGTTTCCCTCCTTCAGGCGGGCGAGGGCGTCGTCCGGGCGCAGGCCCGCGGCGCTCTCGGCCCAGGCGTCGCCCCCGAAGAGGCCGAGGCACAGCGCGGCCAGGCCCACGCGGGCGCTCCAGGTACCGATACGGTTCACGGCTCGTTCCCTTCCATGCTCGATCCGGGTCCGACACGGCGCGGGCCGCTCCCACCGCCCTTGCGCGGCCGTTCCCGGTCGATATGATGCGCCCGGTCCGCCCGCACCCCCAAGGCTGCAGTTCGCATTTCTCGCGGCGACGGGGCGGCCCGGGAGCCACGCCATGGGAATCTTCGACGAACTCGCCCGCAAGGACCACGAGCAGATCGTCTTCTGCCAGGACGAAGTCACCGGGCTGAAGGCCATCATCGCGATCCACGACACCACGCTCGGGCCCGCCCTCGGCGGCGCGCGCATGTGGCAGTACGCGGACGAGGAGGACGCGGTCCGCGACGTCCTCCGCCTGTCCCGGGGCATGACCTACAAGAGCGCCGCGGCGGGGCTGAACCTGGGCGGCGGCAAGGCCGTGATCCTGGGGGACGCCAAGTCCCTCAAGAGCGAGATGCTCTTCCGCGTCTACGGGCGCTTCGTGCAGGGGCTGGGGGGCCGCTACATCACCGCCGAGGACGTCAACACCACGGTGCGGGACATGGAGTGGGTCCGCATGGAGACGGACCACGTGGTCGGCCTCGACCGCGCGCTCGGTGGCTCCGGCGACCCGAGCCCCGTGACGGCGCTCGGCACCTACGAGGGCATCAAGGCCTCGCTGAAGTGGACGACGGGCAACGAGAGCCTCGCCGGGCGCACGGTGGCCGTGCAGGGCGTGGGCGCCGTGGGGTTCCATCTGGTCGGCCACCTGCGGCGGGGCGGCGCGCGCGTCCACGTGAGCGACATCGACGCCGACCACCTCGTCCGCGCCGTCCAGGCCTACCCCGGGATCGAGGTCGTGCCCGCCAACGAGATCTACGGCGTCCCCTGTGACGTCTTCGCGCCGTGCGCGCTCGGCGCGATCATCAACGACGACACCGTGCCGCAGTTGCGGACCAGCATCGTGTGCGGCAGCGCCAACAACATCCTCGCCGAGGAGGACCGCCACTGCCAGGCGCTGGCGGACAAGGGCATCCTGTACGCGCCCGACTACGTGGTGAACGCCGGCGGCCTGATCAACGTGGCCAACGAGCTCGAGGGCTACAACCAGGACCGCGCGCTCAAGCAGGCCCAGGGCATCCACGACATCACCACGCAGATCTTCCGGCTCGCCCGCGAGGAGCGCATCCCCACCATCAAGGCCGCCAACGCGCTGGCCGAGCGGCGCATCGCCGCGGTGGGGCGCATCAAGGACACCTTCACGGGCACCGCGGCGCGCGGGCGGCGTTCGTGACCGCGGGCTTGACCCCGGTACAGCCCTCGCCGTAATCCGCCGACCAGGAGTGGGATGCGCAAGAAGATCCTCATCGCCGAGCACGAGGTCGCGGTCTCCGATTCGCTGGAGCGCCGGCTGCAGATGCGCGGCTACACGCCCATGGTCTGCGGGGACGCGGGGACCGCGCTGTCCACCTTCGACGCCCATCGGCCGGATCTGGTGATCATCAGCCTCACGCTACCGGGGGACGCCGGGCGCGAGGTCTGCCGCGGCATCCGCATGCGACCCCTCGGGGCGCTGGTGCCGATTCTCTTCCTGGGCACGGGCCGCGAAGAGGTCCGCAACGTCAGCGAGGCCATCGCCGCGGGGGCGGACCACTTCTTCCGCAAGCCGGACGCCCTGGCGGATCTCTTCGCCAAGGTGGCCACCTACATCGGCCCCGGCGAAGAGGGCCCCGCCGGCCCCGAGCCGCCCCACGCGCCCGTGGCGGACGAGCGGGAGCTGCTCGCGGCGCTCGGGCGCACGGACAGCCCCGCGCTCGCGCCCTCGGCCGAGGCGGCCAGCTCCGGGTTCTTCCGCGCCATTCGCGACGTCCGGGCCTCTCGGGGTACGCCGGCGCCGCCGAGCGCGTTGCCCGCCGAGTCCATGGGGCGCTCCGGCACCCCGCCCCCGCTCTCCGCCGAGGCGACCCAGGTGCAGCCCCCGCCGGGCGCCGCCCAGCCCACGGACACCGACTGGGCGGCGCTGGACAGCCTGCTGCATGGCGCGCCCGTGCCCACGCCCGCCGCCACCGTGCCCA
>CAINDO010000039.1 GCA_903847385.1 uncultured Myxococcales bacterium
AGCCGGCGCGGCGGAGGCCGGCGCGGAGGCCGGCGCAGAGGCCGGCGCGGAGGCCGGCGCAGAGGCCGGCGCGGCGGAGGCCGGCGCGGTCAGGGCGATCAACAGGGCGGCGAGGGGCGTCATGGCGGCGCTTCGGGCTCCGACCACAGCCGCGCCCGCAGCCCGGAGGCCCGCGTGACGCGCTGGGTGATGGCGTGGGTCAGGATGTCCGGCGTGGCCACGAGCGTAAGGCGTTCGCGGGCGCGCGTCAGGCCCGTATACACCAGCTCCCGCGTGACGATCGGCGAAAGGCGCTCGGGCAGCACCACGACGGCGTGCGCCACCTCGGAGCCCTGACTCTTGTGGATCGTCATGGCGAACACCGGCTCCCAGGCCGGCAGGCGGTTCACGGACAGGCTGCGCGGCCCGGCCTCGGCCCCTGGCAGGAACGCCCGCAGCTCGCCGAGCGCCGGATCGTCCAGGAAGATGCCCGTGTCGCCGTTGTACACGCCCAGATCGTTGTCGTTCTCGGTGACCAGGAACGGCAGCCCGCGCCACACCGCGCCCTGGGGCCGGACGATGCGCTCGGCGGCCAGCCAGGCGCGGATCTCGGCGTTCAGGCGCTCCACGCCCAGGGGTCCGCGGCGGTGGGCGCACAGCACCCGGAACGTGTCCATCGCCTTCAGCGCCTCGGCCGGGTCGCGCGCCCCGACGATGGGGCGATAGGCCTGCAGGCAGAGGGGCCGCAGCGCCGCCAGGGCCCGCTCCGGGCGCTCCTGCGCGATCACGCCCACGTCCGGTCGGCCGGCGTCCGGGCGGGTCAGCGCTGCGGCGGCGGCCACATCGCCCCGGTTCACCGCGCGGGCGAGCTCACCGATGCCGCTGTCGTCGTGGAAGCGCCGCGAAACGGTCAGCCGCGCCACGGCCCGCGCCATGGGCCGCGGGTCGCCCGGCTCGCAGGGCGGGCCGCAGACGTCCGCCAGCACGGCGCCGGCCTCGACGCTGGCCAGCTGGTGCTGGTCGCCGAGGAGCACGACCCGCGCGTCGGGCCGAATCGCGTCGAGCAGGCGCGCCATCAGGGCCAGCGGGATCATCGAGGCCTCGTCCACCACGACGATGTCGTGCGGCAGCGGGTTCTCTCGGTGGTGTTTCGTGATCGCCGGGTTGTCCGGGCGCACGCCCAGCGCGCGGTGGATCGTCGTCGCCACGCGGGGGATGGCCTCGGCGATCTCCGGCGGGAACGCCGCCTCGCCTCCCCGCCTCAGCGAGTCCAGGATGCTCTCGACCATGCGGGCGGCGGCCTTGCCCGTGGGCGCCAGCAGGGCGATCCGCAGGCCCGCGTCCGGCGCCTGCCGCAGCATCATCGCCAGGATGCGCACGACGGTGGTCGTCTTGCCGGTGCCCGGACCGCCCACGATCACGGCGAAGCGGTTGCCGAGCGCCGTGCGCGCCGCCGCGATCTGATCCGCGTCGCCGGACGAGCGCCGCGCCGCGGGCCACAGGCGCTCGACGTCCGCCTGCACGCGCGCCTCGTCCACGGGCAGCGGGGAGAGCCGCCCCAGGATCGCCGCGGCCAGGTTCGACTCCAGGTCGGCGTAGCGCGCCAGGTAGAGCGTGTCGCCGGCGAGCACCAGGGGGCCGCCGGGGGCCGTGAGGGGCGAGGCCGAGAGCGCGGCGCGCACCAGGGCGGCCTCGGGCCAGGGCAGGCCCGGCGCGGCCTCCTCGGTCCGGATGCCCGCGGCGAGGTCGGCGACGTCGACACAGACATGCCCGTGGCGCGGCGCGCGGGCGGAGAGCGCGGCGGCGAGCGCCACGGCGCCGGCCTCGGCCTCCGTGGGCGTGGCCCCCAGGCTGCGCGCCAGGCGGTCGAGTGTGCCGGCGAAGGCGACGTCCAGCGCGGTGAGCACCCCGGCGGCCTGGAAGCTGCGCAGTGTGTTCATGGCACCCCCAGCGCGACACACAGGGCGTCCAGGATCGCGACGGGCGGGCGGTCGCGATACACGCCCATTCGCCCGCCGTCGGCCGGTTTCAGGTCGGGGTGCAGACCGCGCATGAACAGGAACAGACACCCGCCGAAGTGGGTCTCGGGCACGTAGGCCGACCCGAGGCGCTGGCGCAGATGCAGGTGCAGCGCGGCGGCGTACAGATGAGATTGCAGGTGGTAGTGGCTCTCGGCCATGACACCGGCGAGGCGCTCGGGCGCGTAGTGGGCGTAGGTCGCCCCCAACCGGTTGGACTTGTAGTCCAGCAGCCAGTAACGGCCGCCGTGCTCGAACGCCAGGTCCAGCGCGCCGGTGAGAAACCCGGCGAACGGCGCGAAGTCGAGGGCCGCGAGGCGGTCGCCGTAGTCGCCCAGCTTCTCCCGCCGCGAGAGCACCGCGCCCAGGCGCCGCGCGGTGATCGCCCCCGCCGCGTCCCCCCGCGCCACCGCCAGATCGAAGCTCAGCTCGGGCACGCGCCGGGCCCGCGACAGACTGCGCAGCGTCAGCGTCGGGTCGTCTGCCAACAGCGGCGTGTCCAGGATCTCGGCCAGCGCGCGACACACGTTCGCGCCGTGGCGCTCGAAGGACAGGCCGTAGGCGCGCAGGGCCGGTCGGGCTGCGGCCTCGATCTCGGCGGGGCCCGCGTTGGGGAAGTCGAGGCGCTCGAGCGCGCGATGTAGACCGAGGCCCGTCGCCCGGCCCGGAGGCAGCGCGTCGAGGGTCGTCGTCTGGCCCAGGAGCGCGTCGGCGGTGTCCTCGGCGCCCGGCCCGCCCGCCCCGGCGCCGAAGCGCGAGACCTCCTCGACCTCGTCGAACTCGCGACCCTCGATCGCGCCGGCGTGGCTCGCCCCGCGCGTGAGGCCCGTGAAGCTCGCCCGGCGCCAGGCGGCGTCCAGATCGCGACCGGGCGGGAACGGCCGCAGCGCGACGCCCACGTCCGGCGCCTCGGGCGGCGAATACACCCGGTCCACGGGGGCCGCCCAGTCCACGGGCGCGACGACGCCCAGCGGCGCCAGGTCGGCGGCGATCTGAGCGTCCGTGCGCTCGGGGAACGCCCGCGCCACGCTCTCCAGCGGCCGCTCGGCGCCGGCCGGCGCGGGGTGCAACACATAGGCGAGCGGCGACTTGCCGGCGTTGTGTACGGCCCCCCAATACACGATGCACTGGTGGCGGGCGCGCGTCAGCGCCACATACAAGAGCCGCAGGTTCTCCTGCTGCGCCACGACCTCGGCCCGGGCCGCCGCGTCCGTGCGAACGTCGTCGTCCCCGGTGAGATACACCGCCGTGCGGGGGGTCGTGGGCGGGGCGTCCGTGGGCACGTCCAGCGGGTAGCGCGGGTGCGCGGCCTCGGCCGGGTGCAGCCCGCCCGCCGCCCACAGGTACGGCAGGAACACCACGCCGTACTCCAGGCCCTTGCTGCTGTGCATCGTGACGATCTGGAGCGCGTCCGCGTCGCTCTCCAGGCGCAGTTGACGCTCCTCGTCGCGGGTGCCCTCGTCCTCCGTGAGCTGGCGGTCGAACCAGGAGAGCAGCGCGTGGGGCCGCAGCGCCTGCGCCCGCTCGGCGGCGTGCAGCAGCTCGGCCAGGTGCATCAGGTTCGTGGTGCGACGCTCGCCGCCCACCTCGCCCAACAGGCGCTCCAGCAGCCCGCACTCGCCCAGCAGCGCACGGAACGCCACCATGAAACCGCGGGCGTTCCACTCGGCGTGCCATCGGCGGAAGCGCTCCGTCCACACCACGAACGCGGGCTGCTCGGCCGCGCCCGCCACCGGGGCCGCCGTCAGACCGGCGATGTCTTCGGCCGGCACGCCCAGCAGCGGCGTGGCCAGCGCGGCGCGCAGCAGCGGGAGCGTCGTCGGCTCGCCCAGGCAGGCCATCACCTGCCTCAGGTCGGCGGCCTCGTCCGTGGCGAACACGCTGCCCGTGCCCTGCAATACTGCGGGCACGCCCACCTGCGTCAGCGCCGCCTTCATGTCCGCCGCCTCGGCGTTGCGGCGCACCAGCACGGCCACGTCCCGCGGCTGCAAGGGGCGCCACCGCGGGGGCTGCCCCGCGGGGACCTCCACCTGGATCTCCCAGCCGCCGCTCAGCACGTCCGCGATGTCCGCCGCGACGATGCCGGGCAGGTGGTCGCGCACGAAGGTGGTGAGCACCGTGTAGGGCTCGCGCTTCTCCACCTGCGCGCCGTCGCGCCCCAACGTGCGGAACACGAGCGGTGCCGCGCCCTCCTGTGAGTGTCGACGCCGCAGCCGCGGCCCGGGGTGCGCCGCGTCCACGCTCGCGTAATGGATCCGCTCGTCGACGAAGGGTCGCTCCAGCGCAGGCCGGTCGAACACGCGGTTCACGGCGGCCACCAGCGCCGCGTCCGTGCGGAAGTTGCGCATCAGACCGTAACGACGCTGCGCGGTGTCGCGCGCGCCCAGGTAGGTCGGCAGGTCCGCGCCCCGGAAGCCGTAGATCGCCTGCTTGGGGTCGCCGATGAGATACAGACGCTCGAACAGACCGCGGAAGATGGTCCACTGCAGCGGGTCCGTGTCCTGGAATTCGTCGATCAGCGCCCAGGCGTAGCGTTTGCGGAGCGCCGCCTTCAGTCTCGGCCCGCGCTCGGGGTCGACGAGCGCCTCGGCCACCCCCGTCAACAAGTCCCCGAAGTCGACCGTCTGTTGCGCCGTCTTGCGACGTTTGAGCTCGGCGGGGATCCAGGTCAGCGCCTCGTGCAGCAGCGAGAGCGAGCCGGCGCGCATGCCCTCGAAGGCGGCGCGCAGGGCGTCCACGGCGGCGAAGAACGGATGACTCGGCAGCGGTGTGTTCTTCTTGCGGCCCTTGGCCTCCATGCCCTCGACGCCGAGCAGATACAGGGCCTCGCCCAGATCGGCGCCGGCCTCGCCCGTGGTCAGGTAGGCCCCCAACGCGTCGAACAGCGTCTCGAGCTTGTCGCGTTTGTAGGCCCGCGCGTTGAGCTGTTGCGCGGCCACCGCGGCCATCAGGGCCTGGCGCGCCGCCGCGCCGTCGGAGGCCCACGCCGCCGCCGTCGTCTCGAAGGCCGCCTGCAGCCGCTCACCGGCCGCCTCGAACGTCGCGAGCGGCACCGCCGGCACGCCCAGGAGCGGGCCCTCGCCCAGCTTGCGCGCCAGCGCCAGGACGTCCCCCGGCGTGAACCCCGTCGCCGAGAGCGCGGCGAAGACCGGCATCGAGAGCGCGTGGGTGGCCCGCGTGTAGAAGTCCTGCGCGACCTCCTGCCGCAGCGCGCCGGCGTCCGTCGACAGCGTCAGCTCCGCGGGCGCGCCGCTCTCGAAGGCGAACTGCTGCAGCACCCGCTGACAGAAGCCGTGAATCGTGAAGATCGAGGCCTCGTCGAAGCCGGCGAGCGCCGCCCGCAGCGCCAGCCGCGTCTCCTCGGAGTCCGTGTTGCCCGGCGCCTGCGCCTTCTCCAGCCGCCCGCGGACACCGCGCCGGATGCGCTCGCGCAGCTCCGTCGTCGCCGCCTCCGTGAAGGTCACCACCAGGATCTCGCGGATCTCCCGCTGGTCGTCCAGCAACAGACGCAGGAAGATCTCGGTGATGTTCCACGTCTTGCCCGTGCCGGCGCTGGCCTCGATGAGGGTGATGCCTTCGAGGGGCGTCGTCCACGGATCGAACCGGGCGAGTGTCGTGTCTTCAGGCTGCACGCATCACTCCCCATCTCCGGCGTCGGCGTCCAGGCGCTCGCGCGCGACCACCATCGGGCCGAACACGGTCAGGGCCAGGGCCACGAAGGTCTGTTCGTCCGGCGGCTCCAGGCCGGGCAGGGCCATGTCCACCGCGTCGAGCCCCACACCGCCGAAGAGCCGCGCGTGCTCGGGGTTCTGGCACTCGGCCAGGCCGCTGAAGCCCCCCAGCCAGGCCGTATTGGCCGCGTTGAAGGCCAGACGCCGCTTCTCCTCCGGCGCGACCGGCGACTTCTCGGGTTTCATCAGCGCCTCGACGTAGGCCAGCGCCGAGGCCGGGAAGAACCGCAGCGGCGCGCTCTGCCCAGCCAGGTAGAGCGACAGCAGCTCGGCCGCGCGCGCCGGGGCGTCGTCGACCTCGTCGAACCGCCACAGGTCCGGGCCGGCCTTGCCACGGCCCACCAGGGTCGTCGTGGCGGTGGCGCCCATCGCCGCCTGCCAGAACACATGCGTGACCCAGGCGCGCACGGCCACGCGCGCGTTCAGACCGCCCGCGCGCATCACCACGCGCCCGCCCGGATACAGGTCGCTCACGGCGCCGCTGACCGTCACGCCGTCGAGCTCGAGCCGCAGCGACTCCGGCGCGAGGCGCGACCCGCCCATCACCGCCGTCGCCGCGTCGAACACGGCCCGGGCCGACGCGAGCTGACTGGCCAGCACGGCGTCCCCCGGCGTTCCCAGCGGCAGCACGCCCGACAGGCGCACCGCCCGCCGCGCGGCCTCGGGGCCCACGGCCACGGACAGCCCCCGCAACAGTTCGTCGCGCACGCCGTGCTGCTCCAGGGGGTCGAGCGTGAACGGCTCGCGGTCGAGCGTGGCGTCCTCGCCCCCGCCGAAGCGGACGCCCAGGCGCTCGCGCATGAACCAGGCCACGGGGCCCTCGAAGAAGCGCACGAGATCCGCCAACGCGACCGCGGTGATCTCGCGCGGCTCGAGCGGGGCGACCAGGAACGGCGCGGCCTCCACGGGCTCGGCGAGCAGCGCGCGCGCCCCGGCGAAGGCCCGCGCGTCGAAGCTCTGCGGCGGCACGGCCTCGCCCTCGGCGGAGCGCCCGAAGTTGCGCGGGCTGAAGGCCTGCAGCGGGTGCGCGCGCAGGAGCGTCGCCGGCGCGCCCATCGGTCGCAGGACGTCCATCAGCTCCTCGACGGCCACGGAGGGCGGCCGCCCGGCGTTCGTCCGGATGTCGAACCCCGTGTAGAAGACCCTCAGGTGACTGCGCGCCGAGAGCAGGGCCTCGAGGAACAGATAGCGGTCGTCGTCCCGGGGGGCGCGGTCGCCCAGGCGGCGGTCGCGCGCCATGAGATCGTACGCCGGCCGGGCCGGGTTGCGCGGAAACGCGCCCTCGTCCATGCCGAGCAGACAGATCACCCGGAACGGGATGCTCCGCATCGGCACGAGCGCGCAGAACGTGATGCCGCCGGCCAGGAACGACTGCGCGGCGCCGTCGTCCTCGGCGCCGAGCACGCCGCCCAACAGATCCTGGAGCGCGTCCGGCGCCAGGGGCATCTCCAGGGCGGCGCGGGTCGTCGACTCGGGCAGGGCCACCAGCGCCTCGCGTACGCGCTGCAGCGCCGGATCCGCCGAGGCGTCCCCCGACCACGCGGTCAGGAGCGCGTCCAGGCGCTCCACCCACGTCTCCAGCGGCGCCGCCGTGCGGAATGTGTCCAGGTGCAGGCTCAGCGTCTCATAGGCCTCGACGAGGCGCCCGAGCGTGTCCAGCGCGGCGCCCTCCATCCCGCCCAGCGGCATTACGTCGCCGAAGGGCTCGCCCGTCCCCTCGGGCATCGCCAGGCCGAGCAACATGCGGTCGAAGCCGAAGCGCCACGTGTTCTGCGGGTCCCGCGGCTGGCCCTCCTCGGCGCGGTGGTCCTCGTCCGCGCCCCACCGGATGCCCGCCTCGGCGAGCAGTCGCCCGACCTCGGCCAGGCCGGAGTCTTCGAGGCCGTACCGCGTCTGCAAAGGCGGCAGCGCCAGCAGATCCAGCACCGCCGAGGCCGGCAGCCGGCTCGACGCCAGCGCCAGCGCGCCCAGCAGGGCCTCGGCCCAGGGGTTGCCCGTTCGGGTCGCGCGGTCGGCGATCTGATAGGGCAGCCGCGGCCGGGCGGTCAGGTCGCCGAACACCGCCTCGATCAGCGGCGCGAAGGTCTCGATGTCCGGCGTCAGCACCGCGATGTCCCGGGGCGCGAGGTCCGGCACCGAGACCAGCAGCGAGAGCAGCTCGTCGCGCAGGACCTCGACCTGCCGCATGGGCGAGTGGCAGGCGTGGACCGTGATGGAGTCGTCGTCGACGGGCTCGGACCCGGGCTCGGCGACGGGCTCGGGGGGCGCCTCCGGTGGAGACGGCAGGCCGAGCTCGACGATGTCGCGCTGCAGGCGGGCGAGGAGCGTATCGGCGACGACCGCGGGCGGCTCGGGCAGCTCCGACTCGTCCACCGAGGCCCCGCGCATCTCGAGCAGTTGCTGGAACTCGATGGCCAGCCGGCCCATGCCCGTGACGAGCGGGTGGCCCTCTTCCAGGTGCTCCGCGCGGCTCCCGCCCCCGCGTCGTGCGCGCAGCATCTGGCCCGGGCTGGCGATGCCCTCGGCGTAGAGGCGAATCGGCACGGGCACGAACAGGTGGATGTCCAGCGGCGTGGGTCCGTCGCTCAGGGCCGCCAGCACGTCCAGGTAGAGCGGCGGCAGCGAGGGCATGCCGAACAGACACAGGCGTCGCCAGGGCCGCGCCGGCGTCGGCGACAGCGCGCGCCAGGCCAGGTGCGGGCGGGCATCCGGGGGCATGCCGGCCACCAGCGCCTGCCAGAGCGCCGGCTGCCACGCGTCCCCGGGTTCCGGGGGCGGGGTGTCGCCGGGTTCGGCCTCCCAGCCCCGCACGACCTCGGGCCGCCAGGTGACGTACCGGTCGAAGAGGTCGGCCAGCCGCGTCGCCAGCGAGAGCGACCGCCGGTCGATGGTCTGCGTGTCCCGCAGGCCGGCGCAGTCCGTGCGGAGCGGCGCGAACGCCGGGTCGTCCAGCAGGCCCGGCAGCGCGCCCAGGATGCGCCAGCGCAGGGCGTCCGGAGTGTAGGGGTCCGCGGCGTCGTCCCCACCGGTGAGCGCCCCGAGCAGCTTGGCGGGGAACTCGAAGCGCACGTTCGCGCAGACGCCCAGCCGGCCAGCCAGGTGCATCGACAACCACCGCGCCATGCCCCGGCTCTGCACGACCACGATCTCGGGGGTGAAGGGGTCCCCGATGGGCCGGCGCAGGACGTCGGCCAGCGCATCGGCGAGCGCCTCGGTCCGGTGGCTGCGGTAGAGATGCATCGGCAGGGCGGGTGTCCGATCCGGGTGAGGCGGGCCGCGTGCCCGCGCCACCGATTCCTACCGCAATTCGCGCCCTTGACAAGCCCGGTTTACCGATTATCATTCAACTCAACGTCGCAACTCGGACAACCCGACGCCCAGCCCCCCGGAGTGCACGCCCATGACCCTCTCCCACGCAGCGGCGCCCCCCCTCGGCGATGCCGCCGGGCGCTTGCGCGGCGCCTTTCTCGACCGTTGTCGCCGGGCCATCGAGGGCCTGAGTCGGCAGCTCGACGACGAGGCGCTGCAGGCCGCGGTCGCCGCGCCGACGGACAACGCCGTGCTCATCTCCGCGCTCCGCGCCGCGCCCGAGGCGGCGCTGGTCAACGCCGTGGACCCCCTGGCCGAGGCCCGCCTGGAGGGCCTGAAGATCGCCGAGGGCCTGCTGCACGCCGAGGGTCGCCCCTGGACGGTGCAGGCCGTCGCGGAGCACCTGGGCATCTCGCGGCAGGCCGTGGCCAAGCGGCTGCGCGCGCGGCGCCTGCTCGCCGTGGACATCGGTCGGCACGGCCAGGCCTATCCCGTGTGGCAGTTCGTGCGCGGCGGCGTGCTCCCCGGCCTCGAGCCCGTGCTGGCGGCCGTGGCCGAGCACGACGCGTGGATGCAGCTCGACTTCTTCCTGGGCGAGAATCTCCACCTCGGCGGCGAGACGCCCCTGGCCGCGCTGCGCCGGGGCGACCACGCGGCCGTGCTGCGGGCGGCCCATCGTTTCACCGAGCAGGGCGGCGCGTAGCCGCGCCCCCACCCGAGAATCTCCATGTCCTCCGCTTCGCCCGGTCCTCACCCCCTGCCCTCGGACCTCCGGCGCGTCGCGTTGCCGCTCGTCGAGCGGGACGCGCCGTGGTACCGCCACCACAAGCCCGAGTTCGGCCCGATCTTCTTCGGCCGCACGGGCGAGTGCCGGTTCGACGCGCCGCCCCCGGACCGCGCCTACGGCGTGCTGTACCTGGCCGCGGACGTCCACTGCGCCTTCGTCGAGACCTTCGGCCACGGGCACGTGGGCCGCGGTCGGCTCGTGACGACCGAAGCGCTCGCGGCCAAGCGGCTGGTGGAGGTCCGCTTCACGCGGGCCCTGCGCCTGGTGGACCTCACGGAGTCGGGGCTGGCGCGCATTGGCGCCGATCTGCGCCTGTGTGCGGGCGACTACGAGGTCGCGCAGCAGTGGTCCGGCGCGCTGCACGACCACCCCGCGGCGCCGGACGGCCTGCTCTACCGCTCCCGGCACGATCCCGGGCGCCTGTGCGCGGCGGTGTACGACCGCGCCGAGGCGCACGTGGCCACCGCCCCCCGGGGGACGCTGGCCGATCCGGAGCACGCGCCGCTCCTCGCCGACATTCTGAAGACCTACGCCTTCGGCCTCTGGTGAGTCAGGGGTCGAGTTTGCCCAGGTGGCGGACGTCTTTGCCCTTCACCATGAAGATGACCAGCTCGGCCAGGTTCGTGGCGTGGTCGCCGATGCGCTCGAGCCACTTGGCCACGGACTGGATGTGGATGCCGCGCTCCACGTTGGCCGCGCCCACGACCATGACCGCGAGCACGTCGCGGAAATAGACGTGGTAGAGCTCGTCGACCTCGTCGTCGCGGTCGATCACCTGCTGGGCGAGATCGGCGTCGCGCCGCACGAAGGCATCGATGGCGTCGCGGACCATGGTCTGGGCGACGTTGGCCATGCGCGAGAGCGTGTCGAAGCCCTCGAGCCGGCTCTCGGCCTGAAGGTCGATGGCGCGCTCGCAGATGTTCACGGCCAGGTCGCCGATGCGCTCCAGGTCCGTGACCATCTTGAGCGACAGCGTGAGGAATCGAAGGTCCGACGCCATGGGCTGCCGCCGCGCCAGGATGCGCAGGCAGAGCTCGTCCGTCTCCATCTCGGCCCGGTTGACCTTGTGGTCGAGCTCGATCGTGCTGCGGGCGAGCGTGGCATCCCGCGCGCCGAGCGCCTGCACGGCGTTGAGGATCATCTCCTCGACGCGGCCGGCCATGACGATCAGCCGCTCCCGCACCTGGGCGAGCTCGGCCTCGTATTCGCGATCCGTGTGGCGCTTCGAGTTCGTCTCCATGGTCCTCAACCGAACTTACCGGTGATGTAGTCTTCCGTACGGCGATCTTGCGGGGAAGTGAACAGACTGTTCGTCTCCGCGACCTCGATCAACTCACCATCGAGGAAAAACGCCGTGCGGTCGGATACACGGGCCGCCTGCTGCATGTTGTGCGTCACGATGACCAGGGTGTAGCGGGCCTTCAGCTCGCTCATCAGGTCCTCGATGCGGGCCGTCGCGATGGGGTCGAGCGCCGAACACGGCTCGTCCATCAGCACGACCTCGGGCTCAACGGCCAGGGTGCGCGCGATGCACAACCGCTGCTGCTGACCGCCCGAGAGGCCCACGCCCGGCTCGTCCAGGCGGTCCTTGACCTCGTCCCAAAGCGCCGCACCGCGCAGGGCGGTCTCGACCACCGAGTCGGCGCGGCCGCGGTCGTAGGCGCCCGTGAGGCGCAGACCGGCGAGCACGTTGTCGCGGATGCTCATCGTGGGGAACGGGTTGGGCTTCTGAAACACCATGCCCACGCGCCGCCGCAGGAGCACGGGATCGACGCCCGGCGCGTAGATGTCCGCGCCGTCGAGCAGTACGCGCCCGGCGAGGCGCGCCTCGGGCACGAGCTCGTGCATGCGGTTCAGGCAGCGGATGAAGGTCGACTTGCCGCAGCCCGAAGGCCCGATGATCGCCGTGATCCGGCGCGCCGGCAGGGCCAACTCCACGTGTTTGAGCACCTGCTTCTTCGAGAACCAGGCATCGAGGTCGGTGACCTCGAAGCGGCCGTTCGCCGCGGGCGTGTTCACCGATGACTCCGCTGCATGCGCTCGCGCAGATAGATGGCCACGGCGTTGAGCGCCAACAGCGTCACCATCAGCACCAGGATGCCCGCCGCGGCGTTGGCGGCGAAGGCGGCCTGGGGGCGCGAGACCCAGTTGAAGATCTGAATGGGCAGCGCCGTGAAGGGCGCCGTGGGGCCGTCCGGCAGGAACGTGATGAACGTGAGGGCGCCGATGACGACCAGCGGGGCCGTCTCGCCGATGGCCCGGGACACCGCCAGGATGCTGCCCGTCATGATGCCGGGCACGGCCTGGGGCAACACGATGCGGCGCACCACCTGCCAACGCGTGGCGCCCAGGCCGACGGCCGCCTCGCGCAGCGAGTCGGGCACCGTGCGCAGGGCCTCGCGGGTGGACATGATGATCACGGGCAGCACGAGCAGGGCGAGCGTCGCGGCGCCGGCGATGAGGCTGCGCCCCAGGCCCATGAACCGCACGAAGACCTCGAGGCCGAGCAGGCCGTAGATGATGCTGGGCACCCCGGCCAGGTTGGCGATGTTGACCTCGATGAGCTGCGCGAGACGACGCCGCTGGCCGAACTCCTCGAGGTACAGGGCCGCGCCCACACCCACGGGGAGCGCGAGCGCGATGGTCAGCAGGATGAGGTACAGGCTGCCCACGATGCCGGGCAGGATGCCGGCGTCCTCGGCGCGCCGGGACGGGAAGCCGGTCAGGAACGCCATCGTCAGGCGGGGCCAGGCGTCGACGACCAGGCGCCCGAGCAGGTAGGCGAGCATGAGCAGCGGCAGCGCCAGACAGCTCACGCACAGGATGCGGAAGAGGCGTTCGCGGGTCTGCATGGGTCAGCCCAGCCGGCGGTACTTCTTCGCCAGGCGCTGGGCGAAGAGGTTCATGGCGAAGGTCATCAGGAACAGCGCGGCGCCGACGGCGAAGACCGTGCGGAACTCCAGCGTGCCGGCGGGGACGTCCCCCATGCTGATCTGCACGATGTAGGCGGTCATCGTTTCGACCGGCACGCGCGGGTCGAACGTGAAACGCGGCTGTTGACCGGCGGCGATGGCGACGATCATCGTCTCGCCGATGGCCCGGGAGAGCGCCAGGGTGATGGCCGCGGCTACACCGGAGCGGGCCGCCGGGAGGACCACCTGGAAGATGCCGGCGAGCCGGGATCCGCCCAGGCCCCAGGCCGCCTCGCGCAGGGACTGCGGCACGGCGTGGAGGGCGTCCTCGCTCAGCGACGAGATCATGGGGATGATCATCACGCCCATCACGATGCCGGCGCCGAGCGCGTTGAAGCCGGCGAGCTCCGGGATCACCGTTTGCAGCGCGGGGGTGACGACGCTCAGGGCGAAGAAGCCGTAGACGATCGTCGGCACGCCGGCCAGCAGCTCCATCAAGGGCTTGAGCACCCGGCGCGTCTGCCGGGGCGCCAGCTCGGACAGGTAGATGGCCGAGAGCAGGCCGAAGGGCAGCGCGACCGTGATGGCGATGGCCGAGGTCAGCACCGTGCCGGAGACGAGCGCCCAGATGCCGAAGTGTTTGTCCGCGAAGAGCGGCGTCCACTCGGTGTCGCCGAAGAACTGGCCGAACGAGACCTCGCTGAAGAAGCCGGCCGTCTCGTATCCGAGGACGATCAAGATCCCCAGCGTGGTGAGGATGGAGAGCGCGCCGCAGAGGAAGAGGAAGCCCTCGATCAGGTGCTCACGCGCAGGCGTGGCCCGCGCGGCGGGCGGCGCCGGCCTGCGGCTGGCATTGGGACCGGCCCCGGCCCCCGCGCCGGCGGCCAGGGTCGGCGGCGTCGCGCTCGTCACGTCCATCGGGGACCTCCAGTCGGGTTCAGTGTGCGGCGCTGACGGGCGCCGAAGCCGGGGCGCTCGCCGGGCCGGAGGCCGCCGCGCTCGCTGGCGCGGGGGCCGTGCCGCTCAGCAGGGCCTCCAGGGTGACGGCCACCTGCGAGCCGTGGCCGCCGAAGACCGAGCCGGTCTTGCGCTGCGTCCAGCGGTCCTTCACGAGGGCCTGCACCTTCTCGGGCAGCGCCACGTAGCCCACCTCTTTGACGAGCTTCGGCGCATTGGCGACGTAGTAGTCGATGAAGGCCGCGACCTCGGGCCGCTGGGCCGCCTTCATGGACACGTAGATGAAGATGGGGCGCGCGAGCGGCTGGTAGGTCGCGTCGGCGATGGTCGTCGGCGAGGGCGCGATGGGCCCCGCGCCGTTCTCCGCCTTCTCGTCGTCCACGGGCACGGCCACGAGCTTGTCGTGGTTGGCCTCGTAGTAGGCGTAGCCGAAGAAGCCGAGCGCGAGCTTGTCCGTGGACACGCCCTTCACGAGCACGTTGTCGTCCTCGCTCGAGGTGAAGTCGCCGCGACTGCTGTGCTCTTTGCCGACGATCGCCTGCGTGAAGTAGTCGTAGGTCCCGGAGTCGACACCGGCGCCGAACAGGTGGATCTCGTCCGCCGGCCACCCGGCGCGGACATCGGCCCACGTCTTGACGGTGCCCTGCGCCTCGGGCGCCCACAGCTTCTTGAGCTCGGCGACGGTGATGCCGCCGGCGGCCCAGGTGTTCTCCTTGTTCACGACGACCGTGAGGCCGTCGTAGGCCACGGCCAGCTCGATGTACTCGATGCCGGCCTTGGCGCAGGCCTCGACCTCGGTCGGCTTGATGGGCCGCGAGGCGCCGGCGATGGCCAGCTCGGCGGCGCAGAACTTCTTGAAGCCGCCGCCGGTGCCGGACACGCCCATCGTGACCTTCTTGTCCGGGTTGGCCTTCTGGAAGTCCTCGGCCACGGCCTCCGTGATGGGGGCGACCGTGCTGGAGCCGTCGATCTGGATGGGGGCCGCCGCCACGGGCGCCGCGCTGGCGGGTTTGCTGCCGGCCGCCGGCGTGCCACCGGCCGGGGCGTCGCCGCCCTTGCACGCGGTCATCGAGGCGATCGCGATCGCCGAGCACACGAAGAGCGTCGACACACTGCGCTGCGTCATGGAGAGACTCCTGGAATGTCTGGATCAGGGAGGCGCGGGGAACCGCGAGGCGGTCCGGATTCTTCAGTCGGAGCGGAGGATGGGGTCGACGGGTGACAAATTTGTGAACGCGGGGCAACGATTGCGGACTGCGGGACGAATCAGAGCTTGCCCTCGAGGTGGACGAAGCCGGTCACGGTGGCCTTGTCCTTGCCCTTCTTGTCGATCTGCACGTTCGGGATGAGCTTGAGCATCCCGGCGAAGTTGTAGGCGTAGCCGACGACCGCGTTGATCGACTCGTCGTCCTTGCCCGTCTTGCTGTCCGTATTGGGATCGAAGCGCGCGATGCGGACCGGGATCTCCATGTTCTCGCCGATCTTGGGGACCACGAAGAGGGCCGCGGAGAGGCCGGTGATGGCGTCGCCGTCCTCGTGCTGCCGGCGGATCAGCGCGGTGTCCAGGCCGGCGCGCAGGCTGCCCTGGTCCCAGGTCAACAGCAAAGGCACGATCAGGCGCTGGTCGTAGTGGCTGTTCAGCTTGCTCTCGGCGCCGGTGGAGTCCTTGACCGTGGGGTGCCAGAACTTGCTGCCGCCGCCGATCCACGTGCCGTAGATGGCGCCCGTGTGCAGGTTCAGGCCCGTCGTGAGCTCCTGTGTGAGGTAGATCGTCGCGTCCTTGCCCAGCGTGGTCTCGATGTACTCGTAACCCTCGCCGTTGGTCAGGAAGAGGCGCAGCTCGCCGCTGCCCCAGTTGTACCCCACGGACGCGCCGAGGTCGGACGTCGGCGTGACGCCGAACTGGTCGAGCGTGGGGCGCGTGAGCACGCGGAAACCCCAGGCCTTGTCGTGGGCGTCCGTGGCGGGCGTGGGCAGCATGCCGGCCCGCACGCCGACGCCCGTGCCGCCGAGCTTCTTGCCGTCCACGTACGCGAACTTGAGGCGCAGCGTGTAGTTCTTGCCCGCGGCGTCGGGCTTGGCCAGATCGGGCGTGATGCGCGCCGACCAGTGCTCGTCGATGGTGGGCTCGATGTTCACGTAGGCGCGGTCGAGGCTGAAGGCGTTCTGCTTCTTGACCGCGTCCTCGCCGGCGAAGGTGTACCCGTAGTTGAAGTAGGTCACGGCCGAGAACTTCCACTCGACGCCCTTGGCCTTGAAGCCACCGGCGGGGGCGGGCGCGGCGGCGGGC
>CAINDO010000040.1 GCA_903847385.1 uncultured Myxococcales bacterium
CCCCCGGCCTTCTGCGGCGGCTTCGCGGGCATCCCCTGCGAGCGCGGCTTCGACTGTGTCGACGACCCGAACGACGACTGCGATCCGGCCAACGGCGGCGCCGACTGTGGCGGCATCTGCGTGCCCAACGGGTGCCCGGACGCCGACGCGGACGGCATCTGCGACGGCGCGGACGGCGAATGCAACTCCGACGGGTCGTTCTTGATGTGTCGCCGCGTGGCGCCCCCCTGCGCCGCGGGCACCGTGCCCGAGGTCCGCAACGGCTGCTACACGGACGCCTGCCTGACCTGGGAGCAGTGCGGCGGCCCGGTCGTGGAGCCCCCGGTGGCCTGCGCCCCGGTGCTGCCCGGCGAGTTCGGCGACTGCGACGCCGTGCTCGGCGTGGGCGTCGGCCTCGACGGCACCTGCCAGGTCGTCAGCGGCTGCGGCTGCGACGCCGCCTGCGACGGTCGCGTGTTCGCCACGCTCGACGAGTGCGAGGCGGCCTGCGTCGCCGCCCCCCCGCCCTGCGGTCGCGAGCCCGCCGTGAGCCCCCGCGACCCCATGTACGACCGCTACGAGGGCACGGGGTTCCCCAACGCCTGCCGCGCGGACGCCGACTGCTTCACCGGCGGCTGCTCCGGCGAGGTCTGCTCCGCCTCGGCCGACGTCGCGACGACCTGCGAGCTCGTCCCCCCCGCCCCCGGCGCCTGCGGCTGCGTGGCCGGCGAGTGCCAGTGGTACGTGGACGTCTGCGCGCCGCCCGCCTGCCGGTCGGACGCCGACAACGACGGCATCTGCGACGACGTGGACGGCGAGTGCAACCTGGACGGCATGCAGTCCGTCTGCGACCGCATCCCGCCCGCCTGCCGCGCCGGCACGGTGCCCGCCGTGCTCAACGGCTGCTACACCGGCGAGTGCGTGGGCTGGGACGCCTGTGCGCCCGCCCCGCCGCCCGTCGGTCAGGCCTGCGGCGGCTTCGCCGGGCTGCCCTGCCCTCGCGGTGAGGCCTGCGTCGACGTCCCCAACGACGGCTGCGACCCGGCCAACGGCGGCGCCGATTGCCCGGGGATGTGCGCGGCCCCCCTCTGACTTGCGCCCGGCGCGCGCCCGGGCCATGCTCGGCACATGGCCACGCCCGTGCACGCGCCGACCCTCGTCATCGTCTGTTACCGCCCCCGCCCCGGATGTGGGGCCCGCCTCGAGGCCCTCTGCCGGGAGCACGTACCCGCGCTTCGCGGCCTCGGGCTCGTCACCGACCGCCCCGAGACGCTGATGCGCTCGGCGGACGGCTCGGTCGTCGAGGTCTTCGAGTGGGCCTCGGCGGCGGCCATCGAGCTCGCCCACCACCACCCGGACGTTCAGGCGTTGTGGGCGGCGCTCGAGGATGTGTGCACCCAGGGCACGCTGCGCGAGCTGACCGAGGCGGCCGAGCCCTTCGCGACGTTCACCGCCCTGGGCTGATCAGCGCTGCTTGAGCTTGGCGGCGAAGAGGTCGCCGAGCGTGGCCGTGCTGCGCTTCTGGTCGGCGCTCTGCTGCTGACGCCAGGCGCGGAAGTCCTCCTGCTCGGAGTCGCCCTTCAGGGCCTTGCGCGAGAGGCGGATCTTCTTGCGCATGCCGCCCTTCTTGCCGTCCTTGGCCTCGACCATCACGTCCTCGATCTCGATGATCTTGGACTCGACCTCGGTGCCGATGGGGTACAGGTCCTCGGCGCGGCTGCCGCGGTCATGGTCGAGCTCGTTCATGGGCAAGAGGCCGCTCGTGCGGGGCCCGATGTCGATGAAGAGGCCGAAGCGCTCGATGCGGGAGACCTTGCCCTTGACGATCTGGCCGACCTCGAAGGTGACCACCGGGGCGCCGGCGCCGCGCTTCTCGTAGACCTCGACCGTGCAGAGGGCGATGCGGTTCTTCTGCAGATCCACACCCTCGACGACGACCTCGAGCTCCTGGCCGACCTGGACGACCTCGGCCGGCGACTCGATGCGCTTGGCCGTGGTGATGGCCGACACGTGCAGCAGGCCGTCGACGTCCGGGGCGATGGTCACGAACGCGCCGTAGGACTGAATGCGGGCGATCTTGCCCTGCAGGCGGGTGCCGGGCTGGATGGTCTTGACGAAGTCGGCCCAGGGGTCGGGGGCGTTCTCGCCGTCCTTGAGGCGCAGGGCGATGCGGCCCTTGTCCGTCTCGAGCTTGACGACGGTGACCTCGACGGCGTCGCCGACCTTGAGGCGCTCGCTGGGGTGCTTGACGCGCTTCTTGCCCATCTCGCTGACGTGGATGAGGCCCTCGACCCCGCCGAGGTCGACGAAGGCGCCGAAGTCGCGCAACTGCGTGACGTGGCCCTGGAGCAGGTCGCCGACGTTGAAGCGGCCCGTGAGGGCCTCGCGGCTCTTCTCGCGCTCGACCTCGATCAGCGCGCGGCGGCTGACCACGGCGCCCTTGGCGTCGTCCCACTCGGTGATGCGGAACTCGAACTCCTGCCCCACCATGGACTGGGGGTCCTGGACGAAGCGGTCGGCGAGCTGGCTGAGCGGACAGAAGGCGCGGACGCCGTCGATCCGGATCTCGTAGCCGCCCTTGTTGGTGCCGACGACCTTGCCGCGCACCGGCTCCTGCTTCTTCCACGCCTCTTTGAGGGCCACCCGGGCCTTGCCGGCCTGCGCGTCGCGGAAGCTGAGCCGAACGTAGCCCTTCGTCTCGGCGACGACGAGGTCGATGGTCGCCCCGAGGTCGTGGAGCAGCGCGCCGGTCTCGTCGCGCAGCTCGGCCAGGTTGACCATGCCTTCGCTCTTGGCGCCGTAGTCCACGAACGCGGCCTCGCCGGTGATCTTGACGATCTTTCCGGAGACGACGTCGCCCACGGACGTCGTGCGGCCGGCGAAGCTGGTTTCCATCAACTGAGACATCGTCTCGGACTCGTGGGACTCGTGATCAGACATCGTGGGCATCCTGAAGAGGGGCGTACGGCAGCGGCCGGGGCCGCGGAGCGCGCGGACTATAGGGCGGCCCCCGCGAGGTGGCAAGTCGAGGGGTTCACCGGGTCAGGATCAGGCGCTCGTAGGTGGCGTCGAAAGGCGCCGCGAGGCCGCAGCGGAACCCGGCGCTGAGGTGGCTGTTCGTGGTGTGCCAGCACATGCGCAAATGCCCCGTGCCGAGGTCCACCTGGGCGGGGTTCCACACGGGGATCTCCAGGAAATCGCAGGTGTTCCGGTCCACGTTGGCGCCCTCGGGCGCAAAACCGATGCTGGACTCCTCGTCGTAATAGAACTGCACGCCGTTGGCCAGGTGCGTCGCGTTCGAGGCGGCGCCGACGTCGAAGAAGACGTCGGCCCGGGGCGCCTTGGCCGCCAGCGTGAGCGTGTTCGAGCCGGCGACGCGGCAGGCCAGCATGATCTCGGCGCCGTCGCAGTTCGCCTGCAGGCCCCCGAGGATGGCCCGGGCGTCCTGGTAGGTGTCCTGGTGGCAGATGCGCCAATCGGCGAGCGCCGCGAGGGGCAGGTTCTCCTGGATGCCGACCAGGTCGCCCCCGCCCTCCCACGCCTCCAGCGGATCGGCCGAGGAGTCGCAGTACGCGTCCATGGGGTAGTCCGCGAGGCCGGTGCCGTCGTTGTCCATCCCGTCCGCGCAGGCGAGGGCGCGGCCGTTCCACGCCTCGTCGTCGTCCGCGGCGCCGTGGCAGCCGGGATCCGCCGGGAAGTCGGTGCCGCCGTCGCGGTCGTCGTCGATCCCGTTGAAGCAGCGTGGGGGCGCGGCTGGCGCGCGCTCGGTATTGTCCCCGGCCGCGGCGCAGCCCGGGTCGTAGGGATAGTCGAAGCTGCCGTCGTTGTTGTTGTCCGCGCGGTCGGCGCACTGCGTCACGCCGCCGTCGCCCTCGGTCGCGTCGGCGGTGCCGGTGCAGCCCGTGTCCCAGAGGTCGATCGTGCCGTCGAAGTCGTCGTCGAGCCCGTTCTGGCACTGGGTGAAGTCGCTCGGCCGCCAGCCGGCGATCATCCAGGCCATGAGATCCAGGGAGGCATCGCTGATGGGGTCGCCGTCCTGCCAGTCGCTCTCCACGAGCCACAAACGGCCGCGGCCGACCTCGACGTAGCCGAG
Organism: uncultured Myxococcales bacterium; assembly: GCA_903847385.1. GTDB lineage: Bacteria > Myxococcota_A > Bradymonadia > UBA7976 > UBA1532 > CAINDO01. Next base: position 4,073 of record CAINDO010000040.1, read on the forward strand.
CGTCGCGTAGGTGATCCGATCGCTGCCCAGGGGCACGAAGCCGGGGATCCAGTCGCCGGAGATCGCGAAGCCGCAGCCCGACTGGACGCCGAACGGCGTGACGATGCCGGAGTCCCGCCACAGCGCGTCCTCGGCATGGAACCGGACCCGGGGCACGAGCTCGTCCGCGCACTGGCCGACGAAGGCGCCGCGCGGGACACCGACCAGCTGCAGCACGCGGTCCGCGAGCTGGGGTGTGGTGTCGTACTCGCCGATCACGGCGCCGCCCGCGGCCACCCAGGCCCGCAGCGCCGCGCCGTTGGCCGGGAGTCGCGCCGCGCCGTCCCGCGTGACCAGCAGGGCCACCGTGTCCGCGTCCGGGGCGCAGCCGACGACGACGCGCATGTTCGCCGCCGGCCCCCGCAAGAAGGTCGCGACGTTCCGCGTCGAGGCGCCGCAGAGCATCACGGCGTTGCGCCCGCCACAGTGGCCGCCATCGCACGCCGTGCCCGGCCCGCACACGTTGCCGCAGAAGCCGCAGTTGGCCGGGTCCGTGAGCAGGTCGAAGCCGTCGTCGGTCACGCCGTCGCAGTCGTCGTCCTGGCCGTTGCAGGTCTCGCCCAACGCGCCGACCAGCGGGTCGCAGGCGCCGGGCAGGCCGCCGTCGCAGGATGGGACCAGGCGTGCGCAGCGCCCCACGCCACAGCCGACGAGGCCCAGGTTGTCGTCCTCGACGCCGTTGCAGTCGTCGTCCACGCCGTTGCACCGCTCGACCACGGCCACCTGGCCGTCGCAGGCGCTCCAGGTGCGCGCGGCGCTGCAGGTCTGGATGCCGACCGAGCACGCGCCCACGTCCGTGCCGCAGGGCAGGGTCTCGCCGGGCACGCAGCAGTTGGCCAGGTCCTCGTCCGCGAGGCCATCGCAGTCGTCGTCGATGCGGTTGCAGACCTCGAGGGAGGGCACGCCGGGCACCGCGCTGCAGTCGGTCGCGTCGGGCAAGGCGCAGTAGATCACGCCCTGCCGCGTGCAGGCGCCGACACCGGCCGTGCACGGCGAGTTCAGGCCAGGAAACGGCTCGTCGGCCAGGCCGCTGCAGTCGTTGTCCAGGGTGTCGCAGAGCTCGCTGGCGCCCGGGTGGAGGTCCGGGCGGGTGTCGTCGCAGTCGCCGGCGCAGGCGGCGAGGCCGTCGCCGTCCACGTCGCGGTGACTGTCACCCAGCACCGGCGCGTCCGGGCACACGTCGCAGGCGTCGCCGATGCCGTCGCCATCGAGGTCGCGCTGCGAGAAGTCGGGCGCGTCCGGGCAACCGTCACACGCATCGCCCACGCCATCCGCGTCGCGGTCGCCCTGGTCGCGGTTGGGCACGGCCGGGCAGTTGTCGTCCGCGGCCGTGATGTCATCGCCGTCGTCGTCGTCCGGCGTGTCGCAGGCGTCGCCGAGACCGTCGCCGTCGCCGTCGCGTTGCGTGGCGTCGGGCACCTCGGGGCAAAGGTCGCACTGATCGCCGTAGCCGTCGCCGTCCGTGTCGATGGGGCGCACGTCCGCGGCGGGGCAAAGGTCCGTCGCGTCGGGGATGCCGTCGAGATCCGTGTCGCCCTCGTCGCAGACGTCGCCGAGTCCGTCGGCGTCCGCGTCGCGCTGGGGCGGGTTGGCCACGACCGGGCAGTTGTCCGAGGCGTCGGGGACACCGTCCGCGTCCGTGTCGACGCCCGGAAGCGAGCCGCCGGCGCCGCCCGAGCCGCCCGAGCCGCCCGAGCCGCCCGAGCCGCCTGCACCGCCCGGCGTCGCGCCGCCCG
>CAINDO010000041.1 GCA_903847385.1 uncultured Myxococcales bacterium
GACGCCCTGGCCGCGGCGGTGCTGCGCGCGGCGGCCCTGGTCGGGGGCGGCGGGCGGGCCCTGGAGGCCGCCGGGCGGGCGCTGGCGGCCCTGGGCGCGGCTCTTTGGGTGCTGGATGGCTTCGACGCGCTCGGCGTGGCCGGGGCGGAGGCCCTGAGCCAATGGCGGGCCGCGGCGCCCCAGGTGACGTTTCTCGTGACCGCGCGGGCCCCATTGGGGCTCTCGGACGAGCGCGTGCTGCGCCTGGACCCGCTGCCCGAGTCCGACGCGCTGGCGCTGCTGCTCGACCGACGCGCGCTGCATGCCGGCGACCGTGCGCCGGGGCCCGCGGAGCACACCGCCCTCGCCGCCCTGGCGCGCGCGCTGGAGGGCGTACCCCTGGCCCTGGAGTTGGCGGCGGCGCGCCTGCGTGCGACCTCGGCGGAGGCGCTGCTGACCGAGCTGCGGGCGGGCGTGGCGGCGCTGGCCGGCGGGCCCGGGGACGTGGCGCCGCGGCACCGTTCGATGGACGCCGCCGTCTCGGCCTCGTGGGCGCGCCTGACGCCGGATCTGCGCGCCGCCCTCACGGCGCTCGGCGTGTTCCGGGGCGGCTTCACGCGCGTCGCGGCGGCGGCGGTGCTCGGGGGCGCGCCGGCGGAGGCGTCCGCGCAGGTGGACGCCCTGGTGGATCACTCGCTCGTGCGCGTGGCCTGGGCGCCGACGCCGCGACTGCACGTGCTGGAGGTCGTGCGCGGGTACGTGGTGCGGGCCGGGGCGCCGGGCGTGCTCGCGGCCGCGCGGGCCGCGCACGCGACCCACTTCGCAGGGCTGTACGAGGCGGCGGGGGCGCAGGCCACGGACGCCGCCGGGCTGCGGGCCCTCGCCGACGAGGCGGAGAACCTGAGCGCGGCGCTCGCCTGGGCCGCGGCGCTGGACACACCCGAGGGGGCGGGCCTCACGGCGGCGCTGGCCCTGGGCCTGGACCCCCTGCTGACCATCCGCGGGCCCGGCGAGGTGCTCGAGCGCGTGTTGACGACCGCGTGGTCGGCCCATGAACGCCACGGGGCGCCGCCGGCGCTGGCCGCGCGCCTCGCGGACGCCATCGGCCGGCACGCGATCAACCGGGGCGAGGTGCCGCGGGCCCTGGAATGGTTGAACCGGGCCGTCGCGCTGGCCCGGGCGGAGGGCGACGACGCCTTCGTGGGGCGCGCGCTGGACCACCAGGCCTGCGCCGAGATGTTCCGCCGGCCCGGGGACGCGCCGCCTTTGCTGGACGAGGCGCTGGCTCGGCTGCGGCGGGCCGGCGACCGCGCCGGCGAGGGTCGGGCCCTGAGCAACCTGGGCATCTGCCGGCACGCCGAGGGGCGGGTGGACGAGGCGCGCGCGCTGCTGGAAGAGGCCCTGGTGCTGCTGCGGGGCGCCGGCGACGCGCTGGGCGCCGCGAACACCTGGGCGGTGTTGGGTGCGCTGTACCACGCCGCGCCGACGCAGGATCTGGCCCGGGCCTGCTACGACGCGGCGCTCGCGACCTACCGCGAGGTCGGCAACCTGCGGCGCGTGGCGGCGGTCACGGGCAACCGTGCGCTGGTCGAGCAGGAGGCCGGCGACGCGGACGCGGCGGCGGCGCTCTACGCGGAGGCCCTGGAGACCGCCCGGCGGGTGGACGCGCGCCTGATCGGCGGTGTGTTCGCCGGTTACCTGGGTACGCTGGAGCAGTCCCGCGGGCGGCGGCTGGAGGCGCGCCTGCGCTACCGGGAGGCGATTCGGGTGGCGGACGAGGCCGGGGACCCCCGCTTCGGCGCTTACTTCCGGGCGTGTCTGGCCACCTGCGAGGCCGCGGACGGGCGCTTCGAGCCGGCGGGGGCGCTGCTGACGGCCGCCGCGGAGCGCGGCGAGGGACTGGGCGACGCGATGTTGCGCTGCGCGCTGGCCGTGTGTGAGCTGGTGTCCGAGGCCGGGGCCGGGCGCGAGGCGCGGTCGGATGCGCTGCGGGCGCTCCCGGGGCGCAGCCTGCCCGGCCGCGAGTCCTACGACGTCCGCATCGCCGCGGGCCTGGTCGCCGCGGTGCTCGGGGCCGGCGAGCCCGTGGCGCCCCCCCGTGCCCTGACCGGTCGCGCCACGCCGACGCTGCGCATCGCCCGGGACGGCTGCGGCTTCCGCGCGCCGGACGGCACGCTGGCGGACGTGGGCCGGCGCGTGGCCGCCCGGCGGCTGCTGCAGCGGTTGGCCACGGAGCGCGAGCGCTGCCCGGGCCGCGCGCTCTCGCCGGACGTGCTCTTCGAGGCGGGGTGGCCCGGGGACAAGAGCCGGCGCACGGCGGCCCGCAACCGCGTGCACGTGACCTTGGCGGCCCTGCGGCAGCTCGGCCTGCGCGAGGTGCTGCTGCGGCAGGGGCCGGGTTACCTGCTCGACCCGGCGGTGCCCATCGAGGTCGTCGAGGCCCTCGGCGCCCCCGACAATTAAGAAAACCGTAATGGCCGGATGTGCATGATTCGCCCCGCGAGCGACCTCGCCTTCGGGAGACTCCTGCCATGCGGACCTTCGGCCACGCCTTTCTGTCCCTGATCCTGCTCACCGCCTGCGGCGCGGAGAAGAGCGCCGACCCCACCGGCGAGACGGGCGGCGTGCCCCAGTACGGCCTCGACCCCAACGGCGGTGAGGACCCCGGCGTGGCCATCGAGATCCCGGACTCCATGGCCGGCTTCGAGGAGCCCTCGGCGGCCAACGGCGGCGGTGACGCGGCGCTGCGTTTCATCGACGTCGGCGTGTCGGAGCCCGAGGCCGTGGACCCGGCGGAGGAGGCGCCCGCCCCGCCCGCCGAAGAGACGCCGCCCGCCGAAGAGACGCCGCCCGCCGAAGAGACGCCGCCCCCGGCGGAGGCGCCGCCCGCCGAAGAGACGCCGCCCGCCGAAGAGACGCCGCCCGCCGAAGAGACGCCGCCCCCGGCGGAGGCGCCGCCGTTCCCCGAGGCCCCGGCCGTCGACCTGGGCGGCCCGTGGGTCGGGCGCTACGAGTGCCTGCAGGGCTTCACGGACCTCACGCTGGACGTCGTCCACGACCTGAGCGACGACGCCCTGGCCGCCGAGTTCGCCTTCGGCCCCTCGCGCGACAACCCGGAGGTGCCCGAGGGTCGCTTCGCGATGCGCGGCCGGTTCGAGGCCCTGGCGTTCACGCTCACCCTGGTCCCGACGCAGTGGATCCAGGCCCCCGAGGGCTACGGGATGATCGGCTTCGACGCCTTCTACGACCCCATCACCGACTCGCTCTCGGGGTGGATCGACGACCCGGCCTGCGGTGAGCTGACGCTCGAGCGGGCGCGCTGAGCGCGCCGGACACGCTCACCCAGCCCCGGGCGGGGGGCCTTGTTTCCGGTCGGTCTACATCGGCTGCGCGGCGTAGTCCGGGTCGAGGCAGACGTTCGGGGTCTCGCAGAAATCCCCGGGGCAGGGGAGGCACGCGTCGCCGAAGGGGCAGAGCTCGCCGGGGTTGCAGGCGAGCAGGTTGAAGACGCAGGTGTAGTTGCAGCCGTCTTCGCCGGGGGCATCGCTCATGCGGGTCTGGCTCGGGTCGCAGTCCCACGTGCCGGGGCAGCGGATGGGCGCGTTGTGCCCGAAACAGTCCGAGGTCGTGACACACGCTCCGGCCGGGCGGCAGGTCTGATACCCGGCGTCCGCGCGTTGGCAGGCGGCGTCTGCCGGGCACTCCGCGTCACAGCAATACACCGGCGCCACGCCGACGGCGCACCGGCCGTTGAAGCAGCCGAGCCCGGGGTCGCAGTCACACGCGGTGGTGCAGGCCGGGTCCGGGTTCGGGGGCTCTGGACGACAGACCAGGTTGCAGCCCATGCCCAGCGGCGGATGCACCGTGCACTGCCACTGGCCATCGGCGCACTGACAGGAGTCGCCGATCTCGTTGCCGCAGGCCGCGCCGGGGGCTGCACAGGCGCCACCGGGCTCGATGCCGATGCACGGGAGCGGACAGGGGGGCAGGTCCAGGCCGTCACAGGGGTCGGGCGGGCCGGCGTCGGGGATGGGCGTCGTCGCGTCGCTCATGGGCGTCGCGGCGTCGGCGACGGGGGTGGCAGCGTCGCTCGCCGGGGTGGCGGCGTCTGGAGGGGGCGCGCCCAGGTCGGCGGCGGGGGTGGCGGCGTCCGGGGCGGGCGTTCCGCCCACGGGCATCCCGCCCACGGGCATACCGCCCACGGGCATCCCCCCGCTGGGGCCGGCGTCGCGCATCATCATGCCGCCGCTGCCACCGCCGCCGGTGTCTCCTGCCCCGCCGTCACACGCACCGACGCCGCCGAGACCGACGGCGAGGGCGAGCGTGAGTCGCTTCGACGCGTTCGAAACAGATCGCATGGATGCCTCCTTGCCAAGCCGCTTTCCATGCATACGCCACGCCGCGCGGAGGCCGGCCGGGCATCCCGCAGGCGTCACGAAAGGGTGTCGCGGCGGGGCAGAGCGTTCCCGCCCCGGCCGACTCGATGACGAGCGCGGCCACGGACATCACGGCCACGGGGCCGGCGGACTGGGCGTCCGGGTCGAGGTCAACCCGCCCCGCGTCGAGGCCTGCCGCCTGTTTGCGGGGCAGAGCCATCTCACGCGCTTGACCAGCGTGATGAGCGCCGGCGACATGACCGAGGACCCGGCCTTCGGTTTCAACCCGGACCTGCCCGACGTGGCCAACGAACGCGGGGCCGTGGCCACGGTGCATCAGCGCACGCCCTCGGGGTTGCGCCTCGACGTGTCGGCGTCGGCCGATGGGGCCGATGTGATCCGGCGGGCGAACGGCGAGACATTGCGCCAGGGGGACGAGCCGGGCGCGGCGGTGATCGAGCGGCTGCCCGCGCGGGGCGCGGCGGTGGTGCTGTCGGATCGTCGCGGCGACATCGGGTCGCGCCACCCGGGCAGCTCGATGGAGATCCGGGCGTGCTGCTCGGCCTGCGACGCCGTCGGCGCTCGGGCGGCGGCTCGGGGCAGGTCGCCTGAGCACCGGCCGGTGCAGCGACGGCGATGGTCTCTCAGGCCGGCGGGACCGGGGCGCGGAAGTCCGCGGGCTCCAGGCCGTGTTTGCGCAGCGCGCGGTACACGAGTTCGCGGTGCATGCCCAGGCGTCGACCGACCTCCGCGACGTTGCCGCCGTGCTCGGC
>CAINDO010000042.1 GCA_903847385.1 uncultured Myxococcales bacterium
CGGGCGGCGAGAGCGGCGGCGCAGGCGGCGGGGTCGCCGCAGGGGGCAGCGGCACGGTTCAGGACGGCGGTCTCGACCCCGACGCGACGGACTCCGGCAAGTCCGGCGGCGGCGGCTCCGGCTGTGGCGTCGGCCCATCGGGAACGCCCGTACGCGGCTTCGGGCTGGCTCTATTCGGCCTTTTGCTTCCAATTCTTCGGCGGCGAAGCCCCCGTCGTTCCTGAAAAAAATGAATACGGACCGCCACGGGGCATCGTATGTTACCCGTGCCCACGACAACTGGTTTAGTCGGCGTGCCGACCATCCGATAAGCATTTCGATCCGGACTTCCGTCCGACAGGCATCCCAGGAAAGCGTTTAGGAGAGCAACGAGATGGAGAGTTTGTACGGCATCTTCAAGGATGGAGGCGTTCCGCTCTACCTGAACGTCTTCATCACCTCCGTGATCTCATTGGCCATCATCGTGGAGCGCCTGATCGCGCTCCTGGGCCACACGCGGGTCGATGTGGAGCAGTTCACCAACATGATGGTCAAGCTGGTCAAGCAGGGCCACAACGACCAGGCGCTCAAGCTCTGTCAGTCGACGCGCCACCCGATCGCCAAGGTCTGCCGCGCCGGCCTGAACAAGGCCGACTCCGGCATGATGGAGATCTCGGCGGCCATCGACGAGGAGATGATGCGGGCCATCCCGCAGCTCGAGAAGCGCGTCGGCTCGCTGTGGGCGCTGGCGAACATCGCCACCCTGATCGGTCTGGTCGGTACGATTTTCGGTCTGATCACCTCGTTCAAGGGCCTCGAGGGCGTCAGCCCCGAGGAGAAGTCGGCCTTCCTCGCCCGCGGTATCTCGGAAGCACTGAACAACACCGCCGTCGGTCTGACGATCGCCGTGGCCTGCATGATCGGCCACCTCCTGCTCACCACCATGAGCAAGAAGATCATCCACTCGATGGAGCTCAACGCCTCGGTGCTGGAGAACTTCCTCCTCCAGCGCGGCATGTCCGGCGGCAACGAGCGCTCGGGCGGCTGATCAGGGAACGGTGCCGAAAGGCCGGCCGGAAGGGGCGTCTGCGATGGCCAAGTCCGCAAAGAGCGCGAGCGCTGCCGAGCGCGCCTACGCGCTGATTCTGCACAAGCGTTCGCGCAAGAAGATTCCCGAATTCGAGTCCATGGAGGAACTGAGCCTGGTTCCCTACCTGGACGTCATGATGAACCTCGTGATCTTCATGCTCGTGACGATCGCGTCGTTCTTGCCGATGGGCATCCTCACCATCTACCCGCCGGCCATCAAGACCGACGACGCCGTGGCCGCCCAGACGCCGCCGCCGAGCATCCAGTTCACGGTGGCCATCAGCCTCGACACGGGCTTCTACGTCAGCACCGCGGACAATCCGCCGGCCCCCATCGCGAAGACCGCCAACGGCGACTTCAACTACGAGGAGCTGGCGAAGAAGGCCGTCGAGCTGAAGGACAAGCACAAAGAGGAGCGCACGGTCACCATCGTGGCCGACCGCGCCGTCCGCTACGAGGTGCTCATCAAGACGATGGACGCCCTGCGGTTCAAGGACGGCAAGAACCTTTTCGACGACGTGAAGTTCGGCGAGGCCCGGTAAAGGCACCCCCACGATGGCCACCCAGAGCGCAAAAAACGAAATCGACCTGCCGACCGCGATGCTCGGCGTCCGACGCCGCAAGCGCAAGGTCGCCAAGGCGAAGGCCGAGTCCGAGGAGATCAAGTTCCTCAACATCGTCGCCATGGTGGACGTGTTGACGATTCTGCTGATCTTCCTGCTCAAGAGCGTGTCGGTCTCGACGACCACGGCCCCGAAGACGCCCAACCTGACCCTGCCGATGTCCACCACGCAGGTGCCGCCCCTCGAGGCCGTGCGCGTGACCATCGCCAAGGACAAACTCTTCGTTCAGGACAACTCGGTCGCCAACATCAACAAGGGCGCCATCCCGGACGCCGAGCTGTCCGGCGACAACCCCATGTTGATCCCGGACCTGCAGACGGGTCTGACCAACTGGCTGCGCCTAGCCATCGTGAACAAGGCCGGCGACGAGAAGACCTTCAATCTGGAGATCCTGGCCGACAAGGACACGCCGTACTACGTGCTGCTCCAGGTCAGCTACACCGCCGGTCAGTCCTTCGTGGACGTCGGCGACCAGCGGTTCGGCTACGACAAGTACCGCCTCAAGGTCCGCCGCGGCGAGTGACCTACTTCGGTCCGGCCTGGGTGCCGACCGCGAGCTGCTGAAAACCGGCGAACCGCGCCACCTGCATCACCCAGACGACCCGCCCGTGGGCCGCCGAGGTGTCCGCCAGCACCACCAGCTTGGCGTTCGGCTTGTCGCCGTGCAGCTTCGTGAGCCGCGCGCTCAGGTCCTTGGCCTCGACCACCTCGTCGAGCAGCCCGACCTTGCCGTCCGCGCCGACGATCACGCTGATGACCGTCTCGTCGCCCGCGGCCGCCCCCTCGCCGCCCTTGGGCAGGTCGACCTTCAAGGGTGAAGGCGGGCTGGCCTTGGACATGACCGACGAGGTCACCATGAAGATGATGAGGAGCACGAGGAAGATGTCCGTCAGCGGCGTGATGTTGATCTCGGAGAAGATCGCCGCCTCGTCCTCGCTCTCCGCGCCGTCGCCGTCCGGGAGGTGACCCATCATGACTTGGGCCCGTTCCCGCGGCTGGCCGCGGCGGCCTCGGCGAAGGCCTCGGCGAACTCGTCCTGCAGGAGGCGCAGCTCGGTGTTCAGCCGGGCCATCCGGGCCTGGAAGAAGTTGTAGAACGCCAGGGCGATGACGGCGACGAGGATGCCCACCGCCGTGGTGAGGAGCGCCTCGGCGATGCCCGGGCCGACGACGTCCAGGCCGGCCTGGTGCGACTCGCCGATGGCCTGGAAGGCGGACATGATGCCGTTCACGGTGCCGAAGAGGCCCACGAAGGGCGTCACGGCGCCCACGGTGCCGAGCATCCACATGGGTCCCTTCAGGCGCAGCAGCACGCGCTGACGCTCGCGGTCCATGGCCGGGCGAATGGTCTCGGGGCGGTCCTTCAGGCGCTCGAAGGCGATGAGCAGGATGCCGGCGAGGGCCGTGGAGCTGGCCTGGCAGCGGGCCTGGGCGACGTCGAGCTGGTTGCGCTCGAAGTTGTCCTCCAGGTCCATGCAGAGGCGCTCGGTGCCCGAGAGGGCCTTGTAGAGCGCCCAGCCGCGCTCGATGGCCACGGCCAGCGCCACCACCGAGCAGGTCACCAGCACGATCAGCGTGGGGCCGCCGAGCTGGATCAGTGAGTCGAGGTCTTTGATCTTGTCCAAGGGGGCGTCACTTCTGCGGGTTCGAAGCGGGCCTTGTGGGGCCCGGAGGTCGTGGTTTCAAGGCCGCGCGCGACGCGGCTCGAAGACCGCCTCGGCGAAGGCGGCCCCCAGATTAGCCAAGAACGGCGTCGAGACGGCTTCGTATTCGTACTTGCCGTCGTTCATCACGCCATCGGCGTTGGCCAGGATGGTCGCCGCGAGGAAGAACCACCGCCCCGAGCGACGGTCGTGGAACCATGCGTTCTCGACGTGGAAGCCGTACGCGCGGCCGGCTTTGCCGCGCACCTCCAGGTCGCCGCGGTCGCGCACGCGGAGCACACCGGGCAGCGCCGGCCGGAAGCGCCGCTCGTCGAACTCGGCCCCCCGCCACACGGTCGGGTTGAGCTGATCGGGGGCCTCGCCGAGGACATCGAGCAGGAACTTGCGGTCCGCGGGGCTCAGGCCGAGGTCCGGGGGGCCCGGCGCCGCCCAGCCGCCGTTCGGCGGTCGGACGAGGGCCGCCAGCATGCGCTGGAGGTCGACGAGCGAGACGGCGTTCTTCTCGCGGAAGCTCATGGGGCCCTCGACGCGCGACCGGGCGTCTGCGGGGTCCATGTAGGCCGCGCCGATGTCCAGGCCGGGCAGGTCGAGGGGGGCGAGCACCAGGTCGCTCTCGCGCGCCGGCCGCAGGGCGAGCGCCTTGCCCGAACCCGCGCGACGGTATTCGATCGCGGGCGCGCGCCGGTTCTCCTCGACGGTGCGGACGACGTTGAGCCGGTGCCAGATGCGCACGGAGGGGAAGCCCGCCCGCCACAGACGCTCGTTGACCGCGCGGTGGCCGGCGAACTCCATGAGGCGATTGAAGGCGTCGTTGTCGCTGACCACGAGGGCCTTGTGGATCTCCCAGGCCAGCGTGATGCGACCGTCGAGCGAGGTCTTGTCCTCGGCCGTGGCACGGGGGGCGCCGAAGGTCGAGTGCCAGACCAGCGCCGAGTCGCGGGTCAGGCCGCGATGGTTCGCCGCGTCCGCCCGCAGTTCGGCCAGGGCGGCGATGGCCGCGGGGAGTTTGATGGCGCTGGCGGGGTAGAAGTACTCGGCGTCCGCCCGCCAGGCGTCCTGGCGCAGCACCGCGCCCTTCGCGCCGTCCGGGGCCGGCCCGGCGACGCCGACGACGACCTGCGCACGCAGAGCCTCGGCCTGAGCCAGGATGCGCTCGAAGCGGGCCGGGTTCGCGCGGAGCGTGGCCTCGA
>CAINDO010000043.1 GCA_903847385.1 uncultured Myxococcales bacterium
CGTCGTCGAGCGCCGCGTCGGCCCCGTCGACACCGGCACCGCCCGCGCCGGGCCCGACCGGCCCGATGGTCCCGCCGCCGTTCTCGCCGCCGTTGGCCGCGGGGTCGCCACCCTGGCCGCTCTCGCCGCCGTTGCCGCCGGATGCCCCGCCCGCGCCGGCGTCCGCTTCGGGGGGGGTCGGGCCTGCGTCGGGCAACGGACCGGGGTTCACGCCCTGATCGGCGCCACCGGCGGGGGGCGGGCCCTCGACGCAGTACCAGCCGGTCTGATCGTCCACGTAGTCGCAGTGGCCACCCTCGGCGATGCAGTCGACGCTCTGGAGGGCGCCGCCCTCGCACCACTCGGCCACCTGACCCACGCAGTGGCCGAGGTAGTCGAGGCCGTTGCAGGCGTCCGGGGGCGCGCCGCCGTCGAGGATCGACCGGATGAAGTCGGGGTCGACGTCCGTGCGGGTCAGGTGGTCGACGTCCACGCAGCTCTGGTCGCCCCAGGACTCGACGCCCATGACCACCGGGCCCGGGCCGAGCACGCCGATGACCGGCCCGCCGGAGTCGCCGAAACACAGGCCCTGCCGGCCCTGGCCGTCGACGACGATCTCGTCGCCGCGGACCTGGCTGAGCAGCACGGTGGCGAAGTAGCGGCCGGACCGCGTGCGGTCGTAGGTCTCGCCGTAGCCGCCGACCTGGACCTCGGTGCCCTCGAGCGACGACGGATCCGCCGTGTTGACCGGGATGGGCTCGAGCTGTGGCAGGCGGTCGAGGGCGTTCTCGCTGAGCGCGATCACGCTCATGTCGAGCTGCGGATGATCGTAGATGGCGGCGACCCGGAAGGTCGCGTCCGGGTCCGAGGGCATCAACCCCACGCCGAAGCCCATGTCCTGCGGGCGGGAGCCCTGCGTGCAGTGCGAGGCGGTGATGATGGTCGTCGGGCCGATGAGGGTCGCCGTGCAAAAATTGGCGGAGGGGTCGCCGGCCTGGAACAGCCAGCCGAGCGCGAGGACCTGGCCGGGCGTGAGGGCGACGGCCTCGGGCTCGCGGGTGCCGTTGCGGATGTCCTGAGCGCGGGTTTCGAGGCGGGGGTCGGCGGCGCCGGGGGCGTCGGTGGTTTCACAGGCCGCCAGGGCGAGGAGGGCCACGCCGGCAGAGAGACGCAGGGTGCGCGTTTTGGCCATGTTCATTGCTTTCGGGCGTCCGACCCGGGGTCAGACCCCCAGGATGTTGAAGCCGCCGTCGACGTGCAAAATCTCACCCGTCACGGCGCTGGCCATGGGTGAAAGCAAGAAAAATGCCGCCTCGGCGACCTCCTCGGCGGTGACGTTCCGGCGCAGGGGCGCCTTTTCGGCGTGGCCCTTCAACAGCTCGCGAAACCCCGGGATCCCGGCGGCGGCGAGCGTTCGGACGGGCCCTGCGGAGACCGCGTTCACGCGCACGCCCCGCGGGCCGAGCGCCTCCGCGAGGTAACGCACGGTGGACTCCAGCGCGGCCTTGGCGGGCCCCATGACCTTGTAGCCGGCGACCACGCGCTCGGCGCCCAGGTAGCTCAGCGTCAGCACGCTCGCGCCGGGTTCGAGCCGCGCGCCGGCGGCGCGGACGAGGCCGACGAGGCTGTAGACGCTCACGTCCATGGCCATCGCGAACCCCGCGCGGGACGTGTCGGGGAACTCGCCGACGAGGTCCTCGCGGGCGGCGAAGGCGACGCTGTGCACGAGCAGGTCGAGCCGGGGTCCGAGCGCGGTGTCCGTGGTCGCGAACATGGCCTCGACCTCGGCGTCCCGGGTGACGTCGCACCGCACGCAGGCGGCCGCGGCGATGGACTCGGCCAGGGGCGCGACGCGGCGCTCCAGGCGCTCGTCGCCGTAGGCGAGCGCGACGCGCGCGCCGGCAGCGGCGAGGCGGCGGGCGATGTGCCAGCCCAGGCTGTGGTCGTTGGCGATCCCGACCACCAGGGCGGTCTTTCCGGCGAGGCTCGGTGTCGTGCTGTCCATGGCAGGCGGATCGCACGGCCCCGCGGGGACGGTCAAGGGGCGCGCGCGGCGTCCCGCGCCAGCCAGGCGTCCACGCGGGCCCACTGCGCGTCGAGCCAGGCCCGGCGGCCGGCCGGATCCTCGGGCAGCGAGGCCAGGGGCGCGCGCCAGAGCGTGCAGCGCACCTCGAGGTTCACGAACGCCCCGCGCCACAGATGTTCGAAGCGGTGCACACGCTCGAGCCCCGTGTGCACCAGGAGCAGCACCTCGTGAGGCTCTCCGCTCGTGGTCGCGGTCTCGAGCAGGGCGAGCGCGCCGCCGGGCCGGGGGGGCAGCACGCGCGTGTGGCCGCCATCCGCGCCCTTCGCCCGCAGCGCCTCGAGCTTCTTGGGCGTGAAACGTGTGCCTTCGGGGAAGATCAGCACGCCTTCGCCGGGCGCGAGGCCGCGGCAAAGGCTTGCGACGGCCTCGGCGTCTCCGGCGGTGTCCCGACCGCCGCGTCGCACGAACACGTTGGGAATCCGCTGCCCCACGATGTCCAGGCAGGGCACCACCAGCAGCTCGCGCTTGAGCACCCAGCGCAGATCCAGGCTGCGCCGAGGTCCGTCGAAGGCGAAGGGCGAACGCGGCCCGAGCAGGTGCCCGGGCAGCAGGCTGTCGGCCACGCTCCCGTGCCGGACGAGGACGAGCGAGCGCGCCTCGCCGGGCACTCGGGCGGCGTCCGCGTCCGCGGTGAAGCGCAGGCCGTAGATCACCCGCAGCCCGCGAAGCTGCGCGGCCTCCCAGGCGTGCTGCAGCGCGAAGTGCCGCGAGATGTCGCCGGCACGGCCGGTCAGGAAGTAGAGCGTCGCGGCGCCGATGCCCCAGACCTCGTGCACCAGGTACCAGAGGGAGAACGCCAGGAAACGCATGCGCGCCCAGGGGGCGTCCAGGGGGCGAACGGCGTCGAGGAGGGCGAACGCTGCGCCCACCGGCGCGGCCAGCAGCAGCCCCAGGGTGAGCGTCACGAGAACGACGGTGACGGTGACGAGACGACGGGACATGCGGGCCCGAAGGGGCTCGGCGGGGGACGACCAGGGCGCGGACATGGGGAGGGGACACACGAACGACCGCCGGGGTTTCGGTGGTCCGCGACGGATTGCGTCGGCGGAAAACCGGTTCATACTGGGCGCCGTGACCCGCACGACGCTCACCCTCACCATGGTCGTTTCGCTCCTCGCCGCCTGTGGCGGGCCGGAGCGCTTGAACGACGCGTCCGATGCATCCGCGCTGGTCGGCACGCTCGATCCGGCCACCTTGCCGGCGCAGCCCGTGGTCTTCGGCCGGGACGGCCTGCACGCCTACGGGCTCACGGAGGTGCCCGCCGGGTCGCGCTTGCAGGCCGCCTACGTGATGGCCGACGCCCAGGCCCGGGCGGAGCTCGCGCGCCTGGTCGAGGTCCGGATCACGTCGACGCTGTCGGCGCTCTTCAAGGAGGACTCGACCGAGGTGCGGCGCACGTGCCTCGAGCGCGCCCGCGCCTCGCTCCCCGGGATGGCCGCCACCGCCCACGGCGCCCGCAGCTCCGCGGACGGGCGGACGCTCAGCGTCGCCGCGCGCATCGACGTGCCGGCCGAGGTCGTGCGGGCGTGGCTGGCGCCGGCCTTCGCCGCGGCGCCCGAGGCCGCCGCGCTGGACGCCGCCGTGACGCACTTGCTGGAGACCCCATGAGGCGCGCCCTCGCGACCTTCGTCTGCGCCGCGCTGCTCGCCGCCTGCGGGAGCGCGGCGCCGCCGCCCAGGTCGGCCCTGGCCGCCGCCGACGCGAAGGGCCCCGGCTGGGCCCGCGACGGCGACGCCCGCGAGGGCAAGGCGCATCTCTTCGTCTGCCAGGGCCAGGGCAAGACCGAGGCGGACGCCCTCCAGAGCGCCGGCGCCCTCTGCGACGACAAGATCTGCAAGCTCTGCGGGGTGCAGATCGAGTCCACCGTGCAGACGGACGAGTCGCTGACCGGCGTGGAGTTGAAGCGGCAGGTCGTCGAGAAGTGCCGCATGATCCGCACGGCGGAGCCGACCGTCACGCGCAAGAGCGTGGAGTGCGGCCCGGGAGGCTGCGACGCCTGGATCCAGGTGCGCTACACGGACGCCGAGAAGAAGGAGGCCTGCCAGCGCCTCGAGGACGGGAACTTCGCCGGTCCGGAGGCCTGCCAGGCCACGATCGACGCCTTCTCCAAGGTCCCCGGCTACAGCGCGAAGAGCTTCCGCGAGCGCGTCCGGCTGATCGACCGCGCCCTGGTCGATTGCGCGCAGATCGACGTCCGCCCGACGCCGCTGATGGGCTCGCTCGACGCGAAGCTCAAAACGGGCATGACCACCTTCAACGGACGGGACAGCGACGCGCCCGGTTTCCTGAAGACCTACTGGCTCGCGCCCTTCGCGCCGCTGTGGACACAGTACGAGCAGAGCCCGAAGTTCCTGGAGTGGCTGAAGCTCCTGCGCGGCTACCTGGCCCACAAGGTCCTGATCATGGACGTCGTCGAGGCGTCCTCGCCCGAAGACCTCGACACGAAGGCGGCCGTCTCGACCATCGCCCGCGTCTGCGAGGCCGTACCGCCGGACGAGGCCTATGGCACCGCGCACGTGCAGTTCCTCGCCGTCGAGGCGCTGTACGATCGCTTCTTCACCGGGCGCCTGTCCACGGACGTCGAGCCCGTCTCCAAGGTCGTGCGCGCGCAGTACCCGCCCGAGTCGCTCACGGAGACGATGCAGATCGCGCAGCTCTTCTCCATCGGTGGCCGCATCGACGCGACCGAGTGGGCCTATGTGTCGAAGACGCGCGTCGACGGCCCGGCCGCGCGCCGCGTGCTCGAGGTGCCCGACCACGGCGCCCCGGAGACGCGGCGGCAGCGCTTCCGCGAGGCGCTCGACCGCGCGCTGGAAGGCGTCGACGCCCGCCGCCGCGTGTCGCGCTTCAAACACGTCGTGCCGAACGACGCCGTGTTTTTCCTCGCGGTCGAAGCCGACCTCGCGCCCGACCTGCGGGCGGTCGTGGACTTCGATTTCCTGAAGGACCTTTACGGGCGTGGAGAGCGCAAGCGGACGCGGTCCGAGGCCGGGGCCGTTCGGGCGCGCATGGTCGACGCGCTGAAGGTGCTGCCCGCGGACGCGAAGGCCCGGCGCACGCGCTGCCTGTCCCTGGCGGACGACCTGAAGTTCCTGGACGAACAGGGCACGCCGACGCTCGACGCCGGGTTCGGCCCGGTCGCCTGCGAGTGCCTGACGGGGCCCCTCGGGGACGAGGGCCTGTCGCTCGTCAACAAGTCCGCACTCTACGAGCGGGCGCTGCGGGAGAGGTTGCCATGCGTCGCGCCCTTGCCCTGACGCTCTTCCTGGCACCCGCCCCGACCGCCGCCGCGGAGCCCTGCATCTGGCGAGACGCGGACACGCAATCGCAGTCGGGCTTCGAGTCGCTGAACCGCTTCGTGCGCTACGAGCGCCGCTTCGCCTGCCCCGGGGCGGCCCAGGGTGCATGGCGACTGGAGTTCACGGCGCGGGCCGGCGGCGCCAGCAAGCCGGTGTCGGCCGAGAAGGGCAAGGTCGAGCCGCGGGGCCGGTGGCTGCGCGAGACGCCGGTGCAGGAGCCCCTCGCCCTGAGCCAGTACTGCGACCTGCCGCTGCCCAAGGACGCGAAGACCACACTCGTGCCCGACGAGGGCGGCGTACACCTGGCGCCGGGCGTGCCCGTGGAGATCGTCGCCCAGTTCACGGGCGAGGGCGACCTCGCCGGCCTGAGCCGTACGGAGACGACGACGACCTACTGCCCGGCCTGCGCCCCGGGCCGCGGCTGGAAAATGGGCGTCGGCGTGTACGACGGCCGGTCCATGGCGTCGGAGATTCGCCCCGGTTTGCGGCTGAAGGCCCACGCCGAGGCCGAGTGGTTCCAGTGCGCGCGCCGGGACGCCACGCTGGAGATCCGCTGGTTCACCGGCGACGACGACCGCGCGCTCGGCGCGGCGCTTCGCCCGGCCTTCGTGCAGACCGGGCTGGAGAAACAGTTCGCGGTGCGCGGCGAGGAGGCGACGCTGGATGCCGCCGTGCCCGTCGACCGCATCTGCAAATACCCAGGCAAACGCGTCGCCTGGGAGGTCGCCGGCACCGGCCTGCTGGCCCGGGTCGGCGGCGGCGGCCGGAGCCACCACGGCCTCAAGTGCAAGTGAGCGTAACGCTCAGCGCACGCCGAAGAACGCCACGCCGCCCGCCGGCACGCTGAGCAGCGCGGCGCCGCCCTCGACGCGCACGCTGCCGTCGCCGAACACGAGCCGGTCGGCCACCGCGCCGCCGCCGGGCAGGGGTCGATCGACCACCCCGGCGCCCCGGTTCACGGCCACGAGCGCCCGCTCGCCGTCCGCGGCGGTGAAGTCCACGACCCAGAGGTCCGGCTCGGCGACCAGCGCGGTGCGTGCGCCGCCGCGCAGGGCGGGCAGGGCGCGCCGGGCCTGGCCGAGGCCCTGCATGAACCGCGAGAACTCGACCTGCTCGGCGGTGGGCGCGACGACGGACATGCTGACCGGGCCCAGCGCCGCCTCGAAGAGCATGTCGCGGCGGTTGTCCGGGTCGTTGCCGCCCGGCTGCGCGAGCTCGTCGCCCTGGTACAGCAGGGGCACGCCGGGCAGGGTGTAGAGCACGGCGAAGGCCCGCTTCAGGCGGCGGTAGACCTCGGCGTCCCGCGCCACGCCGGGCAGGCGGTCGCAGGGCGCGCCGCCGGTGTAGCGGCAGTCGGCCGAGGGGTCCTGCGCGGCCCGCGTCGCGGCGCGGTTGGAGTCGTGGCTGCCCAGGAAGCGCACGTGCGTCGCCGGGGCGTAGCGCGTCTCCAGGTCGCGCACGATGCCCTCGAGCGCGTCGTACCCCATGGAGTTGGTGAGCAGGCCCCACTGCATCCGGTGATGGGTGGGGAAGTCGAACTGCCCGTCCAGGCCGTTGGGCCCGGCGTAGGCGGCGATCCACTGGTAGCCGTCCGTGTAGCGCTCGCCGCAGCCGTCGTCGAAGCGGTCGCCCTCGCCCACGGCGGTCTCGCCGAGCATGGCCAGCCGCGCGGCGCCGGGGCCCGCGAAGCGCTCGTCCAGGGCCGCGCGCAGGTTGTAGATGGCCGTGGTCTCGACGTGTTTCACGGCGTCCACCCGGAAGCCGTCCACCCCGTAGTCGGCCACCCAGGAGACCGCGTCCGCGATGAACTGACGCTCGGCGTCCGGCACGCGCCAGTTGATGTCCGGCAGGTAGGGGGCGAAGAGGCAGTCCAGGGGCCGCTCGCTCCAGCCGCAGCCGGCGTTCCCGCACACGCAGCCCGTGCGGAACCAGTCCGGGTGGGCCTGGGCGTACTCGTGCTGCTCGTGCACCTGGTTGTTGATCAGGTCCAGGAGCACCCGGATGCCGCGGGCGTGGGCGGCGCGGACCACGGCGCGCAGGGCGTCGTTGCCGCCGAACCGGGGCTCGACCTCGCGGCCGCGCACGGGCCAGTAGCCGTGGTAGCCGGTGAACATGCGGGCGGCCTCGTCCCGTCCGGCGTACGCGCCGTCCGTCTGCTCGTTCACGGGTGAGAGCCACAGGGCGTTCACGCCGAGCTGCTCGAAGTAGCCGCTCTCGATGGCCACCTGCAGGCCCGCGAGGTCGCCGCCGTGCCAGTTCTGCGGGTAGGGCGGGCCGTCCACGGGCGCATCGTTCGTCCGGTCGCCGTTGGCGAAGCGGTCGAGCATGACCATGTAGAGCGTCGCGTCCTTCCACTCGAAGGGCACGGGCTCCACCCAGAAGGGCAGGTCCAGGGGCACGGCCTCGCGACCGTCCAGGTCTTGTGCGGTCGCGCTCAAGGTGTGTTTGCCCGGCGCCAGACCGGACGCGGCCACGGTGTACACACCGTCGATGGCGGCGGCGGGCAGGGGCACGCCGTCCAGCCGGAAGCGCGCGGACGCCTGGTCCGTGCCGCCCGTGGCCGCCTGCAGGCGCACGCGGGCCTCCAGGTCGCCGGCGGGGGTCACGCGCAGCGTCTCCGCCAGCGACAGGTCCGGCCGCGCGTCGCAGTCGGGCAGGCGGAACGCCGAGTTCACGCAGTCGCCGTCGAACTTCTGCCGCGTCTGCGCCGGGTCCAGC
>CAINDO010000044.1 GCA_903847385.1 uncultured Myxococcales bacterium
CCACCGCGGCGGGCTGCCAGAGCCCCACGCCGACCAGCGCGAGCAACAGCGACGAGAGATCGACAAACATGCGCGCAGATCGCCGTCAAATGGGCCGCAGCGTCAAGTTTCGATCTATTCTCCGCGGCCTGTTGCCGGAGAGTTCCATGTCGCAAATCCCCACTCTGACCCCGCTGTCCGTCGTCGGCCAGGGCCTCGTCCGCGCGGACGGGCACGCCAAGGTCACCGGCGCCGCGCTCTACGTCGACGACGTCCGCCCCGAGGGCTGCCTGCACGGCGCCACGGTGCGCTCGACCGTGGCCCACGCCCGCGTCACGCGCATCGCCCTGCACCCCGAGGACGCCGCCGCCGGCGTGGTGCTCGTCACCGCCGACGACATCCCCGGCGAGAACGTCGTCGCGCTGATGACGGACGACCAGCCCGCCCTGGCCAGCACCTACGTGAAACACGTGGCCGAGGCCGTGGCGCTCGTGGCCGCCCCGAACCGCGAGCAGGCGCTGCACGCCGCCGCCCGCGCGATCGTCGAGTACGAGACGCTCCCCGCGCTGTTCGACGCCGAGACGGCCCGGGGCAACGCGATCCGCATCTTCGGCGAGGACAATCTGTACGCGCACATCACCATCACGCACGGCGACCCGGCGAGTCTGTTCGCCGCGCCCCCGCCGGGCACGCGGGTGATCGAGGGCGTGTATCGCTGTGGCCACCAGGAGCAGCTCTACATCGAGCCGCAGGGCATGATCGCCACGCCCGGCATGGTCGACGGCCGCCCGTCGCTGACGCTCTTCGGGTCGATGCAGTGTCCGTTCTACATCCACAAGGCGTTGAAGCGCGTGCTCGGACACACGGACTTCAACGTGGTGCAGGCGGTCACGGGCGGCGGTTTCGGCGGCAAGGAGGAGTACCCCTCGCTCGTCGCCATCCACGCCGCGCTCCTGTCGCTGAAGACGGGCCGCCCCGTGAAGCTGATCTATCGGCGGGACGAGGATCTGCGCGCCACCACCAAGCGCCACCCCATGCGGGGCCGGTATCGGTCCCTGGTGGACGAGAAGACGGGCCGACTGCTGGCCTGCGACGCCGAGCTGCTCTTCGACGGCGGCGCCTACAACACACTCTCGCCGGTGGTGAACAGCCGCGGTGTCATCCATGCCATCGGGCCGTACCGCTGTGACAACGTCCGCAGCGAGGCCCTGATGGTGGCCACGCACACGCCGCCCAACGGCGCGTTCCGCGGCTTCGGCGCCCCGCAGGCCATGTGGGCGGCCGAGCGACACATGGATCGCATCGCCCGCACGCTGGGCCTGGATCCCATCGCCGTGCGCCGCGAGAACCTGTATCGCGATGGCGATGTGACCCCGACGGGACAGACGCTGAAGGACGTGGGTGTGGGCATCGTGCTCGAGGCCGCGCTGGAGCGGGCCGAGAAGCCCCTGCCCGCCTCGCAGTCGCAGACCCGCCCCGGCGGCGGCGGCGCGGCGGCGCGGGTGGCCCAGGGTCGCGGCCTGGCCCTGGCCTGGCACGGCTGCGGCTTCACCGGCAACGGCGAGGCGGCGCTCAAGGGCAAGGCCGCCGTGGCGCTCGAGGGTCGGGACGTCGTGGTCTACGTGGCCAGCACGGACATCGGTCAGGGCGTGGAGACCATCTTCCCGCAGATCGTAGCCGAGACGCTCGGCATCGCCGTGGAGCGCGTGCGCAACGCCCCCCACGACACCGCGCTGGTGCCGGACAGCGGCCCCACCGTGGCCAGCCGCACCACCATGGTCGTCGGCGGCGTGGCCGAGAAGGCCGCCCGCCAACTGCGCGCGGCGCTCGCAGCCGAGGTCGGCTTCGAGGGCGACTTCGACGCCATGCTCGCCGCCCGCAAGTCCGTCGCCAGCCTGCGCGTGCAGGCCGAATACACGGACGACGGCTCGCTGGTCTGGGACCCCAAGACCTACCAGGGCGACGCCTACCCGGCCTTCGGCTGGTGCTGTGTCATCGTGGATCTCGAGGTCGATCTGGACACCGGCGAGGTCACCCATCGCCGGCTGGTGCAGGCCACGGACGTGGGCCGCGCCATCAACCCCGTGCTGTGCTCCGGCCAGCTCGAGGGCGGTGCGCTGCAAGCCCTCGGCTACGCGACCTCTGAAGAACTCGTGCTCGACGCGCAGCACGGCATGCGCAACAACCGGCTGACCAATTACATCGTCCCGACGACGCTGGACGCCCCCGAGATGGAGACGATCCTGGTCGAGATCCCCTTCGCCGGCGGGCCCTTCGGCGCGAAGGGCATCGGCGAGATCCCCCACGACGTGCCCCACGCGGCCGTCGCCCAGGCCCTGGAGCAGGCCACCGGCGCCGTGCTCGAACGACTCCCCATGACCCCCGAGCGGATCGTCGCGGCGCTGGCCGCCGGCCCCACGGAGACGCAGGCATGAAAACGTCCATCACCTTCACCCTGAACGACCGCGAGGTCACCGTCGACACGCTGCCCATGGCCCGCCTGCTGGACGTCCTGCGCGAGGATCTGCGCGTGACGGGCACGAAAGAGGGCTGCGGCGAGGGCGAGTGCGGCGCCTGCACCGTCCTGGTGGACGGCCACCCCGTGAACAGCTGCCTGGTGCCGGCGATCCAGTTGCAGGGCGCCCGCGTGCAGACCGTCGAGGGCCTCGCCCAGGACGACCGCCTGCACCCGATTCAGGAGGCCTTCCTGAAACACGGCGGGGCGCAGTGCGGCATCTGCACGCCGGGGTTCCTGGTGGCCGCGGCCGAGCTGCTGGCGCGGGAGCCGCACCCCAGCCGGGCGCAGGTCCGCGAGGCCCTGGCCGGCAACCTGTGTCGCTGCACCGGTTATCAGAAGATCGTGGACGCCGTCGTGGAGGCCCTGGCATGACCCTCATCGTCAGCGAATCCCCCGTCCTGGACCCGCGCACGCTGGCCGAGGCCCTGCAACTGCGCGCCGCGCACCCCGAGGCCATGCCCCTGGCCGGTGGCACCGATGTGATGGTGTATCTCGAGGCCGGTGTCATCGACCCGCCCCGCTGGCTGAACCTGTGGCGGCTGAACGCGCTGCGGGGTCTGTCGCGCAGCGGTGACACGCTGCGCATCGGCGCGCTCGCGACGCATACGGACATCGGCCGCAACGCCGACGCGCAGACCCTGGCACCGGCGCTGGTCGAGGCCTGCCGGACCGTGGGCGCGGCGCAGATCCAGAACCGCGGCACGCTGGGCGGCAACATCGTGAACGCCAGCCCCGCCGGCGACACGCTGCCCGTGTTGCTGGCGCTGGACGCAGTCTTCGAGCTGCACAGCGCCGCCCGGGGCGAGCGCCGCGTCCCGGCCGCCGCCTTCTGGCAGGCCTACCGCAAGATGGACCTCGCGTCGGACGAGCTGCTCGTGGCGGTGCACCTGCCCGCGCCCGGCGCCGGCGATCACACCCACTACCGCAAGGTCGGCACCCGCCTCGCGCAGGCGATCAGCAAGGTCGTGCTCGGCGCGCGCGTGCGGCTCGATGCGGGCGTGGTGACCGAGGCCCGCGTCGCGTACGGCAGCGTAGCCGCCACCCCCGTGCGCTGCCCGAAGACGGAGGCCGCGCTCGTCGGCCGCCGCGCGGGCGACCTCGCCGCCGCGGCGGACCTAGTGGCGCAGGACATCCGCCCCATCGACGACGTCCGCAGCACCGCGGAGTATCGCCGGGACGTCGCCGCGCGCGTGCTGCGCGGCTGGCTGGGCACGCTCACGGCCTGAACGCCGGGCCTGTCAGCGGGCCGACAAGTGCTCGCCGCGCTCGAAGTAGGCGAACACATCCGGCAACAGACGCTTCAGCGCCGCCGGGTCCGCGCGATAGAGCGAGTAGCTCTCGGCGAAGGACTCCTTGAGCGAGGTCTCGCCGTAGCGCGTGACGGCGGAGTGTTTGCCCAGGACCTTGCGATAACTCTCGAGCAGGGGGCCGCCCTGCACCAGGTCCCGGGCCTCTTCGGTCTCGCGCTCGAAGGCCTTGCGGTCGGCGGCGATGTCCTTCTGCTCGGCCTCGATGGCGGCGAGCTCCCGTTTGCGGTCGAGCCCGGAGAGCGACTCCTGGTCGCGGTTGAAGCGCTCGCCGCGCGCATTGCTGGCCGCGACGCGGTCGTTGATGGACTTCAGGCGCCGCTCCAGGTTGCACCAGGCGACGCGGCCCGGGCGCTGGTGGAGCGCGTGACCGACCTCGTGCAGGAGCGTGCGCGTCGAGGTGGGCAGCGGCGACTCGGGCTCGCCGACGAACTGGTCCGTGTCCGACTTCAGCGCGGAGTCGTACAGGAAGATCTCCGCCTGGCAGTTCATCTGGTGGTAGAGCGCCCCGTGGCTCGGGTCGTCCCCGCGCACGCGGCGGATGAAGGGCATGCCCTCGAGCACCTTGCGCTCGGGCGGGTCGAGGGCGTCGAGGGTCAGGTCGAGGACCTCGCGGGCGCGGGGTGTCCACTCGGCCCCCTGCTCGGTCAGCGGCCCGATGCCGTAGCGCTCCTGCAGGCCCTCGCCCTTGCCGCGGGCGAGGCGCTCG
The DNA here is from genome assembly GCA_903847385.1 of uncultured Myxococcales bacterium. Classification (GTDB taxonomy): domain Bacteria; phylum Myxococcota_A; class Bradymonadia; order UBA7976; family UBA1532; genus CAINDO01. The sequence goes on from CAINDO010000044.1 coordinate 4,514, forward strand.
CCGATCGCGCCCTCGCGGACGATGAACCCGCCGCCGGGGGCGCGCCGCACCGTGACGGGCACGCGGCGGTCGTCGGCCATGCGCACGCGCAGGTCGAACTCCTGGGCGTTGTCGTCCCCGCTCGTGAGCACGATGTAGAGCGCCTGCTGCGCGGCGGGCCGGAGCTTGGCCGCCGGCGTGAGGGTCTGGCGGCCCTGGGCGTCCTCGGTGAGCACGGGCGTGTCGTCCAGCATGCCCGGCAACTGTTGTCCGAGCGCCTTGAAGTGCTCCGCCTTCAGGTCGCCCTGCCGGACGACCGTCGCCTCGTAGTACTTGCCGTGGCCCCCGGACCGACGCCCGCCGCCGCCGCCGCCACAGGCCGCCACCAGCAGACCGAGCAGCACCCACGTCTTCCGCATGTTCTCCCCCGTAAAGTCCGGTCCGTGGACTCCGACGCCCGTGGGCGCCCCGAGATTCACCGCGAGGTGGACTCGTCGACGGCGTCCCCGGCCTCGTCCGCCGCCCCGTGGTCGATGCCGGCCACCAGCGAGAGCAGCTCGGCCACGATGCGGTGCGCCGTGGGCTCCAGGTGGTCGGGCACCCGCGGGCGCTCACCCTCCAGGTGCGTCATCCAGCTCAAGAACGGCCGCAGCTCGTCGTCCGTGACGGACGTGGTGCGCGCCAGATACCCCATCTCGCTGGCGACGTGCAGCAGGTGCCGCAGCCGCCCCACGCGCCACCACATGCTCTGGATGAGGCGGAACTTCTCCCAGTTCTGCCGCCAGCGCAGCTCCTCGAGCGCGAGGCTCAGCTCGTCCTGCAACTGCGCGATGACGGTGAAGCCCTCCTGCGCGGCCTCGGGGCCGTTGCGCGCCGCGCCGGGCATCAGGCGATACACCTGCTGCTCCACCAGGCGCATGCGCCGCCCGAAGATCTCGTCGTAGGTCATGCCCGAGACGACCAGGTTCACCACCGACCCGCTCACCGCCGCCACGAAGACCGCCACCAGGCGCGTATCGAGCGTCTCCAGGGCCGTGCCCCGCGGCAGAAGCTGGACCAGGATCGCCGAGAACGCCGCGACCTGATGCCCCTGCGAGACACCGAGCAGGAACGCGCCGCGGATGCTCAGGGCCACCGCCACCGGCACGCCGATCCAGATCGGCACGTCCAGCGCGATGCAGATGACGCCCAACAACCCGCCGACGAGGCTGCCGGCGAACTGTGTCAGCGCGCGCCGCAAGCCGATGAGGACCGTCGGCGACGTGCACAGCACCGCGATGAAGGCCGCGGAGACGTGGTCGGTGTTGCCCACCAGCTCGCTGAGCACGAGGGCCAGCAGAGTGGCGAGCCCGGCCTTGATGGCCAGGAAGAACGGGTTGGCGAGCAAGACTTACTTGGGGACCTTCTTCCAGTCTTCCATGAACTTGGCCAGGCCGAGGTCCGTCAGCGGGTGCTTGACGAGCTGGTTGATGACGCTGAACGGCATCGTGCAGACGTCCGCGCCCATGCGCGCCGCCTCGACCACGTGGAGCGGGTGACGCACGCTGGCCACCAGGACCTCGGTCTCGTAGTCGTAGGCGTTGTAGATCTCGATGATCTGCGCCACGAGGTCCATGCCCTCGTGGGAGATGTCGTCGAGGCGCCCCACGAACGGGCTGATGTAGGTCGCGCCGGCCTTGGCGGCCAGGAGCGCCTGCGTGGGCGAGAAGCAGAGGGTCACGTTGGTGTCGATGTTGTTCTCGAAACACCAGCGGACACACTTCAGACCCTCCATGATCAGGGGGATCTTGACCACGATGTTCTCGTGGATCTCGGCGAGCTCGCCGGCCTCGCGCTTCATGCCCTCGAAGTCGATCGAGGTGACCTCGGCCGAGATGGGGCCGTCCACCACCTCGCAGATCTCCTTGATGACCGTGTGGAAGGGCTTGCCCGTGCGCGCGATCAACGTGGGGTTGGTGGTCACGCCGTCGAGGAGGCCGTAGCTGGCGGCCTCACGGATCTCTTTGACGTCCGCGGTGTCGATGAAGAACTTCATTTTCGCTCCGATGTGCGTTCGGGGGCGGCAAGATAGCAGACGACCGCGCAATCTCGCAGGAGTTCGCCATGCCGCTGCTCGTCGTGGACAGGATCGAGGGGGGGTACGCCGTGCTGACCGACGGCCGGACGCTGGCGGACGTGCCGCTCGCCTGGCTGCCCGCGGACGTGGCCGAGGGCTGGCACCTGCGCGCCGACTTCAGCCGCGACGCGGACGCCGAGGCGACGCGCCGGGCGGACATCGCCGACCGCATCCGGCGCCTGAGCGCGGACGACGACGGCGGCGACATCGACCTCTGACCGCACGGCCCGCGAGCGCATCGCCGGAGCGGCTCAGAGCTCTTTCGGCGGGAGCGCGGCCTGACACGTGTTGACGATGCGGCTGGCCGCCTGCGCGCCGGGCGCGGCGTCGAGCACCGGCCCGAGGATGCGCAGCGCCGCCACGCAGTCGTGCCGATCGTAGGCCGCCTTGCCCTTGGTCAGGGCCTCGCGCGTTTTGCGCACGGAGTCGCGGAAGGTCTTCACCTCGGTGTCGCCGGGGGTGGCCTTGAGCAGGTCCGTGGCCCGGCGGTCGGCGTCGTCGAACTGGCCGGCCTTGAGCGACTTCTTCGCGTCCCCGAGGGCCTTGTTGCGGGCCTTCTGCGTCATGGCCGGGGCCACGGGCGCGGGCTTGACCGCGGGCTTGACCACGGCCACGGGCTTGACCGGCGGCTTGGGCGCGGCGCTGGCCACGGCCGCCGAGAGCGGCGCGGCGGAGAGCGGCGTGGCCACGCTCGCCGGGGCCTCGGGCGTCGGCGGGAGCACCGGACCGGCGATGGCGGGCGAGGGCGCGGGCGCGTCGCCCGGCTTGTCGCCGCCGCCCCAGAACATCGCAGCCCCCAGACCGAGGGTGAACACGCCGGCCACGGCGGCGACGCCGAGCCAGTGCCGCGGGCTGGGCGTGCGATCCGGCGGCGGCGTGAAGCGGGCGCTGAGCTGACCGTTGTGGATCGTGGGGGTCTTGGTGGGCTGCTCCCGCGGGGCGGGCAGCGGCGGCGCGTTCGGGGCGTCGATGCCGAGCGCAGCCTCGAGCGCCTCGATCAGCGCCGCGGCCGTGGGGAAGCGATCCTCGGCGCGCTTCTCCAGGCAGCGGAGCACCACGGCCTCGAGCGACAGCGGCACCTCGGCCAGCGTGGAGGGCGGCGTGGGCGGCTCGCTCGCCTGGCGGTGCATCACGTTCATCTTGTTCGTGCCCGTGAAGGGCGGCTTGCCCGTCAAGAGCTCGTACAGGATCGTGCCGAGCGCGTAGACGTCCGTGCGCTCGTCCACCCGCTCGCCCCGGGCCTGCTCCGGCGACATGTACTCCGGCGTGCCGAAGACCATGCCGGCCTGCGTCAGGTTGGGGAACTCCTCGTCCAGGTTCTTGGCGATGCCGAAGTCGAGCAGCTTGACGTGGTACTTGCCCGGCCGCGACTCCATGAGCATCACGTTGTCGGGCTTGAGGTCGCGGTGCACGAAGCCGCCGTTGTGGGCGGCCGTGAGGCCCTGGGCGATCTGCGTGATCACGTCCACGGCCAGGGGGGCCACGAGCGTCTTGCGCTCGCGGACGAGCACCGAGAGCATCGTGCCCGGGCAGTACTCCATGACCATGTAGAGCGTGCCGTCCGGCGCGTTGCCGAAGTCGTGCAGCGACACCAGGTTGGGGTGCGAGAGCTTGCCGTAGGTGCGGGCCTCGTTCTCGAAGCGCTGCTTGAGCTGCGGATCGCGGGCGAAGCGCTCGTGCAGCACCTTGACGGCCACCCGGTGGCCGAGCACGCAGTGGGTGCCCAGGTAGACCGTGCCCATGCCACCGACGCCGATGCGGCGCTCGATGGTGTAGCGCCCGGAGATCGTCAAGCCGACGAGGGGATCGACCGACGTGCCGTCCGTCGTGCGCGCAAGTCCGCACCGACCGCAGAAGCGGTCCGTATCCGGAAAGTCATGATCGCAGCGCGCACACTTCATTGCGCACCATGTAACCCCAACGCCTACATTGGCGTCAACTCAGAATTCGCCAAAAAGCTGAGTAAGTTTGACACCGAGCGCGGCGGCGATTTTGTACAGCGAGCTGACCGAGGCGCTGCTCTCGGCGCGCTCGATCTGGCTGAGCAGGCTGACGGAGAGCCCCGTACGACGGGCGAGCTGCTTCAGCGTCAGATCGCGCTCCTTGCGGAAGTTGCGGATCTGGGCGCCGATGGTCTTGTGCAGCTCCTCCTCGGGGTTGAGGTGCACGCCCTTCTTGCGCAGGATCTCGGCGAGTTTGTCGCGGAGCTCGTCCGGCTCGAAGGGCTTCTTGATGTAGTCGGAGACCGTCAGCTTCAGGGCCTCGACGGCCGTGTCGAGCGAGGGGTAGCCGGTGAAGACCACGATGGCCACGTCGCTGTCGAACTTGCGGATCTGCTGGATGAGGGCGATGCCGTCGAGCTTGGGCATCATCAGGTCGATGACCAGCACGTGGAACTCGCTGCGCTTGATCAGCTCGACGGCGAGCGTCGGATCGGACAGCGTGGCCACGGAGTAGCCGCTCGCCGACAGGAGCGTCTTCACGTACTCGCAGATGTCGCGATCGTCGTCGACGACGAGGATGTTGACCTGAACCGCCATGCAGCAACTCCCCCCGATGGGTTCCGGGGTGCTTAACACGCTTGCATGGGCGCCGCAATCGAGCCGACGCCCTTCTGCCCGGCCGCCTCAGCGCCAGCAGTAGTTCACCGCCGAGCAAGCGTGATCGGAGACATAGGCGGAGAAGGAACACGAGCCGGCGCCGCAATCGTAGTTGCCCCCCACGGGACGTTCGAAGTCCTCGGCGACCGTCTGCCCGTTGCAGTAGGTCGTGTCGCCCCAGCCGTCGACCCACGCGCGGTTGTTGAGCACGCCGTTCACCGTGGAGCAGTGGTACTGCGCGGGCGCACCGCCGAAGACGAGCGCGCAGGCCTCGACGCAGCTGTAGGAGGGGGGGTTGGTCTCCCAAGCCGGCCCCTGGTTGACCTGGAACGAGCCAATCTGCTGCGCCTGGCAGACGCCGTCGTCCACGGCGGCGTCGCAGTCGTCGTCCAGCCCGTTGCAGCTCTCCGCGACGGGCTGCCGGTTCTGGATGCAGACGACGGCGCCGTTGCCGCCGCAGGTCGTGGTGCCCGGCGTGCAGATGCCCGGCAGGCGGGTGTTGCAGGCCACGCCGCCGCCCGGGTTGCCCTCGTCCACGGAGCCGTTGCAGTTGTTGTCCTGGGCATCGCAGACCTCGGGGCTCGGCTGCTGCGACTGAACGCAGGCCAGGCCGGCGTTCCGGCAGACCGTGAGGCCCCGGCCGCAAACCCCGCGCAGCCCCGTATCGCAGGCCGCGTTGCCGCCCGGGTTGCCGTTGTCGACCAGTCCGTCGCAGTCGTTGTCCACGCCGTCGCAGCGTTCGGGGCTCGGGGGGTTCGGGCGCCCGACGCAGACGATGCCGCCGGCCCCCGGATCGCACGCGGTCACGCCGCCAGCCTGACAGGCGCCGATGCCCACGGTGCAGGCGGCGCCGAGGTCCGGCAGGTCGTCGATCACGCCGTTGCAGTCGTCGTCCACGCCATTGCAGCGCTCGGGGATGGGCCCGGGCACGCCGGCCGGGCAGGCGAGCGGCGGGCCCGCCGGGCAGCCGGTCACCGACTCCACGGCGTTGCGCAGCAGCTGGCGGCCCCACGGGTGGGCCGCGGCGATGGCCGTGTCCGACGTGACGTAGTGGAAGTTGAGATACACGGCGCGGCCGCGGCCGAAGTCCCACTCGGCGATGGCCGGGGCGCCGCCGTGGGCGTCGTCGGTGGCGACCACGTGCGCGCCCGGGCGGACCGTGGTGGGCACGTTGATGCCCACGCAGTCCACGTCGCCCACATAAGGCGCGTCCGCGATCGGCGTGCAGACGCCGTCGCCACCGGCGAAGTTCACCTGGCGCAGCAGCGGCGAGGCCGGGTCCACGATGGTCAGGTCCAGGAGCGTGGTGAATTCGCCGCTGGAGTTGTCGGCCACGGGCAGCGCGGCCATGTTGCCGTAGTTGCCGAGCGCCCAGGGCGTGCCGATGAGGCCACCGCCGGCGTCGACGTACTGGGTGAACGCCGCGTCGTCGAAACACGCCATGTTGCCGTACACGATGATGGCGTCGTACCGCGCCAGGTCCTCGACGGCGCAGCTTTGCGTCTCCTCGGCGATCACGTTGGGCAGGGCGTCGAGGCCGAGGCGGGCGTCGTCCGTGTAGAACGTACCCCCCATCACACCGACGCGGACCTCGCTGTCGTCGACGACGCCGTTGCAGTCGTCGTCCAGGCCGTTGCAGCGCTCCTCGGCCGGATCGCCGGGGATCGCGTTGCAGTAGAGCGCGCCGGCGTCGGCGTCGCAGACGATCACACCGGCGGCCTCGCAGATGCCCAGGCCCAGGCTACAGCGCGTGCCGACACCGGGCGCGTCGTCGATGGTGCCGTTGCAGTCGTCGTCGATCCCGTTGCAGACCTCGGGCGCCGGCAGGACCTCGCCCTCGCAGGCGCCGAAGTCGACGCCGTTGCAGACGGACGCCCCGGCGTGACAGGCGCCCACGCCCTCCGTGCCCGCCGGGCCGGAGTAGCAGGCGTTCCGCAGCGTGGCCCCATCGTCGCCGTCGTCCACGGCGCCGTCGCAGTCGTCGTCCACGCCGTTGCACGTCTCGGCCGCAGGCACGGCCCGCGCGACGCAGGTCAGCGCGCCGACCTCGCAGGCGACGCTCCCGGCGCCGCAGGCCCCGAGCAGGCCGCTGTCGCAGTCGGCGCCGCCGCCGGGGTTGCCGTCGTCGATGAGCCCGTCGCAGTTGTCGTCCAGGCCGTTGCAGAGCTCGCGCACGGGCTCGCCCATGACGGCGTCGCAGGCGATCGCGCCCGTCGCGGCGTCGCAGCGCATGGCCCCCTCGCGCCGGCACTCGCCGGTGCCCACGGAGCAGGCCTCGCCCAGGCCGAGGCCGTCGTCGACCGCGCCGTTGCAGTCGTCGTCCAGGCCGTTGCAGACCTCGCGTCCGCCCGGCCCGGCCACGGCGTCGCAGAGGATCTCGCCCGTCTCCGGGACGCAGGCCGTGAGGCCCGCGCGGGCGCACACGCCGAGGCCCGCCCCGCAGGCCTCGCCCGCCCCGGGCAGGGCGTCGTCCGTCAGACCGTTGCAGTCGTCGTCGAAACCGTCGCAGGCCTCGTCCGCGGGCAGGACCTGCCCCTCGCAGGGCCCCCAGTTGGCGCCCTCGGGCGCGCAGGCCTGCGTCCCGGCGGCGCAGCGGCCCACGCCGAGGCTGCCCTCGGGGCCCGCGTAGCACTCGCGCGTGTCGCCGGGGGCGCACTCGCAGCTGCCCTCGCGCACGTCGTCCGTGGCGCCGTTGCAGTCGTTGTCGGTCGAGTCGCAGATCTCGACGCCGGGCAGCACCTGGCCCTCGCAGGCGCCGAACGCGCCGTCGCGGCAGACCCGGCGTCCGGCGAGGCAGGTCGCGACGCCCTCCGTGCCCGCGGGGCCGTCGTAGCAGCGCTCGTCGAGCGCGCCCCCGGGGGCGTCGTCCGCCGTGCCGTTGCAGTCGTTGTCCAGGCCGTCGCAGATCTCGGGCGAGGGTTCGCAGCCCATGATGGCGTCGGTCTCGGAACCGGCGTCCGGGGGCGGCGTCACGCTGCCGTCCGGCTTGGCGATCCCGCCGCCGGAGCCGCCGGGGCCGGCGTCCACGGTCGTCCCGCCGCCGGTGCTGCCGCCGGTGGACCCGCCCGTGCTGCCGCCGGTGGACCCGCCCGTGCTGCCTCCGGTCGACCCGCCCGTGCCGCCGCCGGCCGCGCCGCCCGTGGACCCGCCGACCTGGGCGTCCGACTGCGCGCCCCCGCCGCCGCCGCCGCTTGTCAGAGTATCGCCACAGGCACCGCCGGCGACCACGACCACGGCTCCGAGAACGGCTTTCAGCGCTCGCATGACTCTCTCCCTCGATGTACTCGTGGGGGCGAGAGGTACCATATCTTACCCGAGCGCGGGCAGTTCCGGCTCCAGGTCGCCCTCGCGCGCGCCGATGCAGGCCGAGTCGGCGGCGGTCAGATCCGCGCCGACCCCCCACCAGATCCGGGGCTGCGCGAGGCCGAGCTGCCGCCGCCGCAGGTGCCCCGCGGTGTGCAGCGTCCCGGCCAGGCGCCGGGCGGAGAGGGCGTCGAGCGGGAACACGGCCGAGTGGCGCCGGCCCCCGCGGGGCACGAGCGCGCCGCGCCCCTCGGGCAGGTGGTCGCGGATGGCCAGGAGCACCGCCTCGATGACCTCGTCCGGCCCGGCGGCGGAGAACTCCACCGTGATCACCTGGGCGGGTCCGCCGGCGGCCCGGAGCGCGGCCAGCGTGCGCTCCACCTGTGCCGCGCCCTCGTCCACGGGCGGCAGCACCGGGCGCATCCGCCCCGCCGGGGGCGTGAGATCGCGCGTCAACTGCCGCTTGAACGCCCGCATCTGCAGAGCGGCCTGGATGCGCTGCTGGAGCTCCAGGAGCTTGAAGGGTTTGGCCACCCAGTCGTCCGCGCCGAGCTCGATGCCGCGCGCGCGGGCCTCGCGGTCCTGGATCGCGGTGACCAGGATGACCGGCAGATCCGCCGTCTCCGGTGAGGCGCGCAGCCGCTCCAGCACGCCGAAGCCGTCCAGCTCGGGGATCATCAGGTCGAGGAGCACCAGGTCCGGGCGGGTCCGCGCGACCGCGGCCAGGGCGGCGAGGCCGTCCATCGCGACGTCCGCCTCGAAGCCCGCGTTGCGGCAGACCTCGCTGAGCAGGCGCACGTTGAACTTGTCGTCCTCGACGATCAGGACCCGCGTCACCGAATTCGGCATGGGCTCACCCCTCGGGCGCCAGGTTCTCGAACCGCGTCCACTCGTTGAAGAAGCGGAGTTTCACGGTGCCCACGGGCCCGTTTCGGTGCTTGGAGATGATGACCTCGGCGACACCCTTCTCCTCGCTGTCCTCGTGATAGTACTCGTCACGGTACAGGAACATGATGATGTCGGCGTCCTGCTCGATGGCGCCGGACTCGCGCAGGTCGCTGTTGATCGGCCGCTTGTTGGGCCGGCTCTCCAGGCTGCGGGAGAGCTGCGAGAGCGCCACCACGGGGATGTTGAGCTCCTTGGCCAGGCCCTTGAGGCCGCGGCTGATTTCGGAGATCTGCTGCTCGCGCGGGAGCGTCGGGCTGCCCTGCATGAGCTGCAGGTAGTCGATCACGATCATGCCCAGGCCGCCGATGTTCTTGTCCGCGGCCAGGCGGCGGCACTTGGCGCGCGCTTCCATCACGGTCAGGCCCGAGGTGTCCTCGAGGTAGACCTTCCACGAGGACATGCGCTTGACGGCCTCGATGATGCTGGCGATGTCGCCGTCGTCCATGTGGCCCGTGCGCATGTTGCCGGCGGACACCCGGGCCTCGCTGGACAACATACGGCCGGCGAGCTGCTGCGTGGGCATCTCGAGGGAGAACACGGCCACGGCCTTGCCCGAGCGGTGGGCGGCGTTCGTGGCCAGGTTCAGCGCGAACGAGGTTTTGCCCATGGCCGGGCGGGCGCCGATGATGATCAGGTCGCCGGCCTGCAGGCCGGCGGTCATGGCGTCCAGATCGGCGAAGCCCGAGGGCAGACCCGTGATGGACTGCTTGGTCTGGTAGGCCTCTTTGACCTTGTCCAGGGTGGCCTTCAGCGCGGTGTTCAGGGGCACGAAGCCCTTGGCCGCCTTCTGCTGGCCGATCTGGTAGATGACCTGCTGCGCTTCGTCGATCAGGCGGCCGGTGTCGTCGTAGTCGCCGACGTTGGCCTTCTCCACGATGCCCACGCACGCCGCGATCAGGCGGCGGACCTCGGCCTTGTCGTGGACGATCTGCGCGTGGTGCTCGAGGTTGACGGACGTGAGGGCCGACTCGCCGAGGCTGACGATGTAGTCGAGCCCGCCGCAGTTCTCGAGCTCGCCCTGCTGCTCGAGGCTCGAGGCCACGGTGACCGCGTCGAGCGGCAGCCGGGCCTCGGCGAGGAAGAGCATCCGCTCGTAGACGAGCCGATGTCTCGGCGCCGCGAAGTCTTCGGGGCGCAAGATGCTGGCCACCCGGTCGAGGGCGGCGTTGTCGAGGAACACGCCGCCGAGCACGGACTGCTCGGCGGATTGAGCCTCGAGGTGTCGCGGGGTGCCGGCCACGGACGTGAGACGGCGCCGCGAGGCGGCGTCAGGCCTTGGCCGTGACCACGACCTTGATCGTCGCGGTGACGTCGCGGTGCAGCTTCACGGGCACCTCGTGGGTGCCGAGCGACTTGATGTGGTCGCCGAGGACGAGCTGCTTGCGGGAGATGTCGAAGCCCTTCTCCTTCAGGAGCGCCTCGACCTCCATCGCCGTGACCGAGCCGAAGAGCTTCTCGTTCTCGCCCGCGGACTTCGCGATCGACAGCGTGACCGCGTCGAGGCGACCCTTGAGCTCGTCCGCACCCTTCTTCAGCTTGGCCACCCGGCTCTCGAGCACCTTCTTCTCGTGCTCGACGCGGTTCTTCTGGCGGTCGCTGGCCACCACGGCGAGGCCGCGGGGGAGCAGGAAGTTGCGGGCGAAGCCGGGCTTGACGGAGACGAGGTCCCCGAGAGAACCGACGTGCGCGACGTCTTCGCGGAGGATGACCTGGATGTTCATGGTCTTGTGCTCCGCCGGCTCAGTTCGCCTTCACCGTGGTGAAGGGCATGAGGGCCAGCATGCGGGCCCGCTTGATGGCGCGGGTGATCTTGCGCTGATTGCGCGCGACCAGACCCGAGACCCGGCGAGGCACGATCTTGCCACGCTCGGTGATGAAGTACTTCAGGGTCGACGGATCCTTGTAGTCGATGACCATGGTCTTGTCGGCCAGGAACCGGTCCACCTTGCGACGGGAGCGGCGGCGACCGCCTTCCACGCGGAAATCACGCATCGTCTTCCTCCTCGACCAGAGCCGGATCGTCGTCCGTCAGGGCGTCGTCGTCGTCGTCGTCCTTGGGCATCTGCGCCATGCGGGCGCGGGCGGCGGCCCGGGCCTCTTCCTCGGCGGCGATCTCGGCCTTGGCGGCCTCGAGCGAGATGTCCTTGTCGAGGCAGATCGTCAGATAGCGCAGGACGGAGTCGAGCAAGCGCAGGTTGCGCTCGATCTCGGCGGGCACCGTCGCGGGCGCGGCGAACACGAGGTACGAGTAGTACCCCTTGTTGCTCTTCTTGATCTCGTAGGCGAGCTTGCGCTTGCCCCAGTCTTCCTTCTTCAGGACGTGGGCGTGCATCCGCTCGCAGATGCTCGAGACGCGCTCTTCGACCTTGGCGCGTTCCTCGTCCGTGGCCTCGGGCTGGACGATGTAGACCAGCTCGTAGCGCCGCAGTTTATCGGACATTTTCTCTCTCCCCATGGATGGGAAAAGCCCGCGGTGTTCCCTGAATGGGCCGCGAGCAGGGAGTCGGAACGCCCCATGCGTTCCGTGGGGGCGGCACACTAGGTGATGCCCCGGTGGATTGTCAAGCCGACGGCTTCTTCGGCTCGGCGTTGATGGTGTTCATGGCCCGGGCGACGCCCTGTTGCAGGGCCAGGCGCAGGGCGGCGACGCTCCGGTCGAGCAGGTCCGGCACCCAGGCCCGCTGGTCCGGCGCGAAGTCCTGCAGCACGAAGTCGGCGACGTCGCCCTTCAGGGGCCGACCGATGCCGATGCGCAGGCGCGCGAAGTCGCCCGTGCCCAGCTCGGCCATGATGGACCGCAGGCCGTTGTGGCCCGCGTGCCCGCCGCCGACCTTCAGGCGCAGCGTGCCGAAGGGCAGGTCCAGCTCATCGTGCAGCACGATGATGCGGGCCGGCGCGACGTCGTAGAAGCTGCGGGCGGGCGAGACCGACTGACCGCTGAGGTTCATGAAGGTCTCGGGTTTGAGCAGCACGAGGGGCTGGTTCTCCCAATCCCCCGTGCCGCAGGTGCCCTTGAAGGCCTTGCGCGACAACGAGATGCCGGCATCCGCGGCCAGATGGTCGAGCACCATGAAGCCGACGTTGTGCCGATTGCCGGCGTAACGCGGGCCCGGGTTGCCCAGGCCCACCAGCAAGAGGCGGTCGCGGTCGGCCAAAGGGGCTTACTTCTCGCCGTCCTTGCCCTTCGGGGTCATGACCTTCGCGATGACGAAGTCGCGGTCGTAGACGATGTTCACGCCGTCGCCGAGCTTCAGGTCCGAGGCCATGATGCCCTGGTTCTGGTCGAGGTGCGTGATGTCCACCGTGATCTCCGAGGGGATCTTCTCGGGCGTGGTCTTGATGCGGACCTCGCGGTACGGCTGGCGCAGCTTGCCGCCGGTGGAGATGCCGATCGACTTGCCCGTGATGTTCAGGGGCACGAGGACCGTGATCTCCTTGTTGGGGTTCGGGGAGACGAAGTCGATGTGGCGGAACGCGCGGGTCACCGGGTTGCGCTGGATCTCACGGCACATCGCCTTGTAGGTCTTGCCCTCGTGCTCCAGGTTGAGCAGCACGTTGACGCCCCAGGGCGTACGGATGGCCTTGGCCATCTCCTTGGGGTCGACCGTGAGGTTGATCGGGGTCTCGACGCCGTGCCCGTAGAGGACGGCCGGGACGCGATCGAGCGCGCGGAGCTTGCGGTTGACACCCTTGCCGGCCCCGTTGCGGGTGATGGCGACGACGTTGACTTCCTGCATGACCACTGTCCTTTACCGGCGGTTGTTTTGTTTGCCGGGTCTGCCTGTTCCGTGAGCTCGGAGCGCTCTAGGTGAAGAGACTGCTGACGGAATCCAGGTCGTGAATGCGCTTGATCGCTTCGCCGAAGAGGTTGGCCGCCGAGAGGACCTTCAGCCTCGGGCAGGCCCGTCCGGCGGGCGAGAGCGGAATCGTGTTCGAGGTGATGAGCTGCTCGATGTTGCTCTCGTTGAGCCGCGTGATGGCGGGGCCCGAGAGCACGGCGTGGGTGGCCATCGCGAAGACCCGGCGCGCGCCGTGGTTCATCAGCGCGCTGGCGCCCTGGCAGAGCGTGCCGGCCGTGTCGACCATGTCGTCCACCAGGATGGCGTCGCAGTCGCGGACGTCACCGACGATGTGCATGATCTCGGCCACGTTCGGGGCCGCGCGGCGCTTGTCGATGATGGCCAGGCCGGCGTTGAGGCGCTTACCGTAGGCCCGGGCCCGCTCGACGCCGCCGGCGTCCGGGCTGACGATGACCGGGTTCTTCAGCTCGAGCGACGAGATGTAGTCGAGCATGACCGGCGAGCAGTACAGGTGATCCACGGGCCCATTGAAGAAGCCCTGGATCTGGCCGGCGTGGAGCTCCATCGTGATGATGCGCTGGGCGCCGGCGCAGCTCACCAGATCGGTGACCAGCCGGGCCGAGATGGGCGCGCGCGGCGCCGCCTTGCGGTCCTGCCGCGCGTAGCCGAAGTACGGGATCACGGCAGAGATGCTGCCCGCCGAAGCCCGCTTCAGGGCGTCGAGCATGATCAGGAGCTCCATGATGTGCTCGTTGACCGGCGCACAGGTGCTCTGAATCACGTAGACGTCCGCCCCGCGGACCGACTCGTTGATCTCGACGCGAATCTCACCATCCGAGAACCGGCCGACCTTGGCGTCCCCGAGCTCCGTCCCCAGGTAGGCGCAGATCTCCCGAGCCAGCTCTGGGTTGGAGTTCCCGGCGAAAATCCTGTACGGGCGCACGTTTTCCTCCGGGGTTCAGGGAAGGGCTGGGGCGGTAGGATTCGAACCTACACCGCAAGGATCCAAAGTCCCGCGTCCTGCCATTGGACCACGCCCCATCGGGTCGGCGGGGCGCGAGTTGGTATCACAAGGGCCCCCACCTGTCAATGCGACGGGGACCATGATATGGAGCGGCGATGGCCGAAGACGCACGCGCGCCGTTCAAAGAGCACCTGGGGCCCGCAGCGGTCGCCCGCATCGCCGCCGCGTTCACGCGGGCGCACGCCGACTTCGACGCCGAGGGATTCACCCGGGCCGCCGTGGAGGGCCTGGACGCGCTCGAGCTCACCCCCCGGGTCGCCCACGTGGGCGAGGCGCTGGTGCGGCACCTGCCGGCGGACTTCGCCGAGGTCTCCGTGATTCTCCAGCGGGTGGCCCGCGCCTGGGCGCCCGCGGCGCCGGGGGAGACGGGCGTCGGATTCGCCGCCTGGCCGCTGTTCCACGTGGTGCCCGCCATGGGGCTGCACGACTTCGACCGCGGCATGGAGACGCTGCGCGTGCTGACGCCGATCTTCTCGGCGGAGGGCGCCATCCGGCCGTTCATCGACCGCTATCCCGAGGCCGCCTTCGAGCGGCTGCACGCCTGGGTCGACGACCCGGATCCCCACGTGCGGCGGCTGGTGAGCGAGGGCACGCGGCCCCGACTGCCGTGGTTTGCGCGCGTGGCCTACCTGACCCGCACGCCGCGGGCCGGGCTCGGCCTGCTCGACCGCCTCGTGGACGATCCCTCCCTCTACGTGCGGCGCTCCGTGGCGAACCATCTCAACGACATCTCCCGCGCCGACCCGGATCTGGCGATCGGGGCCGCCCGCCGCTGGCTGTCGGCGCCGACGCTGGAGCGCCGCTGGATCGTGCGGCACGCGCTCCGGAGCCTGGTCAAGGCCGGCCACCCGGAGGTCTTCGCGCTGCTGGGCCACGATGCGCAAGTGGCGTTCAGCGCCGGGCCCGCCCACGTGGCCCCGGCGGCGGTGCCCTTCGGCGGTCGGGTGAGCTTCGGCCTCTCGCTCACGACGGGCGACACCCCGGCCCGCTGGGTCGTCGACTACGCCGTGACCTTCGCCGGCGCGCGCGGGCAGCCACGCCGCAAGGTCTTCAAAGGGAGCGCCTGCACGCTCGCGGCCGGGGAGACACGAGCGTTCGCTTTCGTGCACGACTTCCGCCCCATCACCACGCGCCGCTACTACCCCGGGCCGCATGCGTTCGAGGTCCTGGTGAACGGACAGGTGGCCGGCGGCGGCGCGTTCGAGCTGCTCGCCCCGTGAGGTCGCCCGGCGCCCGGGACGCCACCGGCGCGCTGACCGTCGCGCTGTGCGGCCTGCTCTTCGTGCTCGGGGCCGCGCCGGGGCTGACCTGGCTGGACGCCGGCGAGCTCGGCGCCTCGGCCTGGGAGCTCGGCGTCGCCCACCCGCCCGGCTACCCGGTCTTCGCGCTGAGCCACAAGGCGGCGATGATGCTGGTGCCCTTCGGGGACGTGGCGTTCCGGGGCAACCTGGCCTCGGGCCTGATCGGCGCGCTCGCGCTGGCGTTGCTGGTGGCCGCCGGGCGCCGGGCCGCGTTGCCGCGCGCCGGGCTCCTGGCCGCGGCCGCGCTGGTCGGCGTCACGCCGGCCTTCGCGCTGCACGCGGTCACGATCGAGGTCTATACCGGCGTCGCGCTCCTGCTGGCGGCCTGGCTGTGGCTGCTGGGCACACCCACGGACGCAGCCGACCGGCGCCCGGTCGTCGCCGGGGCGTTCCTGGCGGGCCTGGCGCTGGGCCACCACGCGGAGTTGAGGCCCCTGGCGCTGCCCTTCGTGCTCACCGCCGCGTACGGGCTCCGCGGTGACGCACGGGCCTGGGCGTTCGTGCTGCTCGCCGCGCTGTCCGGGGCCCTGGTGGTGCTGTACCTGCCCCTGCGGGCCGCCGCCGAGCCCTGGCGCGACTGGGGACACCCGGCGACACCCGCGGCGCTGTGGGACCACCTGATGGGCGCGCGCATCCGGGCGGCTTACGGCGACCAGATGGGGCGGCTCGCCTGGGGGGACGCCGCCCGGTTCGGTCGCGAGGTCCTGCTGCCGCTGGGGCCCGCCCTGCCGCTCGCCCTGGCCGGTGTGCTCCTGACGCTGCGGCGCCGCTTCACCCGGCTGCTGCTGGCCGTGGTCGTGCTGGACGCGCTCTACGCCGTCGCCGTGAACCCGATGGGCCTGCGCGATCTGCAGAACGGCCTCACCGCGGTCACGAGCATCGCGCTGCTGGCCGTGGTGGGCGTCGAGGCGCTCGCGGTGCGCCTCGGGGGTCGCGCCCCGCTGGCGCGGGCCGTCGGCGCGGCCGCGCTCCTGCTCGGCGCCGCCCACACTGGGCCATTCCTGCGCGGGTCCGACGTCGGGCTCCCCGCGCTCGTCGACGCCGCCCTCGCTCAGACGCCCCCCACCGGCGTGCTCAGCGTCGCGTCGGACAACCTGGCGGCGGGCCTGGCCTTCGCGCAGGGTGTCGAGGGCGCCCGGCCGGACGCCGCCGTGCTCGTCCGGCAGCATCTGTGGGACACGACCTCGCTCGCGCCCATCGCACGGCGTCTGCCGACGCTCTTCGGCGCCTGGTGGCCCCCGGCGCCACCAGAGACGCTCCCCGCGTTCCAGGGGCCGCCCGCCGCCGCCGGTCTGCGCTGGGAGGTCGCGCTGGGGGTCGAGGGGCAGCTCCGGCCTGGGGGCCTCGCGCCGGGTTTCCCGCTGTTCGCTCCGCCGCCGGTGGGCGCGATCGCCTCGCCCGCCGCCGCCGCCGCCGCCCGGACGGTGCGCGATCTGGCCGCCACCGGCGCCCTGGAGGAGCCGCAAGCCCGCACGGCCCTGGCCCACTGGTTCGTGGACTACGGCGACGCCACGGGCGACCAGACCGCCTACGACCGGGCCGGCGAGCTCGATCCCGAGGGTCGGGGGCTGGTGGAGGGTCGGCGGGCGGCGTCCCTGGCCCTGCGCGAGCGGTGGCCCGACGCGCTCGCCGCCGCAGAGCGCGCCGTCGCGGCCTCGCCGACCGCGAGTCGGCGGCGGGCGAG
>CAINDO010000045.1 GCA_903847385.1 uncultured Myxococcales bacterium
GAAGTGCTGCGCATCATCAACGAGCCGACCGCTTCTTCCCTGGCCTATGGGCTGGATAAAAAGAAGAACGAAATGATCGCGGTCTACGACCTGGGCGGCGGCACCTTCGACATCTCCGTGCTCGAGGTCGGCGAGAACGTGGTCGAGGTCATCTCGACCAACGGCGACACCCACCTCGGCGGCGACGACTTCGACCAGCGCGTGATGGACTACCTGATCGCCGAGTTCAAGAAGGAGAACGGCGTCGACCTGACCAACGACCGCATGGTCCTTCAGCGCTTGAAGGAGGCCGCAGAGCGCGCCAAGATCGAGCTGTCGAGCGTCTCGGAGACGGACATCAACCTGCCGTTCCTCACGGCGGACGCCACGGGCCCGAAGCACCTGAACCTGCGCCTCTCCCGCGCCAAGTTCGAGCAGCTCATCGGCGACCTGGTCGAGAAGTCCCTCGGTCCCTGCCGCCAGGCCCTCAAGGACGCCGGCAAGAACCCCTCGGACATCGACGAGGTCATCCTCGTCGGCGGCTCGACCCGCGTGCCCATGGTGCTCGAGGCCGTGCGCAAGTTCTTCGGCAAGGAGCCCCACCAGGGCGTGAACCCGGACGAGGTCGTCGCCCTCGGCGCGGCCGTGCAGGCCGGCGTGCTCGCCGGTGAGGTCAAGGACATCCTGCTGCTGGACGTCACCCCGCTCTCGCTGGGCATCGAGACGCTCGGCGGCGTGATGACCGCGCGCATCCCGCGGAACACCACGATCCCGACCAAGCGCAGCGAGACCTTCTCGACGGCGTCGGACAACCAGAGCGCCGTGACGGTGCACGTGCTGCAGGGCGAGCGCCCCATGGCCCGTGACAACCGCACGCTGGGCAAGTTCAACCTCGAGGGCATCCCCCCGGCCCCCCGCGGCGTGCCGCAGGTCGAGGTCACCTTCGACATCGACGCCAACGGCATCGTGAACGTGAGCGCGGTCGACAAGGCCACGGGCAAGAAGCAGAACATCACGATCACGTCGTCGAGCGGCCTGAACGAGGGGGACATCCAGCGCATGGTGCGCGAGGCCGAGTCCCACGCCTCCGAGGACGCCGCCCGCCGCAAGGAGATCGAGACCCGCAACCAGGCGGACTCGATGGCCTGGAACACCGAGAAGCTGCTCCGTGAGAACGGCGACAAGCTCGGGAACCACAAAGACGGCCTCGAGGCCGCCGTGAAAGAGGTCCGCGACGCCCTGGCCGGTGAGGACGTCGAGCGCATCGAGCGCTCGCTGACCGCGCTGACCGAGGCGAACCACAAGGCCTCCGAGGCCATGTACGCGGCCGTCAATGGCGGCGGCGGTGCGGGTGGTCCGAGCGCCGGTGCCCCGGGTGGCCCCGGTGGTCCGGGCGCCGCGGCCGGTGGCGCCGGCGACGACGTCATCGACGCCGAGTTCGAAGAGACGCGCTGACGCGTCGGCCCGTCAGGGCCCGTTCAGCCGCGACGCGGCGGTCTGCACGAGGGGCACGAGCTCGTTCTGCGGATCCGCCGCGTCCGTGTTTTCAGCCCAGGAGAAGCCGTGGGGATCGGCGCGGCGGTCGAACCCGTCCGCGTGGAAGTTGCCCACGACGAAGCCGGTGAAGCCCCGGGCGGTCAGCTCGTCCAGCCACGCCGACAGCGCCTGGCGTCGCGCCTCGGGGCTCAGGATGACCATGTTCTCGGCGGCCAGCGTGACGATGAATGGCTTGGTGTTCGTGGCCGCCAGGGCGGCGTGTCCGCGGATCCACTCGGCGCCCAGGTTGGCGTACAGGATCGGATCACCGGCGAATCCCAGCAGGTCCGGGATGACCTGGATGCCGCCGAAGTCCACGGTGCCCGCCCGCAGGTTGCGCTGCCAGGCGAACCCGTGCGAGGCGTCGAAGAGGCCGTTGAGGCCGACTTCACGGAATGGATCGGCGCTGCGGCCGTAGAGCGACGGGTTGACGTCGTGGCCCATCTCGCCGGTGCCGGCGAGCGCGTTGGGGGCGGCGGCCTTGATGACCTGCGTGAGGTCGGCCACGAAGTCGGCGGTCTCGGTCCCGGCGGACGCGACGTCGTAGACGCCGAGCGCGTCGGCGCTGGTGAAGATCTCCCAGCCCAGGATGGCCGGATCCTCGGAGTAGCGGATTCCGTTGACCGAGTTGACGCGGCCGAGCAGGGCGCGGACGTGGTTCTTGAAGTGCTCGCGGATCGGGCCGGGCTCGAAGAAGAAGCGCTTGTCGCCCACGACGGGCACCACGTACCCGTTCCAGCGCAGGTACTGGTTGATGCCGCCGAGCGCATCGCTGGCGTCCACCAGGGGCAGGAGCAGCTTGAAGCCGGCGTCCCCAGCGCGGGCGATCACGTGGTCGAGCGCGACGAGCCCGGCCTCGTTGTAGGTGCCGCGGCCGGTCTGGATGGCCGTCGGCGCGTTCGGGCGGTCGTCGCAGGCGGGCACGCGCAGCACGCGCACGCCGAGCCGTTTCGCCTCGTCCAGGACCTCGGGCACGCGATCCGTGCCCCCCAGGTTGGCCTGGTAGGCGAGCTCACGCAGGTCCGGCGTCTGCAGGCCGATGAAACGCCAGGGCTGCCCGTTCATGGTCAGGTGGTCGCCCTCGCGCAGCACGTGAACGTCGAGCCGGAAGTTCGCGGCCATCTGGCCGACGGGGCCGCCGTTCGTCGCGGACACGGTGACCGTGTGCCGGCCGGGGGGCAGGTCGAGCGCAGCGCGGTAGGTGTCCACGTCCACGACGAGGGGCCGCGGCGTGGGGTCGGCGTCCAGCGTGAAGGTCACACGGCCGGCGGGCGTCAGCCCGAAGACGCGGCCCGTCAGCTCCGCCGGGCGATCGACGATCAGCTCGCCGTCGAAGGGGGTGGAGATCGTCACCGTGGGCGGGTCCGGAGGGGGCGCCACGAACGCGTCCTCGAAGCCGCCGCCGTCGCCGATCGGCGCCGCCCGCGCGTCCGCCCCCGGGGGGGTGGGGCCCGCGTCGCGCGCCGGAGGCGGGGCGCTCGAGGCCATGTCGAACCCGGGCGTGAACGCGGCGTCCGGCCCGGTCCCGCGCGGCACGCAGGCGCCGTTCTGGCACACCTCGGTGGCCTTCTCGCAGTAGTCGGCCCCACAGGCCGTCACGGACACGATCTGGATGCAGTCGCCGGCGAACGGCCCGGCCCCACACTGGAAGCCCTCGCGGCAGTCGGCGTTGGTTTCACACGGCGTCGTCGCGGATTCGCCGCAACCGCTCAACTCCAGGCCGAGGGCGCACGATGAAAGAAAAACGAGGGCGACGTGCGCGTGGAGGCGCAGTCGGCCCGAGACGATGGAGAAGAGCGGGAGGGCGCGCATGGGGCGGGAGTATACCCCGCCGGGCGTCGCTGTCGCGAAGCCCGCCACCGGATTCCCTGGAGCCCGCCGGATGTCTGAAGCCACGACCCCGCCTGCCGTCGACCCCGCGCGCATCGCCGCGTTCCTGGAGAACGTGGAGATGTTCCGGGGCCTCGACCTGGACGCCCGCACCAAGATCGCCCGCGCGACCGCCTACGACGAGTTCGCCGCCGGACACGACATCATCCGGCAGGGCGACCCCGGGGACGCCCTGTACATCGTCGCCCGCGGCCGCGTGCAGGTCCTCGTCACGGACCCGCAGGTCGGTCTGGAACAGCCGCTCGCCACGCTGGAGTCCACGGAGCCCTTCGGCGAGATGGCGCTGCTGTTGGACGAGCCGCGGACGGCCACGGTGCGGGCGCTCGTGGACACGTCCTGCGTGTACCTGAGCCGCGAGGCGTTTCAACGGCTGCTCGGCGCCGTGCCACAGGTCGCGCTGACCATCTCGCGCAACCTGGCTCGGCGCCTGTCCGAGCAGAACCGCAACCTGGGCTTCCGCTTCGTGCGCCTGTCCGAGCAGCGCTTCCACGCGGACACCTACGCCGCCATTCCGGCCAACGTGCTCGAGCGCCATCAGATCGTGCCGCTCTCGGCCGAGGGGGGCACGCTCACGGTGGCGATGACCCGGCCGAACGACCCTTCGGCGGTCGAGGCCGTGCGCGCCGCCGCCCCGGGCATGAAGCTGCGCATCATGGCCTGCGCCGAGGAGGACTATCGGCAGTTCCTGCTGCAGGTCGTGCGGCCCGGCCTCGGTCGCACGGGGCCGGGGCAGGGGATGCCGGCGCCGGTCGCGCAGTTCAAGGCCGCGGAGCTGACCATCACGGAGCCCGAGTCCCGTGTGCGCCGCGCGCCGACGGCCGAGGTCCCCGGCGAGCAGGTGGTGCGGCTGGTGAACGAGATCATCTGCGACGCGATCAATCGCGGCGCGTCGGACGTCCACATCGAACCCGGCGACCACGCCTGCCGCGTGCGCCTGCGCGTGGACGGCCGACTGCTGGCCTGTCGCGACGACCTGCCTGCCCGCTTTCACGCACCGCTGGTCAGCCGCATCAAGATCCTGGGTGACATGGACATCGCCGAGCGCCGGCGGCCGCAGGACGGCCGCCTGGGCGTCCGGGTGGGCGAGCGCGCGTTCGACCTGCGCGTGAACGTGCTGCCGACGCTGCACGGCGAGAAGATCGTGATGCGCGTGCTCGACCCGGAGAAGTCCGTACAGAGCCTGGAGCGGCTGATCCTCTCCGAGCCCCTGGCGGCGGTGGTGCGCAAGGCCGTGTTCCGGCCGACGGGCGGCGTGTTCATCTGCGGCCCCACGGGCTCCGGCAAGACGACGACCCTGTACTCGGCCCTGAACGAGCGCAAGCAGCAGGCCAACGACCTGAACATCGTCACGCTCGAGGACCCCATCGAGTACACGCTCGAGGGGGTCAATCAGGTGCAGGTCGAGGAGTCCGCCGGCATGGGCTTCGCCGCCGGGCTGCGCGCGCTCCTTCGGCAGGACCCCAACCTGATCATGGTCGGCGAGATGCGCGACGTGGAGACGGCCCGCATCGCGCTGGAGGCCGCGCTGACCGGCCATCTGGTGCTGTCGACCCTGCACACCGAGGGTGCCGTCGAGGCCGTGACGCGCCTGGTGGAGATGGGCTGCGCGCCCTATCTGGTGGCCAGCGCGGTGGACCTGGTCGTGGCCCAGCGGCTCATGCGGCGGGTGTGTTCACACTGCGCCGCGCCACACGCCTACAGCGAGGTCGTGCGCCACAACCTGGACCGCGCGGGCCTCGTGCCCTTCGCCGAGTCCGGCGGCCTCGTCAAGGGCGCCGGCTGCGACGCCTGCCACCGCACGGGTTACAAGGGTCGCATCGGCGCCTACGAGGTCCTGCGGGTGAACGACACCCTGCGCGAGGCCATCGGCCTCGGCGAGTCGGAGTCGGCGCTGCGCACGCTGGCCATCGAGCAGCGCACCCTCACGACGTTCAAGCAGTACGCGGGGTTCCTGCTGCGCGCGGGACACACCTCGCCGAGCGAGGCGCTGCGCCTGTTCTCGACGGAGTGAGGCCGGGCGTCAGCCCAGAAGCCGCAGGCTCCGCTGCGCCGGCGTGTAGACCTTCGGCCCCTCGCGGCCGAAGAACACGTTGATCTCGCTGCGCACGCCGAACTCGGGCAGGTAGACCCCGGGCTCGATGCTGAAGCAGGTGTCCACGACGAGCGGCCGGGCGTCCTGCGTCTCCAGGTCGTCCAGGTGGGTGCCGTCGCCGTGGTCGGCGTGGGCGCCGATGTTGTGCCCCGTGCGGTGCACGAAGAACTCGCCGTAGCCGCGGTCGTGGATGTAGTCGCGCACGACGCGGTCGATCTGCCAGCCCAGGATGGTCTCGCCCTTGGCCGCCCGGGCGGCGATGGTCTCCAGGCCGACGTCCCGGGCGCGCACGACCGTGTCCCAGACTTCGCGGACCTTCTCGCTGGGGTTGCGCCCGGTGAACGCCATCCAGGTCACGTCCGCGAAGGTCGCGCGGGGGTCGTTCTCCTTGGCCCACAGGTCGATCATCACGACCTGATCGCGGCCGATCTCCGTGGGGCGGTCGGCGCCGGGGCAGTAGTGCGGGTCGCCGCTGTGCGGGCCCACGGCCACGATGGGCGGGTGGTCCGTGATGAGGCCGGCGTCCGCGAACCGGGCCATCAGGAAGTCCTGGACCTCGTGCTCGAGGACCGGCTTGCCGGCGCGCACGCGCTCGCCGATCAGGTGGAACGCGCCTTCTTTGGCGACCTCGAGCTGCATGGCGGCGCGGCGGTGGCTCTCGACCTGACCCTCGTCCCAGCGGCACAGCAGCCACTGCACCAGGTGCGCGCTGCTGACCACCTCGACGCCGAAGGCGCGGATGCGCTCGACGGTGCCGCCGTCCACCCGGCTCAGGTAGGGGATGCCGCCGCCGGGCCAGTACTCCATCGCCACGCGACCACCCGGGGGCAGCAGGCGGCGGAAGATGTCGTCCAGGCTCTGCCAGCTCGCGTACGCCAGCTTGCGCCACGTGAACTCGGCGAAGGGCTGCGCCTCGATGGCGTGGTGCACGAGCACCGGCTCGCCCACCCGCGGGATCCAGGCCATCCAGCGGCGCGTGAGCATCTTGCCCGTCAGCCCGAGGGCGGCCAGCGCCGTCGGGTTCTGACCCTTGAAGTCGTAGAGCAGCCAGCCGTCGATCTGGCGATCGGCGAGGGCGGCTTGAATGTCCAGCAGCGCGGGCAGCGTCATCGGCGTCAGCCTCCCCAGATCTCACCTTTGGGATTCGCGGCGACGCGCACGACGGCCTCGCAGAAGGCCACGGCGGCGGCCTCGCAGGACTCGAGCGAGCCGGTCAGCCACGCCGCGGCGAAGTTGGTCTCCGTCGGCGGCGGGAAGATCTTGGCGGCGCGCACGTCCGCGGCCTTGAGCGCCATGTCGATGCCGATCGTGGCCTCCATGGGCGGCGCGACCAGGTAGGCCATCGAGTCGCCGGGGGCGAGGCCCGCCAGCGCGCTCAGGTAGTGGCCCAGCGACGAGATGACGTGCGGGAAGACGGCGGTTTTCTGCGCCTCGTCCGCTGAGTAGAAACACGCGTCGGCTTCGAGGCAGCGCACGAGCGCCTTCAGGCCGGCGTCGATCTCGTCCGGATCGCTGCCGGCCAGCACGCCCAGGATCTCGCCGGAGAGCGGCCCGGAGCCGTGGCTGGCGCCGGCGTAGAAGCTCTTGGCGAACACGACGTCCACGTTGGCGTGTTTGGTGGCCTCGTCCAGCGCGACGTAGGTCGGGTCGTCCTGGTCCACCGTGACCAGGCCCAGGGACCGGTGGCGCGCGGGATCGGCGCCGTAGGCCAGGAGCAGGGCCGGATCGGCGTTGGGGATGCGCCGCACGGACAGGATGCGCGGGGGCAGGGGCTCCAGGATCACTTCTCCACCTCCACCAGGCGCACGCGGACCTGCGGGGCGCGGTGGGCGCGCGAGGCGGCGTCCCCCAGCTCCGCGGTGAGCTTGCTCAGATCCAGGTCCACGCCGCTGCGCTTCTGGTCGACCATGGCCCGCGCCAGCACGGCCAGACGGTCGCCGGCGACCTCGGGGGTGGTGCCGCGGGCGTGGATGTTGGACATCATGTTCCGGTCGCCGTCCGTCCGACCGACCTTGGGGTCGTAGACCAGGTAGGCCGAGAGGCCGTCCCCGGTGCCGAGCCCGGGGCGCTCGCCGAGCAGGATGGCCGAGACTTTGGCGCCGACGGCCGCGCCGATCTCGTCCTCGAGCCACACGCGGGCGTACCGGGCGACGACGGGCGTGCCGACCGACAGCCCGCGCGCCTGACACGCCGCCGTGAACGAGGCCAGCAGCGCCAGGCCGCTCTGCATGCAGGCCACCGCCGAGAGGCCGTCCGCCAGGATGGACTGGACGTCCACGCCGTGTTTCGCCTCCATCTTCAGGCGCGCCAGGGACATGTCGTCCAGGCGGCGGCCGAGATCGGGGCGCAACAGGAACTCGCGGTGGTCTTTCACCCGGCTGCGCAGGCCCACGAGGCCGTTCTTGGCCGCCCAGTCGTCCGGCAGGTCCGTGTGCACGGCCTCGTGCGCCACGGCGAGCTCCGCCTGGAACTGCAGGACGACGTCCGTGGCGTAGCGCGTGCCCACGTGCCCGATGCCCAGCAGGGCGGTGGTGTGCGCGGCCGTCTCCCGGGCGTACCGCGAGCCCTCGGCCCGCTTGGGGAACACGCGCACCGGCGGCTCGGGAATCCGCGGCAGGGGCGCGGGCGGCGGCACGGGGGCCGCACCGCCCAGGCGCTCGCGCAGCTCGGCGACGAGATGACGCGTCCGGCTCATGGCTTGATCGCCTCCGGGCGGCCGAAGGCCTCGCCGGGGAGGTTGCGCTCGTAGTCCCAGATGCCGCGCTCCACCAGCCAGGCGTCGAACTCGGGCGTGGGCCGCTTGTTCAGCAGCTTGCGGACGGACGGGATGTCGTGGAACGAGGTGCTCTGGTAGTTGAGCATGATGTCGTCCCCCACGGGCAGGGACATCAGGTAGGTGCAGCCGGCGGCGCCGAGGAGCACCTTCAGGCACTCCAGCTCGTCCTGGCTCATGCGCGCGTGGTACGTGAAGCAGGCGTCGCAGCCCATGGGCAGGCCGAGCAGCTTGCCCATGAAGTGGTCTTCCAGGCCGGCGCGCGTGATCTGCGGGCCGTCCTCCAGGTACTCCGGGCCGATGAACCCGACGACCGTGTTGACCAGGAACGGGTCGTATCGCCGCGCGAAGCCGTAGCAGCGCGCCTCGAGCGTGACCTGGTCCGCGCCGTGGTGCGCCGCGGAGCTGAGCGCCGAGCCCTGGCCGGTCTCGAAGTACATGAAGTTCGGGCCGCGCGCGGTGCCCATCTCCTTCATCTTCGCGTAGGCCTCGTCCATCAGCGAGATCGAGATGCCGAAGGCCTTGTTGCCCGCCTCGGAGCCCGAGAACGACTGGAACATCAGGTCCATGGGGCAGCCGAGGTCCAGCGCGCGCATCTGCACGGTGACGTGCGACAGCACGCAGTGCTGCGTGGGGATCTCGTTCTTCTTCAGCACGGCGTCGATGGCCGTGAGGATCTCGGCGGTGCTCTCCGCCGTGTCCGTGGCCGGGTTCACGCCGATCACGGCGTCCCCGCAGCCATAGGCGAGGCCCTCGCGCATGCTGTAGAGGATGCCGGCGACGTCGTCCGTGGGGTGGTTGGGCTGCAGGCGCGACGACAACCGCCCGGGCAGCCCGAGCGTGGTGTTGGCCCGCACGACGACCTGGCACTTGGCCGCGACCGTCATCAGATCCATGTTGGACATGAGCTTGCAGACCGCGGCGGCCATCTCGGGCGTCAGGCCGGCCGAGATCGAGCGGATCTTCATCCCGTCCGTCTCGTTCTCCAGCAGCCACTCGCGGAACTGCCCCACCGTCAGGTGCGCGACGGCCTTGAACGCGCTCTCGTCGAGCGTGTTCTCGACCATGCGCGTCAGCTCGTCGATCTCGTAGGGCACGACGGGGTTCTGACGCAGCTCGTGCAGCGTCACGTTCGCGAGCACGGCGCGTGCGGCGACGCGTTCGACGGCGCTGCGGGCCGAGATGCCGGCGAGGTCGTCCCCCGACTTGGGCGGGTTGGCCTTCGCCAGGACCTCGCGGAGCGAGTCGAAGCGGTGCACGACGTTGCGGATGGTGGCGGCCAATCGCATGACCGCGAATGTTTACCCGGGCCCGGCGGCGCAGGCGAATCAAAAAGACGCGCGGGGAGCCAATTCCGGGCCGGGCTCGCCGTCGTCCGCCCAGGCGCTCAGCCACGCGCCCGACGCCTCGGCCGACTCGAGGAAACCCCGGTAGTACGGGTGTCCGCCGAGCGTGGCGCTGTCGCCGACGACCAGGAGGAAACGCCGCGCCCGCGTGAGCGCGACGTTCATGCGGCGCGTGTCGTTCAGGAAGCCGAGCTCGCCGTGTTCGTTGCTGCGCACCAGGTCGACGACGATGGCCTCTTTCTCCCGGCCCTGGAACGCGTCCACCGTGCCGACCTCGAGGCCCTGCTGACGGGCGTCGCGCAGGCCCTCGCGCAGGCGTCGCGCCTGGGCCTCGTAGGGGGTGATCACGCCGATCTCCGCCGGGGGCACGCCGCGGGCGAGCAGGCGCCGGACCTCGCGCAGCGTGCGCGTCGCCTGCTGCGGGTTGCAGGTGCTGGGGTCCTGCTCCGTGCGTTGTTCGGTCCAGCCCGTGCCCGCGGTGTCCAGGAAGACCAGCGGCCCGGGTCGCAGGTGGTCTTCGCCCACGGTCGGCAGGTCCGCCAGAGTGTGCCCGGCGACCTCGGGCGCGGCCTCGAGCGCGCCGGCGTACATGCTCGCCGAGGGGAAGGCCATGAGCGCCGCGTGCATGCGGTGCTGCACCCTCAGCATCGAGACGGCGGCGGGCTGTGCGTCCGCGATGCGCTCGAAGAGCGTGCGGCCGAGGCCCTCGCGCGCGGCCTCCAGGTCGAGCACGGTGGGCGGCAACTGGCAGGGGTCGCCGGCGAGCACGACGCGTTTGGCCCGCTGGAGCGCCACCAGCGAGAGCGGATCCGGCGACTGGGTGGCCTCGTCGAGCACGACCAGATCGAAAACCCGGTCCCCGAGCACGGTCGCCTCGGCGCCGGCCGCGGTGGCCAGCACGACCTGCGCGTGGTCCAGGATGCTCTGCTGCGCGGCGTCCAGGTGTTTGCGGGCGTCGAATTGCAGGCGGCGGGCCTCCTGAAAGGCCTGACGACGGGCCTCGCGGTCGCCGGCGCCGCGGTCGGCCCGGGCGGCGACGCGGTGGCGCAGGGCGGTGGCCTCGGCGTTCCAGCGCCGGGCGAGCTGCGCGGCCTCGGTGTGGGCGGTCAGCGCCTCCAGCGTCACGGACTCCAGCCGGGCGGCCACGCGGGCGGGGTGCCCCAGGCGCACGACCTGGACCCCCTGCAGATGCAGCCGCAGGCCCAGGTTGTCCACGGCGCCGTTGCTGGCGGCGGTGGCCAGCACGCGCTCGCCCCGGGCGACGGCGTGCCGAACGATCTCGACCAGCGTGCGGGTCTTGCCGGTGCCCGGCGGACCGTGGATCAGGGCGACGTCCTCGGAGCGCATCGCGCGGTCCACCGCGGCCCGCTGCGGGGCGTTCAGCGCCGGATCGGAGTAACGGTCGACGCCGGCGGCGCCGAAGCGGGGCGCCCGCCGCCCGAAGAGGACCTCGGCGAAGTAGGCGGCGTCCGTGCCCGGGCGGGCCTGCGCCATCCGGGTCAGCGCGCGGTCCCCCCGGTCGAAGGTGACCTCGGGCGCCTCGACGTCCATCCGGAATCCGCCGTCCTCGAGCCGCTCGAGCACGTCCCCGGCGTCCACGTCGGCCATGACCGCCAGCCGGGCGCCCATCCGCCGCGAGACGACGCCGCGCAGCGCGCCGGGCTCGTCCGGATCGTGGAACCAGAGCCGTACGGGATCACCCTGGCCGATCCGCAGGTCGTCCGGGTCGCTCCCGGCCTTGCGGGGCGTGATCCAGAGCAGGAGCCGACCGCCCGGCGCGGGCTCCACGTCCACCACCTGCAGGTCCGCGAGGGCCACGCCCCGCGCGACGCGCTCGGCCAGCGTGAGCCCGCGACGCTCGGCGGCATGGCGTTCGCGGGTGGCGAGCCGCTCGCGCCGCCACAGCGATTTCAGGGCCTCGAGTTCGGGAACAGGCATGCCGTCGACGTCCGTCGCATGCGCGTCGTTTCGCGTTGACCGCGCTCCCTGCGCGGGGTACGCCATGCGTCACCCGTATTATCCCTCATCACGGGTTCAACCGCTTCAGGAGTCGTTCAAATGGGTCTTCTCTCCCGCCTCACCAGCAAGATCGTTCCCCAGAAGAAGGCAGCGGACGACGCGCTGCTCGTCCACGGCATGATGCTCATGTGCGGGGCCGACGGCAGCTTCGATCAGGAAGAGGTCGACACCGTGAACGCCTACTTCTCGCAGCTCCCGGAGTTCGAGGGGAAGGACTTCGGCGAGGTCTACAACGAGGCGGTCAAGGTGCTGCGCAGGTTCCCGAACCTCAAGGACTCGGTGAAGGCGCTCACCGACCTCTCCACCCAGACCCTGAAGAACAAGTGCTACCTGCTCGCCGCCGACATCGCGATGGCCAGCGGCGACGTGGACGAGGCCGAGGACCAGATGCTCGAGGCCATGCAGCGCGTGCTCGGCGTGGACGACAATCTCGCCCAGAAGATCCTCGAGGTGTTGAGCCTCAAGTACAGCAAGGGCTGAGCGACCCATGCAGCTCGACGCACGTTCGGTCCAGTCTCGTCGTGAGCGCGCCCTGCGCGAAGAGCTCTCCGAGGACTACGGAGTGCGCAAGGCGGTGGCGCGCATCAAGGAGCTCACCCATGGTCGCGGTTACGGCTACCGGCGCTCGCTCATCTCGCGCGCGCTGCGGCTCACCCGCTCCATGTCGCCCGAAATCGCGGACACCATCGCCGAGTGCAAGGAGATGCTCGGGTACCCGTACCCGATCGAGATCTACATCCAGGCCGGCGCCGAATTCAACGCGAGCTGCTTCCGCGAGGACCACGGACCGACCGTGCTGACCCTGACCAGCCGCCTGCTCGAGGAGTTCACTCCGGCCGAGCTGCGGTTCGTCATCGGTCACGAGCTCGGTCACGCCGCGCTCGACCACTACGGCATCCCCATGCCGATCACGGCCGCCATCGAGGACATGGCCGGTCGCATCGTGTCGCAGCACACGGCGCTCAAACTCTACGCCTGGTGCCGCTCGGCCGAGGTCAGCGCCGATCGCATCGGCCTGATCTGCGCCCGCGACCCCGTGGCCGCCGCCAGCGGCTTCTTCAAGCTCGCGAGCGGCATGTCCAGCGACCGCGTGAAGCCCGACCTGTCCGCGTTCGCGCGCCAGGTCGAGAGCCTCGCGTCCGCCCCCGAGGCGCGGGAGAAGCCGCGGGACGACGACGACACCCTCGACTGCTTCAGCACGCACCCCTACAACCCGGTGCGCGTGCGGGCCGTGTGGGCGTTCAGCAAGTCGTCGCCTTACCTGGCGGCCATCGGACAGCCCGGCGCGGGCCTCACGCTCGATCAGGTCGAGGACATCATCGACCGCGATCTGCTCCTGATGGAGCCCACCTACCTGCAGGAGAAGAGCAACAAGGCCGACATCCTGCGGCGCCTGCTCTACACGGCCGGCCTGGCCGTGGCCAACGCCGAGGGTGGGGTGAGCAAGTCGGAGCTCGAGGCGCTCGGCAAGCTGCTCGGCAGCGATCACGCCGACGTGCCGGCCAGCGTGGAGCGCGCGATCGAGGACCTCGACGGTCGCATCAAAGAGGCCCTCGACACCCCGCTCGCGAGCCGCGCGCAGCTCGTTCAGCACCTGACCATCATCGCGCACGCGGATGGCAAGGTGCAGGAGGAGGAGCTCTCGGTGATGGAGACCATCGCCGCGAAGCTCGGCGTGGACGCCCGCGTGATTCATCAGACCATCCACGGGGCCATGCACCCCATCGACTGACGCAAAGCAGGCAAGTTTGGGCACACATCACGCCGGGCGCCCGGAGGAAGTCCTCGCGCTCGACACCTACATCAAGCTCGCTCGGGCGACGGACACGCTCTACCACAAGTTCGCGCGCTCCCTGAAGGAGCGGGGCCTGTCCACGAGCCAGCTCGGTGTGCTCGAACTCCTGCACCACATGGGCCCCATGTGCCAGCGGGCGGCGGCCGAGAAGCTGCTGCAGAGCGGCGGCAACGTGACGACCGTGGTCGACAATCTGGAGCAGCGCGGGCTCGTCCGGCGCGAACGCCAGACGGACGATCGGCGCTTCATCACGCTGCACCTGACGGACGAGGGTCGCGCGCTGATCACGGATCTCTTTCCGAAACACGCCGGGGTCATCACGCAGTCGCTCGCGTGCCTGACGCCGGCGGAGCAGCACATGCTCGGCGAGCTCTGCCGCAAGCTCGGCAAGGCGAACGCCGCCCCATAGAGCCGCCTCAGTCGGCCAGGAAGCCGCGCAACAGCGGGATGCAGGCCGTCGGCCGCTCCAGGTGGGCGGCGTGGCCTGCCATCTCCACGCTGGCGAAGCGCCCGTGCGGGAGCGCGGCCGCCATCGTCCGACCGAGCGCGACGAACTTGGTGTCCTCGGCCCCGGCGATGCACAGCGTCGGCGCACCACAGCCGGCCAGGCCGGGCGTGGCGTCGGTCATCTCGCCCGTGCCCAGGCCGCGCAATGCCGAGGCGAGCCCGAGCGCGGGCGCCTCGGCGCGGCGTTGCTGCAAGCGCTTCCAGGCGGCCTCACCCAGGCGTCGGCGCAGGTGCGCGAACATCGGCTGCGCGCCCCAGGTGTGCAGAAACGCGCCCGTGCCCTCGCGCTCCAGGCGCTCGGCGAGCAGCGCGTCCGCCGCGCGGCGTTCGGCCCGGGCGTGGGGGTCGGCGAGGCCCGGTGCGGCGCCGAGCAGCATCAGGCGCCGGTGGGGCAGGGCCCCGTGGAGCACCGCGTCCAGCGCGAGCCGACCGCCCATCGAGTAGCCGAACACATCCGGGGCCTCGCCGGCGACCTCGACGAGCGCGCGCAGGCCGGCGCGGACGGTCGGAAAGCTCGGCGTCGGCGGTCGCGGGGTGCCCGCCGTGCGGCCGTGGCCTGGCAGATCCGGCGCCCACAGCGGCCGGCCCTCGAAGGCCGCGAGCACGGGCTCGAAGTCCAGGCCCGTGCCCGTGAAGCCGTGCAGCAAGAGCAACGGCCGTCCGCGGCCCGGGCGGTGGGCGACCGCCCAGTCGGCACCGGCCAGCGGCAGGACGCGGCGCCGCATTCAGTTGCCGCGCACGACCTGCCGCGCGCCGCGGGCGGTGAGCCAGGGCATCACCCGCGACGTCTGATCACCCTGCAGCAAGACGCTCGTCTCCTCGACCACCGCGCCGCAGCCCATCGCCGTCTTCAGCGCCTTGGCGAAGGCCTCGAGGTGCGCCTCGGGCAGGCCGGTGACGAGGGTGACCGTCTTGCCGCCGCGGCCCTTGTTCTCGCGCCGGACGACGAGCTTGCCGGCCTTGGCCAGGTCGAGGGGGTCCGTCGCGGTCGCGGGCACGGGCACGTGCGGCGCGGCTTGCGGGGGGGCGTCCGCCGCCGGCGCGAGGCCCCGCGCCTTGAGGAGATCGCCAAAGGTGGCGCCGAATCCGGCGCCGAGCCCGGCGCCATCGGTGGGCAGCTTCTTGCTCATGGGGCGGAGCATACCCGCAGGAATCCGACCCGGCGACCCTTGACAGCGCGCGCAGGTGCTTTAAGTTTAAAGCATGTCGACGCAAACACCGACCCTCATCCGCCGCCCCGCCGCCGAGCGCGGGCACTTCGACCACGGCTGGCTGGACACCTGGCACACGTTCTCGTTCTCCGGGTACATGGACCCTCGGTTCATGGGGTTCCGCAACCTGCGGGTCATCAACGAGGACTTCGTGGCCGCCGGCGCGGGGTTCCCGACGCATCCGCACCGCGACATGGAGATCGTGACCTACGTGGTCGGCGGCGCCGTCGCCCACAAGGACTCCATGGGCAACGGCTCGACCATCCGGCCCGGTGAGATCCAGCGCATGACGGCCGGCAGCGGCATCACCCACAGCGAGTTCAACCCGCTGCGCGACACGCCGCTCCACCTGCTGCAGATCTGGATCCTGCCCGAGAAGGCCGGCCTCACGCCGAGCTACGAGCAGCTCGCGTTCGACGACGCGGACCGCACGGACAAGCTGCTGCTCATCGCCTCGCCGGCCGCCGAGGCCGGGGGCGTGCACCTGAACGCGGACGCGCGCCTGTATTCGTCGCTGCTCAGCGCCGGCGCGCGGGTGTCGCACGCGTTCCCGGCGGGCCGCAACGGGTGGGTCCAGGTCGTGCGGGGTGAGGTCGAGGTGGCCGGCACGCGCCTCGCCGCCGGCGACGGCGCCGCGCTCGTCACGCCCGGGACCATCAACTTCGTCGGGGTCGCCGACGCCGAGGTGCTGGTCTTCGACCTGCCCTGACCGGCCCCGCGCGAGACCGTTGAGCGGGCGCGCCCGCGGGTCCACACTGCCCGCATGCCGCTCGCGACGCTCGCCCACCTGCTGAAGCCGGAGTTCGGCGCCGACGCCGCGGCCGTCGTGGAGCGGGCGCGCATCGCCTCCGGCAGCCACGACCCCGGCGCATGGCTCGCGCAGCTCGAGATGCAGGGCCTGCTCTCGCGGCCGCGCCGGCGGGCCGTCTTGCAGGCGTTCCTGTCCGGCGCCGCCGAGACCGGGGTCGGCGAGTTCGCCCCCCTGCCGCCGCTGTCCACGCCCACGCAGGCCAGCATCGAGGCGGGCCGGTCCACGCTCGTCGCGCCGACGCGCCCCGCGGCAGACACGACTTTCCGGTTCGGCGATCTGCTCGGCAAGGGCGGCATGGGGCGCGTTTACCGGGCGACGGACCCCGTGCTGGGGCGCGAGGTGGCCTTCAAGCAGCTCACGGAGAGCCGGGAAGCCGAAGTCCGGGCACGTTTCATCCGCGAGGCCCGCATCACGGCGCAGCTCGACCACCCCCACATCGTGCCCATCCACGTGCTCGAGGCTTCGGTGGACGGAACGAATCTGGGCTATGCGATGAAACTCGTCGAGGGCGAGACCCTCGCGCAGCTCATCAAGTCCTCGGCCGCCCGGCAGTCCGCGGGGGCCGCGCCCGACGCCGCCCATTCGCCGACGACGCTGCTCGAACACTTCCTGAAAGTCTGTGACGCCATCGCCTTCGCCCACAGCCGCGGTGTGTTGCACCGCGATCTCAAGCCGGCGAACGTGATGGTCGGGCGCTACAACGAGGTCTATGTCATGGACTGGGGCGTGGCGCGGCGATTCGGCGCCGCCGCCGACCCGGCCGACGACGCCGGCTGGCCCGAGACCGAGCCCGAGGAGCCCGCGTTGACGCGCGTGGGACAGATCGTCGGCACGCCGCGATACATGTCTCCGGAGCAGGCCAAGGGCCAGAACGATCACCTGGATGGCCGCAGCGATCTGTATTCGCTGGGTGTCATCCTGTTCGAGCTCGTGTCGCTGCGCAAGGCCGTGCCCGGCGAGACGGGGCGCGCCGCGCTGGCCTCGGCGGCCGAGGGGCGCATGGTCGCGCTCGAACACATCGTGCCGGGCAAGGCCATCGCGCCGGAGCTGGCGGCCATCATCCGCCGGGCGACGGCGCGCGCCCCCGAGGATCGCTACCCGGACGTGCCGGCCCTGGCCGACGAAGTGCGTCGGTACCTGCGCGGCGAGGCCGTGCTGGCCTGGCCCGACCCGCCGCTGCAGCGCATCGCGCGGTGGATGGCGCGCCATCGGCAGGCCGCCGTGCTGGTCGTCTTCGGGGCCATCGCGCTGACGAGTGTCGTCGGCGGGGTGGCCGTGTATCGCGAGGCCCGGGCCGAGCAGACTCGCGCCGAGGCCGAGCGGGAGAGCGCGCGGGCCACGCTTGCGGCCCAGGCGCGCGGGGCGAAGCGGACCGTCTATCTGGGGCGCGTGGCCGAGCAGGCGCACCGCATCGACGGCGAGTTCGTCAAACTCGAGCGGGCCCTGGAGGGCCTCCGGACGGCCGCCGTGTGGGCGCTGACGGGGCCCGAGCCCGTGGGCGAACCGGCGCCGCTGTACTTCTCCGAAGACTTCGCCGTCGAGGCGCGGCGGCCCCCGGACTTCGGCCGCACGGCCTACCGCTGGCCCGTCTCCGTCGATCACCCGGTCATCGGCCTCGCGCCCTCGGCGCGGGCACAACGCGAGGCGCTCCTGCCCACGCTGCGCCGGCTCGAGCCCCTGCGGCATCACATGCAGCGGATGTTCGTCGAGGCGGCCACGGGCGGACTGACCCCGGCGGAGCCCGAGAAGACGCGCCGTGTCATCGCCGAGCGGCGTGGCCCCATCGACTACGCCTACGTGTGTCTCCCCGAGGGCGTGCACTTCATGCTGCCCGGCATGGACGCCCTGCCGCCGGACTACGACGTCCGCACCGCCGGCTTCTATCAGATCTCCGACCACCAGCACGGCAAGCGCTGGGGCGCGCCTTACATCGACTCCACGACGGACGCCGAGGGCGACGACCTGGTGCTGCCCTGCACAGAGGGTCTGTGGGCGCCGGACGGCCGCTTCCTGGGCGTCGCCGGCGTCGAGATCACCGTGACCAAGATGGTCAGCACCGCGCTGGCCCTGCCCGACCTGCAGACCCTGCGACAGAGCCTGTTGCGGGGCGACGGCAAGAAGGTCATCGACACCTTCGACGCCGGCCGGCGTTTCCCCAACGCCAGCGGCAAGGACGAGGCCATGGTCCTCGCCGACTTCGACCTGCCCGCCGTCGTCGACGCCGTGAAGAAGGGCGGCAGCGGCGTGCTCGAGGTCGAGCGCACCATCGAAGGCCGCGCGCGAAACGTGCTCGTGGCGTACGTGCCGCTCACCGTGCTCGGCTGGTACTACGTCGTCGAGTCCGACCCCGAGGTCGCGCTCGGCGGGGCGGGGGAGTGACGGGGGTCAGGCGTTCGGCTCGTTGCCCGGCTTCCACTTGATCCCGCACCCCAGGCTCGGCCGCTGGGGCCGCTCGAACGGCAACCCCGCCAGCAGCGCGTCACACGCGGCGCGCAGGTCCTGGCCGGTGACGGTCACGGGCTGGCCGGGGCGGGCGCCGTCGAACTGGCCGCGGTAGCAGAGCTTGCGGTCGGCGTCGTACAGGAAGAAGTCCGGCGTGCAGGCGGCGTCGTAGGCGCGGGCGACGGCCTGGCTCTCGTCGACGAGGTAGGGGAACACGTAGCCGGCCTCGCTGGCCTCGTGCCACATGCGGTCCGGGCTGTCGGCGGGGTACTGCGTCCAGTCGTTGCTGTTGATGGCCACGATGGCCAGGCCGCGTTCCTGGTACTCCCGGGCGAAGCGCGCGAGCTCGTCCCGGATGTGCACGACGAAGGGGCAGTGGTTGCAGATGAACATCACGAGCAGGCCGGGGGCGGCGGCGAAGTCATCGCGGCGCCAGACGCGGCCGTCGGGATCGGGGAGGGCGAAGTCCGGGGCGGGGCGGCCCAGCTCGGGCATGGTCGATGGGGTGCGTGCCATGCCCGACAAGATGCGCCCGGGCCCGCCCCCGTCGCAATCCCACGCAACGGCTCACTCGCCGTCGGCGGGGCTCGGCTCCTCGGGCAGCGCGTCGCCGGCGGGCACGTCGAAGTCCTCGGCGCTCGGGGCGTCTTCGATGTCGTCCAGACCCGCGGCGGCGGCGGGGCACATCGCGGGCTCCCAGTTCACGCGAGCGTGCTTGCCGTTGCCGTGACCGCGGCCGGCCTCGGCCTGGTCGTCCGCGGCCTCGTGGGTGACCACGCCGTCGGCCCGCCAGCACTGCACGATGCGCTCGCAGGTGTCCTCACCCACGGTGCCCCCGCACACCGCGGCGGCGGCCCGGGCGCCCCGGCCGCGGTTCCAGGCCAGCGCGGCGCGCACGGTCTCGATCTCGCCGTCCGTGCCCTGCACGAGGCTGTCGTCCTCGGCGCGGGTGAGGATGTCGCCGTGCGCGAGCAGCGACACCCGGCCGCCGACCTCGAGGATGTGCTTGAAGCGGTAGAGCCCGGTCACGGGCGTGTCGTCTCCGACCTCGGCGAAGTCGCGCAGCGCCACGTTGAGCTGGCGCACGCGTCCGGCGGCCCGGAAGCCGATGCCCACCTGTCCGGCCGGGCCGTCCTCGCCGGTGAGCGCCGAGAGCGCGTCGAAGTCGAAGCGGACCTTGCCGCTGCCGCGCTTCTTGTCGTCGAAGCGGGCGAGCACCTTGCCCTCGCCGGCCATCACGGCCACCAGCGCGTCGTCGCCGGCGTCCACGGCCCGGCCCTTCAGGGCGAAGGCGAAGTGGCGGTTCTTCTTGTCCTTCTGGCACGAGGTGAGCTGCCAGTGGATGGTCTCGGCCTCGTTGTCGGTGACCCAGCGCTTGCACTCGAAGCCGCCCTCGGTGAACGTCGTGGGCTCAACACCCTCGATGAGCGCGGCCACGCGCGCCTGCGTCGACTCGCGGAGCGCGTTGACCTTCGTGAACACCTCGCGCGTCAGCCGGCGCAGCTCCGAGGGCTGCCCGGTGAGGGCGGCGCCGTTCACGTCGTCGGCGGCGTCCTCGCCGTCGTCCAGGGTCAGCGCGAGCGACTCACCGTCCGGGATGGCCTCGGCGAACTCGTCGGACGACGTCGAGGTCGAGGTGTCGTCGTCGGTGCCGCAGGCGCTCAGGCTCAGCGTGGTCAGGAGGCCGCAGGCGAGGAGCTTCAGGGTGGTCTTGGGCGACATGGTCTCTCTCTTCCGGGTGTGGGGTCTGGGTTTCAGGGCGTCTCACTGAGCACAAACCCGCAGTCGCCGCGCGGGTTGCGCGACGAACCGAAAACATTTCGGAGTCGCGTTCGTGTCGAACGCAATCCGGCTTGCCCCGGTCGACCGCATTTGCGAAATCATGCGCGCCATGAGCTCCCCGATTGTCCCCATCGCCCTGGCGGTGTCCCTGTTCGCGAGCGCGTGCGGCGCGGGCGGCGACGCCGTCGGCGCAGCGCAGCCTCGTCCGGACGCCGCGCCCGAATCCGACGCCGCCCCCGAGCCGACGCCGGACGCCGCGGTGCCCGCCACCTACACGCCCGTCCTCGACGACGACGCCCGCGCCATCGTGCCCGGCGAGGGCCTGCCCGCCGAGGTCGTGCTGCAAGCGGCCAACAACAACCTGGACATCGTCGAGCACGGCGGGCGGCAGTATCTGGCGTTCCGCACGGCGCCCAACCACTTCGCCTCGGCCCTGGCCCGGCTGTACGTGGTCAGCACCACGGACGAGCTGACCTGGCGATACGAGGGCGAGTTTCACGAGGACACGGACCTGCGCGAGCCCCGCCTGCTCTCGCTGGACGGCAAGCTGTTCCTGTACTACGCGGTGCTGGGCAAGGACCGCCTGGCCTTCGAGCCGCAGGGCATGCGCGTGACCGAGTACCGCGGCCCTGGGGACTGGACGCCGCCGGAGTGGTTCTTCGGCGAGGGCTTCATCCCCTGGCGCGCCAAGGTGATCGACGGCGTGGCCTACCTGATGGCCTACGTGGGCGGCGAGAACCTCTACGAGGTCAACGGGCGCCCCATCGAGGTCTACTGGCTGAAGACGACGGACGGTCGGACCTTCGAGCCCGTGGTGCCGGAGCAGCCCATCGTGCTGCGGGGCGGCACGTCCGAGACCGACTTCACGATCCTCGACGACGGCACGGTCATCGCCGTGGCCCGCAACGAGGCCGGGGACGCCGAGTTCGGCTTCGGCTCGAAGATCTGTCGCGGCGAGGCAGGCGCGCCGGCGACGTGGCGGTGCGCGGGCGACGTGCGCCGCTTCGACTCGCCCCTCGTTTTCCGACACCGCGGCGAGGTCTGGCTCTTCGGGCGCCGCAACGTCACCGAGACCGGGGCGTACGACCTCGGGCTCCACGACAAGCCGCTCCAGGAGCAGTCGTCGCTCTACGCCGCGGACTACTGGAACAAACCCAAGCGGTGCGCGCTGTGGCGCATCGACCCCGAGGCCCTGACGGCGACCTTCGCCCTCGACCTGCCCTCGCGCGGGGATACGTGTTTCGCCAGCGTTTTGCCGCGCGGTGAGGACGCGTTCGTGGTCTACAACTACAGCTCGCCCGTCGATGGCCCGGACATCGGCTGGCTCCGCGGCCAGACCGGCCCCACGCTGATCTACCGCCACACGCTGCGCTTCGAAGAGACGCCGACCCTGAGCCCACCGAACCCATGACACCCGCCGCGCACCCGACGATCGTCGCCGCCGTGGACCTCGGGTCCAACAGTTTTCACCTGGTCGTCGCCCGCGTCGAGCACGCGCAGGTCCGCGTCGTCGACCGCATCCGCGAGCCCGTGGCGCTCGCCTCGGGGCTCGACGTCCAAGGCCGCCTGAGCAAGGAGATCCGCGACCGCGCCATCGGTTGCCTGGAGCGGTTCGGGCAGCGCCTTCGCGAGATGCACCCCGGCAGCGTGCGCGCCGTGGGGACCAGCGCGCTGCGGCAGGCGGCCAACGCCCGGAGTTTCCTGTCGCAGGCCGAGGACGCGCTGGGTCATCCCATCGAGATCGTCTCGGGTCAGGAGGAGGCGCGCCTCATCTATGCCGGCGTGGCGCAGTCCCTGGCGCCGGATGCACCCTCGCCGAGCGCGCGCCGCCTCGTGGTCGACATCGGTGGTGGCAGCACCGAGATCATCCTGGGCGAGGGCATGGTGCCCAAGCGCATGGACAGCTTGAAGATGGGCTGCGTGAGCTTCAGCCGCCGCTTCTTCCCCGAGGGTCGCCTCACCGAGGAGGGCTTCCTCAACGCGGGGGTGGCGGCCCGGCAGGAGCTGCAGACCATCGTCGAGATCTACCGGGCGCGGGGCTGGGCGCAGGCCGTCGGCGCCTCGGGCACGATCCTCAGCGCCGACCAGATGCTCCGCGAGATGGGGCAACAGGACGAGGCCCTGACGGTGCGGGGGCTGCGCCGCCTCATCAAGCTGATCGCGCAGGCGGAGCATGTGTCCAAGCTGGCGCTGCCGGGCCTCAAGCCGGATCGTGCGCCGCAGATCGCCGGCGGTCTGGCGATCCTCGAGGCGGTGCTCGACAGCCTGGGCATCGAGCGCATGGAGGTCTCCAACGGCGCGCTGCGCGAGGGCGTGCTGTACGACCTCCTCGGCCGCATCCGGCACGAGGACGTCCGCGAGCCGACGGTGGCGGCCATGATGCGCCGCTACCACGTGGACCTGGCCCACGCCGCGCGCGTGGAGGCCACGGCCATGGCCATGCACGAGCAGATCACGGCGGCCTGGCAGGTCGAGGGCGAGGCGCCCCGGCAGTTCCTGACCTGGGCGGCACAACTGCACGAGATCGGCCTGAGCGTGAGCTGGTCGGGGTACCACAAACACAGCGCCTACCTGGTCGACAACTCGGACATGCCCGGCTTCTCGAAGGACGATCAGCACCTGCTGGCGGCCATCCTGCTCGGCCACCGGCGCAAGATCGCGCGGGACGACTTCCGTCGCCTCGGCGGTGAGCGGGGCGGTCTGGCGCTGCGGCTGTGTGTGTTGCTGCGCCTCGCGACGCGCCTGAACCGCAGCCGCTCGAGCGCGCCGCTGCCCGAGCTGCTGGTCACCGCGAGCAAGACGCGCATCGGCCTGCAGTTCCCGCCCAAGTGGCTCGATCAGCACCCGCTGACGCGCGCGGACCTCGCCGAGGAGGCCGAGGCGTTGAGCACGATCGGCGTGGTGCTGAAGTTCGGCTGACGCGCTAGGATGGCGACCATGCTTCGAAGCGCCGCCGCGTGGAGTCGGGTCGCCTGGGTGGTCATCGCCGCGCTCGGCTGTCAGGCGGAGACGCAGGCCGACTGCGCCGACGATCTCGAGTGTCCGTTGGGCGGCGGCATCTGCGTCGAGGGGCGCTGCACGGCGATGGCCTGTACGCGGCGCGGCGACTGCCCGTCCGGCGCGTGCGGCCTGGACGGTCAGTGTCGGCCCGACGAGTGCGATCCCTCGCGCCCGTGCGAGGGCGGCTTCGCCTGTATCGAGGGCCTGTGCCGCTCACCGCGCTCGCAGGGGCTCGAGGTGGGCGTCGAGGTCTGGGACTCCGTGGTGCCCCCGAGCCCGCTGCCGCCGGACGCGTTCCGCGCGGACGCCGCGCCCCCGGACGCCGCCCGCCCCGACGCGCGCCCGCCGCGGCCCGTGGACGCCGAGCTCGCCGACGCCGCGCTCGCCGACGCCACGCCGGACGCCTCGACGGACGCCTCGACGGACGCCGTGACCCACCCGCTGCTCTCGGCGCTGTTCTCGCTGACCTTCAGCTTCGAGCGCGGCGACTGCGACGTGCGAGATCCGGCCACCCCCAAGGACCTGCAGGTGGACGAGGCGGCCGACGGCACCCTGACGGCGCGGCTCTCCGCCCCCGGCGGCGGCACCGGGCTGGACATGTCCGGCCGTCGCGACGCGGACGCGCTCACCCTGACGACCTTGGCCCCGCTCCAGGTGCTGCCGCTGTGCGGGACGATGGTCGAGGTCCGCCTCGACGGGGTGCTGAACCCCGACGGCAGCATCAACGGCCTCGCCGATTGGCACACGTTCACGACACAGGCCGACTGCCCCGTGGCCATCGACTGCCACCGCTACGACCGGTTTCTGGGTGTGGCCGCGGCGCCCTGAGCGACCGGGCCCGGCCGTGGCGCGCGCTCAGTCCCGGTCGGAGACGATGTTCAGGGCGATGTTGCCCTTGCTGTCCGAGGCGGGCACCCACTGCAGGCCGCCGGGCGCGCCGGCGCGCTTCAGGCGCTTGAGCACGCGCTCGCCCTTGAGCTCGGCGAGGTCCTGCAGCAGCGCGCGGTAGGCCGAGAAGACGAACTTCGCGCCGGCGAGCTGGGCCGTCGTGACCTCGACGGGCTGCTCGGGGGTCGGATTGGCCACCAGCGTCTCGAGCTCGGCGATGCGCTTCACGTAGGCCGTCTCCTGGCCCAGCTCGATCTGCAGCTCGTTGACCAGGATCGTCGTGGCGACCTTTTCGGGGGGCAGGGGCGTGGCGATGGTGCGCTCCGTCTCCGGGATGCGCTGCCACTCCTCCTCGGTCACCACGTCCGTCCAGTCGAAGGTGTCGATCAGGAAGTTGCCCCAGGCGCGGTCGCTGGCGGGCACGTAGAACTCGCGGGCCTGGTCGAACCAGAGGGCCTGGGCGAGCGTGCCGGCGTACTCGATCTGGCGGCGGGCGATCTTCAGGTCCTCGAGCTTCAGGGCGAGGCCCAGGGCGGCCCAGTCGGCCTCGTTCAGGGCGGTCAGGTCCTTGAAGCCGTCGGCGTTGGCGGCCTTCTGCGCCTCGATGTAGGCGTTGAAGGCGGGCAGCGCCATGGCGGCGTCCATGCCCTGGTAGGCCGTGATGAACGGGCCGGCGGCGCGGTAGACGCCCAGCGCGTTGTTCACGCTGACGCAGTAGAGCTCGAACGGCAGCACGTAGGCGTCGAAGCGCGTGTTCATCGCGCCGACGAGCTCGCGCTCGACCTCGTCCAGGGGGTCGCCGATCTCGTGGTACAGCGCGTCGACGGCCTCGGCGACGGCCTTGCGCAGGTTCAGGCCGGCCACGTCCGTGGGGGCGCTGGCGCCGGGCAGGAGGGCGGCGATGTCCGCCTCCGTCGTCTCGGGGCGCACGGTCTGCGCGGCGGTGAGGGCGCGGGCCGTGAGCGTCGTCGCGTCCGTGATGCCCTTGGCCAGGGACTCGACCTGGGCGGCGGCGGCCTCGAGGTCGGCGGGGATGCGGCCGGCGGCGCGGGCCTCGCCGACGAGCGCGAGCACCTGCGTG
This sequence comes from uncultured Myxococcales bacterium, assembly GCA_903847385.1. Lineage (GTDB taxonomy): Bacteria > Myxococcota_A > Bradymonadia > UBA7976 > UBA1532 > CAINDO01. Next base: position 25,153 of record CAINDO010000045.1, read on the forward strand.
AGGCGCGTCTTGCCGTCGTCGTGCAGGCGGCGGACGCTGTCGATGCGGGCCTCGTTCAGGTGGAATCGGCTGCGGATGGAGCGCAGGCGCGCCTTGGGATCGAGCAGCAGCACGTCCTGGTGGGCCGTGAAGTCGGGGAGCACGTCGGCGGCCACGAGCTTCTCGTAGATGGCCTTCACGGGCGCGACGGCCTCCTCCTGGCCACCGAAGCCCCACTTGACCTTGCCACGGCGGATGTCGTTGTCCAGCGTGGCCAGGTGCTGCTCGCCCTCGGTGCGCACGTCGAGTTTGTCCGTGCGCTTCAGGCCGTCCGGGTCGATGCCGGTGTCGAACTTGGCGCCGATGAGCAGGCGGCGCACCACGTTGTCGGAGTCCCAGCGGGCGCGGGCGCGCAGCACCATCTTGTGCTTGAGGAGCTGGAAGTCGGCCGTGTCGTAGTAGATGTCGTCCATCTTGTCGGTGCCGAGGCTCAGCTCGCGCCGGTGGCTTGCGGCGTCGACGGCGAAACGCTCGGACTCGATGGTCAGCACGGTGTAGGGGAAACTCTCGCGGAGCGCGTGGCTGGCCGAGTCCCAGGGCATCGAATCGGCGCCGAACTCCGTGGAGAAGGCCTCGAAGCTCGTGTTCTTGCGCAGCTTCTCGTACTCGCTGCGCCCGGAGGTGTCCTTGGTCGTCAGGATCGCGCGCAGCTGCGCCCCGGTCAGGCCCGTGACGGTCATCACGCCCTCGAGCTCGACGTTGTTGCGCTCCCAGCCGCCGCCGGTGCTGCCGCCGAAGGTCGTCGAGTCGATGAACGGACGCGTCGTCAGGTCCGGCTCGCATCGGGGGCGAACGGCGCCGACGATCTGATCGAGCGCCTTGGGGCCGACGTAGGGGACGGCGTCGAGTTCGTCGAGGGAGTCGTACACGTCGTCGTCGGCGGTGCCGAGCGCGGCGTCCGGCCCGACGTGGTGGGCGAAGATGCGGTTGGCGGCCTCGGTGCGCAGGCCGATGGCCTTCAGCGCCGCCACGTCCGTGGCGGACTCGTTGACCAGCTTGAGGACCTCGAGCAGCTCGCAGTCCGTGTACTTGCCGTCGGCCTTGAGGGCGACGCCGCCGAAGGTCGCGGCCTCGTCGTCGCCGGCGGGGGCGCTCTCCGGCGTCTCGGCGCAGGCCGAGGCGAGCAGGCCGGCCAGCCCGGCGAAGAGGCCGGCGCGGGTCAGGGTTTCCAGGCGCTTCCAGGTGGCGAGTCGAGTGGCCATCGTTCCGTGCTCCAGGGCGTTTCGGCGAGTCGCCGGGCCCATGTGCACGGGGCGTGCCAGTCTCAGGCGTCTTCGTCCGTCGCGGCGCCGCCCAGGCGCTGCATCAGCAGCTCCTGCGCGCACACGTGCTGGTCGCCCCGGGGCGGCACGCGGGCGTAGGTGCCGTCGGCGTCCAGCGTCCAGGCCTGGGCGTCGTCCGCCAGGTAGACCGTCAGGCCCTCGCCCACCACGCGGTTGCGCAGGGGGGTGGAGTCCAGGGGGAACGCCGACTCCGTGCGGCGGAAGAAGTTGCGGGCCATCCAGTCGGCGCTGCTGCAGAACACGATGTCCGCCCCGCCCGCGCGGAAGTAGAAGATGCGGCTGTGCTCCAGGAACCGGCCCACGATGGAGCGCACGGTGATGTTGGCCGAGATGCCCGGAATGCCCGGGCGCAGGCAGCACACGCCGCGCACGATCAGGTCGATCTGCACGCCCGCCTGGGAGGCGCGATACAGCGCCTGGATGACCTTCGGCTCGGCCAGCGCGTTCATCTTGGCGACGATGCGCGCCGGGGCGCCGCCCTTGGCGTGTTCGATCTCCTCGTCGATGAGCTCGATCACCCGCTCGTGGAGCGTGAACGGTGACTGCAGGAGCTTGCGCAGCGGCCGGACCTTGCCCGGGCTCGTGAGCTGCAGGAACAGGTTGTGGACGTCCTCGCCGAGGCGCCGGCCGGCCGTCAACAGGCTGAAGTCGGTGTACTGACGCGTGGTGCGGATGTGGTAGTTGCCCGTGCCCAGGTGCACGTACCGACGCAGGCCGTTGGCCTCGCGGCGCACGATGAGCAGCATCTTGGCGTGCGTCTTGTGGCCCACGATGCCGTAGGCGACGGTGGCGCCGACCTCTTGCAGTCGCGTGGCCAGGTGGATGTTGCGCTCCTCGTCGAAGCGCGCCCGCAGCTCCACCACGGCGGTGACTTCTTTCCCATTTCGGGCGGCCTGGATCAGCGCGTCGATGAGCGGCGACTCGGCGCCCGTGCGGTAGAGCGTCATCTTGATGGCCAGCACGTCCTTGTCCACGGCGGCCTGATTGAGCAGGTCGACGACGGGCATGAACGACTGGAACGGGTGGTGCAAGAGCAGGTCGTTGCGCCGGATGAAGTCGAACATGTCGTCCGACCGGGCGACCTCGGGCGGCACGACCGGCGCGTAGGGCGGGAACTTCAGGTCCGGGCGGTCGACGAGGTCGTAGATGGCGTCGAGCCGGTGCAGGTTCACCGGCCCGTTGACCCGGTACATGTCCTGCCGCGTCAGGTTGAACTTCTGCAGCAGGAACTTGGTGATGCGGGTCTTGCACTTGTCGTCGACCTCGATCCGCACGGCCTCGCCCCACTTGCGGTTGGGCAGCTCGCCCTTGAGCGCGGCGAGCAGGTCCTGGGACTCCTCTTCGTCGACCCAGAGGTCGCTGTCGCGCGTCACCCGGAACTGGTGGCAGCCCGTGACGCGCATGCCCGGGAACAGCTCGCCGATGTGCGCGTGAATGACGGACGAGAGCAGCACGAACTCGTGGCTCGACTCCGAGACGTCCTTGGGCAGGGCGATCAGACGGGGCAGGCAGCGGGGCACCTGCAGCACGGCGATGCCGCTGTCGCGGCCGAAGGCGTCCGGGCCGTCGAGCGAGATGATGAAGGTCAGGGCCTTGTTCAGGATGCGCGGGAAGGGGTGCGCCGGGTCGAGGCCCATGGGCGTCAGCACCGGCAGGACCTCGTGCGAGAAGTGGTCGTTGACCCACTCGCGCTGGTCCGGCGTCAGGTCGCCGCGTTTGCGGATGCGGATGCCCTCCTCGACCATCGCCGGCAAGAGCTCGTCGTTGAGCACGCGGTACTGGCGGTCGACGAGCTCGTGGGCGCGCTGGCTCACCCGGGCGAGGGCCTCCTGTGGCGAGAGCAGCTCGGGGCCGATGGCGTTAACGCTGTAGGCGAGCTGCTCGCGCAGGCCGGCCACCCGGATTTCGAAGAACTCGTCCAGGTTGGTGCTGGAGATGGCCAGGTAGCGCAGGCGCTCGAGCAGCGGCACGCGGGGGTCCTCGGCCTGGGCGAGCACGCGGAAGTTGAACTCGAGCTGCGAGAGCTCGCGGTTGATGTAGAGCGCCGGATCGGCCAGATCCCGGCGGGCGGCGCCCACGCGGGGCAGGCCCGGCGCGCCGGGCGCTGGGGTCGGGGCGGGCTCGACGGGCGCAACGGCCGTCTCGGCCGGGACCTCTTCCGGGGGCGTTGCGGCGCGCGGGCTGCGGGAGCGGGTGGCCATCTCAGTCTCTCCGGGGAACGGGGTCGAGGGCGTCGGCGGGGGTCAGGGACCCACGCGTCGCAGCACCGAAGGTGGCAGAAAAGCGACCAGGGAGAACGCGCCCGCGGCGGGGCCGTCGCCCTCGAGCCAGGCCACGCCGCCCTTCTTCCACCGGACCGGCAGGGGGACCGGCGTCGTCGGGGCGAGCAGGGCGGCGAGCAGTTCGCTCAGGTACGGCTCGTGGCCGACGAGGGCCGTCGTACCGCGGTGGCTTGCGTCCGCGAGCAGCGCGTCCACGGCGACGGGGGTCACCGGCGCGGCCAGGGCGGCGACGCTCCGCAGGGGGCCATCCGTCAGCGGGACGAGGCGCTGGGCCGTCTCGGCGGCCCGCAGCCAGGGGCTGTGCAGCACGCGTTCGAACCGCAGGCCGAGGCGCCCGAGGCCGACGACCACGGCGTCGAAGCGCGCCCGCCCCGGCTCGGTCAGGGGGCGCAGGGCGTCGTCCCCCGTCCAGGTCTCGCGTTCGGCGGCGATGCCGTGTCGGATCAGCACGAGTTGCACCGGGGCATTGTGGCCCCGAAGCCCGCCGAGGTCCACTCGGGGCGTATCGGCGTTGCGTCTCCCCCGGCGCTCCGCTACAAAACGCGTCGCCTTTTTCCCGGCCCGTGCCGCCTGCCCGGGCGTTTCGCCCCCCCCCGCCGAGGATCCCGCGATGCTGATGCTGTGCCTGAGCCTGGCGGCGCTGGCCTCCGGACCGGCGCTCATCGCGGTCTTGCACCCGGCCGGCCGCGGGCGCGCCGCGCTGGACGCCTTCGTGCTCGTGGGCGTCGCCGGCCTGCTGCTCCTGCACGTGCTTCCGGACGCCGTCGAGGTCGCCGGATGGCCCGCGGGCGCCGCGGCGGTGGTCGGGGCGGCGCTCCCCGGCCTGCTGCACCGCTTCTTCCCGCACGGCAACACGCAGGCGAACCGCGGCGCCGCGGTCATCGGCCTGCTCGCGCTGCTCACGCACGCCATGATCGACGGCGTCGCCCTGGGCACGAGCGAGCCCGCCGCCCCGCTGGCGGTGGCCGTGCTGCTGCACCGCGTGCCCCTGAGCCTTTCCGTGTGGTGGCTCGGCCTGACCGTGATCGGGCGCCGGGCCGCGGTGACCATCCTGGCCACCGAGGCCCTCGGCACCATCCTGGGCGTGGCCCTCGGCGACGCCGCGCTCGCGCTGCTGAACGTCCGCATCCTGCCCATCTTCCAGGCGATGATGGCCGGTACGGTGCTGCACGTGGTCTGGGGCCACGGCCCGCACGTGCACGGCGCCGAGGAAGCGTGCGATGATCCCCACGCCGCGCATGCGCACGACGATACGCCGCCGTGGCGGCGCCACCTGTGGGCCGCTGTGCTGGGCGCCGGCCTTGCCCTCGCCGCCGTTCTCGGGTTGAGTCACCTCGAATGAAGAACACGCTCCGCGCCGCCCTGCTCCCGCTCGTCCTGGCCCTCGCGATCCCCGCCGCCGCCGCGCCGGCGCCGCCCCGCGCCCCCGCGCCGGCGGTGACGGTGAAGCGCATCGTCGAGGGCATCCGGGCCGGGAACGGCGCCTACGCGCACCTGACGCGCCTCTGCGACGACGTCGGGCATCGGCTCAGCGGCTCCCCGCAGCTCGAGAAGGCCGTGGAGTGGGCCGTGGCGACCATGCGCGCCGACGGCCTGGAGAACGTGCGCACCGAGCCCGTGATGGTCCGCCGCTGGATTCGCGGCGCCGAGTCGGCCACGCTGCTCGAGCCCCGCGAGACGCCGCTGCACATACTCGGCCTGGGCAACTCCGTGGGCACGCCGCCCGAGGGCGTCACGGCCGAGGTCGTGCTGGCCCGCTCCCTGGCGGACTTCGAGGCGCTCGGCGAAAAGGTGAAGGGCCGCATCGTGCTCTTCGGCAACGCCATGCCGGCCTTCGACGCCCGCAAGGGCACGGGCTATGGCGAGACGGTCGGCTTTCGCCTCCGCGGGCCGAAGATGGCCGCCGAGAAGGGCGCCGTCGGCGTGCTCATCCGATCGGTCACCGCGCACAGCCTGGGCTCGCCCCACACCGGCGTCACGCTCTACGGCGACTCGAAGGTCCGCATCCCCGGCGCGGCGCTGAGCGTCGAGGACGCCGAGCTCGTCGCCCGCCTGATCGAGGGCGGCCGCAAGGTCGTCGTTCGGCTGAAGATGGAGGCCCGCGACGCCGGCGAGGTCCCCTCGGCCAACGTGATCGGCGAGCTCCGCGGGCGCGAGCTGCCGGACGAGTTCGTCGTCCTCGGCGGACACCTGGACTCCTGGGATGTGGGGCAGGGGGCCCACGACGACGGCGCAGGCGTGGTCATGGCGATGGAGGCCGTCGCCGCGCTCAAGCGGCTCGACCTGCGCCCCCGCCGCACGCTCCGCGTGGTCCTGTGGACCAACGAGGAGAACGGCGGCGCCGGGGCGGACCAGTACGCCGAGGACCACCGCGCCGAGCTCGACCGCCACGTGGCCGCCATCGAGTCGGACATGGGCGGCTTCAAGCCCCGCGGGTTCGGCGTGGCCATGGCCGACAAGGCCGCCGAGGCGCGCGCCGTGCAGTCGCTCGGCAAGCTGACCGCGCTGCTGAAGCCCCTCGGCGCGACCACGGTGCTCCCCGACATGGCCGGGGCGGACGTGGGCGCGCTGGTGGAGAAGGGCGTGCCCGGCATGCTCCTGCTCGTCGACGAGTCGAAGTACTTCGACTACCACCACTCGGCGGCGGACACCCTGGACAAGGTCGACCCCGCGGCGCTCACCGAGGCGACGGCGGCGATGGCGGCCATGGGCTGGCTCCTGGCCGAGACCCCCGCGCGACTCGATGCTGCGCCGGCGGGCAAGTCGGCCAGGCCCGCCCAGGGCGTCAAAGCGGCGGGCGGACCTGCCGAGAAGGGCAAGCGCTGAGGTCGAGAGACCTCAGGCGGCGATCTCGAGCGCGCCCTCGCGCAGCCAGCGGGCCTCGCCCTCGTGGCGCAGGGTGCGGCCGGTGACGACGAAGCAGGGCCCGGCGTCCAGACTGCTCAGGTGGGGCGGCCGTGTCTCGGTCACCCGCAACCAGGGGCCGTAGATCGCCGTGCCGCGGCGGCGCGGCGGGTAGCCGCCCTGCGTGACGGCGTCGAAGAACAGCTCGCACAGGAGCTGCTCCGTGGCGCAGCCCGTCTGCGCGGGCAGCGGCGCCGTGTGGCCGGGGACGGGGGTGAACCAGAGGGCGTCGGCGAGGTCGAGGTCGGTGGTCTGGAACATTGGGGGGCCTTTCGGTGAATCTCTTCGGGTAAACGCCAAGCACGATTCATGCCATTCCCGAAAACTGCAGGTCGTCTCTCGTCTTTGCACTGCAGTGGCCGGGAGCGTGCGATTTCTTACGCATCGACCTGTCAAACGCGGGTGACAGCGGGTCGATCTCTTTTGGGGGGGCGGTCATCCAGGCGCGACACCGCCGTCATGGTCCAGGCCCCCCGCGCCGATGAGGGGGCCATGAAGATCGAACGACACGCCGTGGCGACGACCCTCGAATTCCGCGTCTCGGGCGAGGTCCTGCCCCTCGACGAAGTGTACGTGACGGCCGTGTTTGCCGAGCCCGAGGGCGAGATCAGCGAGGTGCGCCTGACGGTGAACCTGGACTTCTTCGAGTGGGCGCGGCTCGAGGGCGGGCCGGGCTTCGGGTTCGACGCCCAGGCGCGACCGCCGCTGATGTCCGGGCAGCTCGACCCGGGTCGACCGCTGCAGCTCGAGGCGCGCCTGCGCGAAGCCCATCGCGGCCTTTTTCCGCCGGGGACGGACGCCGCCGACGTGGCCGGCGCCCTGGAGTCCGCCGGGCCCGACTCGCCGCTCCGACAGGCCGAGAGCTGGGAGGCGCTCGCGCTCACCCAGGTGCTCCAGCACGGCCTGCGGGGCGGCTTCGCCACGCGTTCGCCCTCCGGAACGTAGGTTCGCCTACGGACGGCATACGACCCCTGGATCGTCCTTTGACACCCATCAAGGGGTGTCGCGCCGCGCTTGCCGCCCGGCCTTCGCAGCGGTGATCGTCCCCCCGGGGATGCTGGACGCTCGCGAGCGGAACGGGAGGACGACGATGGGAACGGGGAAGAGGTCGCTGCACACGCAGGTCGGGGTCTGGGGTGCCGTGGGCCTGGCCTGGGCGCTCTCGGCGTGCGGTGACGTGGCGAAGTCGATCGAAGGCCCTCCGCCTGCGGACGCCGCGCTGCGTCGGGATGGGCAGTCCGCCGACCCCGATCGCGGCACCACGCCCGACCAGGGCCGTCCGGACGCCACCGCGCCGACGCCGGACGCCCGGCAGCCGGTCCCCGACGGGATGGGGCCGACGCCCGACGGCGCGATGCCGCCGACGCCGGACGCGGCCCTGCCGCCCACGCCGGACGCCGCCCTGCCGCCCACGCCCGATGCGGCCCTCCCGCCGCTGCCCGACGCCGCGCTGCCGCCCGAGCCGGACGCCGCCGTCGTCGAGCCCGATCCCTGCGTGCTCTGCCATGGCGGTGTGGACGGCCCGGCCCCGCCCCGAGCCGTGAGCGGCGCGCTCGACACGGCCAACGTCGCCGTCGGCGCGCACCAGCGACACCTGGTGGCCGGCACGCTGCGCGGCCCGCTGCCCTGCGAGACGTGCCACATCGTGCCCGCGGACGCGCTCGCCCCGGGCCACCTGGACCGGTCCCCGGCCGAGGTCGTCTTCGACGCGCTCGCCGCCGCGGACGGTGCGATGCCCGGCTGGGACCACGCCGCCGCGACCTGCAGCGGGGCCTACTGCCACGGCGCCACCTTGACGGGCGGCTCGTCGACGGTGCCCCGCTGGACGAACCTGGACGGCACGCAGGTGACCTGCGATGGCTGCCACGGCGCCCCGCCGCCCGCACCCCACCCCCAGATCGACACCTGCAACGCCTGCCACCCCGAGACGGTCCTGCCCGACGGCCGCATCGACCTCGCCGGCGGCCGACACATCGACGGCATCCTTCAGGCGCCGGCGGGCAACCTGGCCTGCGACGCCTGCCACGGCTCGAACGGCGACCCGGCGCCGCCCCGCGCGCTGGACGGCAGCGTGGACACGAACGCGCCGGGCGTCGGCGCTCACCGGGCGCACTTGACGGCCGGACACGTCCGCCGCGAGCCCATCGCGTGCAACGAGTGCCACGTGGTCCCGGCCGGGGCGGACGCCCCGGGCCATCGGGACGCGAACCCCGGCGCGGAGTTGACCTTCGGCCCGCTGGCCCGCGCCGGCGGCCTCGCGCCGGCCTACGACCGCGACGCCAACGTCTGCGGGAACACGTGGTGCCATGGCGGCGCGCTGACGGGCGGCGTCGTCGCACAGCCCCACTGGACGACCGTGGATGGCAGCCAGCGCGCCTGTGGCGCCTGCCACGGCGCCCCCCCGCCGGCGCCGCACCCGCAGGTGGACGCCTGCACGCTCTGCCACCCGGGCACCGTGCTGCCCAACGGGGCCCTGGACCTGGCCGGCGGCCTGCACATCAACGGCCGCATCGACGTCGCCGTCGAGGGCTGCGACGCCTGCCACGGCGGCAACGGCGATCCCGCGCCGCCCCGCGCGCTGGACGGCAGCATCGACACCGGTTCGGCCGGCGTCGGCGCGCACGCGGCCCACCTCGAGGCCGGGACGCTCCGGGGCCCGATCCCCTGCGATCAGTGTCACGTGGTCCCGGACACGCTCGACGCGGCCAGCCACATCGACGGCGAGCCCGGCGCCGAGGTCGTCTTCGGCGCGCTCGCCGGTGCCGATCGCGCCCAGCCGGTCTACGACCCGCAGACGGAGACCTGCAGCGGCGCATACTGCCACGGCGCCACGCTCGGCGGCGGCACGGTGGACGCGCCGCGGTGGACGCAGGTGGACGGCACGCAGATGGCCTGCGACGCCTGCCACGGCGCGCCGCCCCCCGCCCCGCACCCGGCTTCGCCGGACTGCAATGCCTGCCACCCGGGCTCCGTGCTCCCCGACGGCAGCATCGACATCGCCGGCGGCCTCCACATCGACGGTCAGGTGCAGGCGCAGATGGCCGGCTGTGACGCCTGCCACGGTGGCAACGGGAACCCGGCGCCGCCTTCGGATCTCGGGGGCAATCAGGGCACGGCCTCGCCGGGTGTCGGCGCCCACCGCGCCCACCTCGAAGGCATGCACCTGCGCGGCCCCATCGCCTGCAACGAGTGCCACCCCGTGCCGGCGGCCGTGGGCGACGCCAGCCACCTGGATGCGGTGCCCGGCGTGACGCTGCAGTTCGGCGCGCTGGCCCGCACGGGCGGCGTGACGCCGCGCTACAACACCAATCAGCGGACCTGCTCCGGCGGCTACTGTCACGGCATCACGCTCACGGGCGGTCAGCGCCGGGCGCCGCAGTGGAACCGCGTCGACGGCACGCAGCGCACGTGCAGTTCGTGCCACGGCGCGCCCCCCCCGGCGCCGCACCCCGCCCGTCAGGACTGCAACACATGCCACCCGATGACCGTCCGGGCGGACGGCACGCTGGACGTCCCCGGCGGTCATCACATCGACGGCCGCCTGGACGTGGCCCCGCTCGCCTGTGACGCCTGCCACGGCGGCGAGGGCGATCCCGCCCCGCCGACGGCCCTGGACGGCGCGACCCTGGCCAGTGATCCGGGCGTCGGCGCCCACGACGCCCACCTGCGGGGCGGCAGCCTGCGCGGTCCTCTGGAGTGCGAGGAGTGCCACCTGGTGCCGGGGGCCCTGGGCGACGTGGGTCACATCGACCAGACGCCGGGGGCCGAGCTGGTCTTCGGCGCGCTGGCGACGACGGAGGGCGCCGCGCCGGCCTACGACGCGGTGAACTTCTCCTGCGGCGACGTGTACTGCCACGGCAGCACCCTGGGCGGCGGCGCGGCGGTGGACCCCGTCTGGACGGACGAGGGCGCGGACCCGGCCGACTGCGGACGCTGCCACGGCGCGCCGCCCCCGGCCCCGCACCCGACGTGGAACCGCTGCACGGAGTGTCACCCCGGCACCGTGCGGGCGGATGGCACCATCGACGTCGTCGGCGGGCAACACATCAATGGCATCGTCGAGGCCGTGATGCCCGGGTGCGACGGCTGCCACGGCAGCGGTGGCAACGCGGCGCCCCCCGTGGCGCTCAATGGCGCTTTGGCCACGAACGCGCTCGGCGTCGGCGCGCACCGGACGCACCTGACCGGCGGTGCGCTGCGCGGTCCGATCCCGTGTGTGAGCTGCCACACCGTGCCCGGCGACGTGCGGGCCGCGGGCCATCTCGACGCCTCGGCCACACCCGAGGTGACCTTCAGCGGGCTGGCGCGGGCGGACGGCGCGGCCCCGGCGTGGAACCGCGCGCAGGCCACCTGCAGCGGCGTCTATTGCCATGGCGCCACGCGGCCCGGCGGCGCGGACACCACGCCGGTCTGGACCCGCGTGGACGGCAGTCAGATCCTCTGCGGCTCCTGCCACGGCGTCCCGCCGCCCCCGCCGCACGTGGCCTCGGAGCGCTGCGATCTGTGTCACACGCGTACGGTGCGGCCCGATGGCACCATCGACGTGGCGGCCGGCACCCACATCAACGGCCAGGTGGACGTGCAGGTGCCCGCCTGCGGCGGCTGCCACGGCAGCGCGAACGATCCGGGTCCGCCGACGGGGCTGGACGGCGTCGTCGACACTCGGGATCCGGGCGTCGGGGCGCACGAGACGCACCTGGCCGGCGGCGCGGTCTCCGGTCCCATCGCTTGCACCGAGTGCCACGTGGTCCCGGCCACCATCGCGGCGGCGGGACACATGGACGCCGTGCCCGGGGCCGAGGTGATCTTCGGCCGCCTGGCGACGAGCGGCGGCGGCGCGGCGGCCTACGCGACGAACACGAACCAGTGCAGCAACGTGTATTGCCACGGCGCGACGCTGGGGGGCGGCACCGTACCCCGCCCGCAGTGGACCCGCGTCGATGGCACGCAGGCGGCCTGTGGGGCCTGTCACGGCGCCCCGCCGCCGGCCCCGCACTCGCAGTCGGACCAGTGTTCGCGCTGCCACCCCGGCACGGTGCTGGCCAACGGTGAGATCGATCTCGCCGGCGGCCTTCACGTGAACGGCACCGTCGAGGCCGTCTCCGGACACCCGGACGGCTGGGCGGCCGCCAACCAGCACGGCGCGGCCTTCAACGCCGGCGGTGCGGGGGCCTGCGGCGCCTGCCACGGCGCGGACCTGCTCGGCGGTGACGTCGGCGTGTCCTGCGAGCAGTGCCACCCGGGCTGGAAGACCAACTGCACGTTCTGCCACGGCGGCCGTGACAACCAGACCGGCGCGCCGCCCTTCGACGTCGCCGGGGCCTTCGCCACCAACCTCCGCGGCGTCGGCGCCCACACGAAACACGTCGCGGCGACGACGCTCCACAGCGCCTGGACCTGCAGCAAGTGTCACACGCAGCCGGCGAACGCGCTGAGCGTGGGTCACATCGACGGCGACAACCGCGCCGAGGTCCGCATGGACAGCCGCAACGCCGCGGCGGTCTACAGCCTGGCCAACACGACCTGCAGCGCCACCTACTGCCACGGCGACGGCGTGGTGGCCTCCGGTGCCATCCCCTGGACCCAGGGCGGCCCGTACAACTGCGCCGCGTGCCACGACGACGAGACCGTGGCCGCGGGCAACACGCTCCGTGGCGAGCACCGCCTGCACGTGCTGAACGAGCGCTACCCGTGCCAGGAGTGCCACCGCACGGTCGTCAACGCCCAGAAGGCGATCATCGCGCCGAACCTGCACGTGAACGAGTCGGTCCAGGTGTCGTTCCTGGCGGCGGGCTTCAGCTACGCCAGCGGTCGCTGCACGGGCACCTGCCACGGTCAGCAGCACAGCGGCGAGCGCTGGTAGTTCGCCCAACTCCCTGATCCCCGCGGGCCCCGGGTGGTGTAGATTCCCGGGCCCATGAAGCCCACCGCAGACGAACTCTTCCACCGCTCCGCCGGCGTCCTCCTCCACCCCACGTCCCTGCCCGGTCCGCACGGCATCGGCGCGCTCGGCGTTCACGCCCGGCGCTTCGTCGACTTCCTGGCCCGGGCCGGCGTCAAGCTCTGGCAGGTGCTGCCCCTGGTGCCGGCCGGGGCGGGCAACTCGCCCTATTCGAGCGGGTCGGCCTTCGCCTGCAACCCCTGGATGATCGACCTGGACACTCTGGTCGAGCAGGGGCTCCTCTCGCAGGGCGAGCTCGGCCCCGGACCCGCCGCCGGCGACCGCGTGGGCTGGCAGTCGATGATCGACTACAAGGGGCCCCGGCTCGCCCTGGCGGCCTCCCGCGTGCCGCAGGCTCAGGTACGCGCCTACCGCGCCCGCGCGCCCTGGGTCGAGGACGCCGCCCTCTTCTTCGCGCTGCGCAATCGGTTCCGCGGCGAGCCCTACTGGAGCTGGCCCACGGAGCTGCGCTGCCGCGCGCCCGAGGCGCTGGCCGCCGCCCGCAAGGAGCTCGAGGCCGAGATCGACCGCGAGATCGCGCTGCAGTTCCTGTTCGACCAGCAGTGGAGCGCGCTGCGGGCCTACGCCCACGAGCGCGGCGTGCGTTTCGTGGGGGACATGCCCATCTACGTCGACGCCGACTCGGCGGACGTCTGGGCGTCGCAGGACATGTTCGAGCTCGACGCGGACGGCCGGCGCATGGAGGTCTCCGGCGTGCCCCCCGACGCCTTCAGCGAGACGGGGCAGCTCTGGGGCAACCCGCTGTATCGCTGGGACCGCATGGCCGAGGACGACTACCGCTGGTGGGTCGCCCGGGTGCGCCGCGTGATGGAGCAGACGGACTTCGTGCGCATCGACCACTTCCGCGCCTTCTCGGCCTACTGGGCCGTGCCCGCCGACGCGACGGACGCCCGCATGGGCAAGTGGCGGCCCGGCCCCGGGCGCGCGCTCTTCGACGCCCTGCGCGGCGCGCTCGGAAACCTGCCCATCCTCGCCGAGGACCTGGGCATCATCGACGACGCCGTGCGCCACCTGTTGGCGGACGCCGGCCTGCCCGGCATGAAGGTGCTGCAGTTCGCCTTCGGCGAGCGGCCCGAGAACCACTACCTGCCGCACAACCACACCCGCGACTCCGTGGTCTACACGGGCACGCACGACAACGAGACGACGATGGGCTTCTGGAACGCCACGAGCGACCACGTGCGCGACCACGTGCGCCGCTACTTCGGCGTGAACGGGCACGACGTCGTCTGGGATCTCATCCGAGCGGCGCTGGGTTCGGTCTCGGTCTTCGCCATCGTGCCGTTCCAGGATCTGCTCTCGCTGGGCAACGAGGCGCGCATGAACGTGCCCGCCGTGGCCGCGGGCAACTGGGGCTGGCGGATGCGCCCCGAGATGATGCGTGACGACGTCGCCGACCGCTTCCGCGGCCTCGTCTCGCTTTACGGACGCTGACCGCGTCGAGCGACGTTGCCGTTTCCGGCGGGGTGAAATAGCTTCGCCGCTCCACCCCAGGAGTGCCCATGTCCCGGAGTCCGAAACTGCGCGTCTGCGCCGCGTTGATGCTCCTCGCCACGTCGTCCGCGGGCTGCCGGAGCATGCTCTACTCGCAGACGGGCGACGTGACCGCCCACTTCGCCGTGGATCACATGACGCCGTACGTCATGGGGACGGACGACGCCGATCAGGCGTGCATGACCGGCGCGGCGCTGGGCAACTTCACGATGGCCTTCGAGCGCGTGACCGACCGCCCGGACAAGGCGGCGCTCTCGGCGCTCGTGTCCGCAGCCACCTGCGCCGAGGGGCAGGCCTGGGAGGCCGAGCTCGACGGCATCCGCGCGCAGCGCTCGAACCGCTCGGACGACGCCCAGGACGCGCGTCTGCGGGAGAAGCGCCTGCACGAGCGCGCCGCCCGCCGGTACGCGGCGGCCTGGGACCGGCTGGTGGCCGCGTACGGCGAGCCCGGCGGCGAGTGTCCCGAGTTCGAGAGCGAGCCGGACCGTGCGCTCTACCTGATGGGTCTGATCGCCGGCGCGCAGTCCGTGCTGCACGACCGCGCCGCCGAGGGCGAGGTGGGCGTGTCGCTGGATGTCCCGCGCAAGGCCGCCCGGGGCACCGAGTGTCTGCGCAACGACGCCTGGTTCGGGGCCCCCGCCGCGCTGCGGGCGGGCATCTGGGTCGGCGTGCCCGGGGCCGCGCCCGAGGGCCAGGACCCCTTCAAGGTCCTCGAGGGCGCCGTCGCGCTGGCCGACACGAGCGGCGTGCGCCTGGCCCGCGCCATCCAGATTGAATCCCTGAACGCCGCGGGACGTCTGGACGAGGTGAAGACCGCGATCACCGCCTACGCCCAGGCGCGGGCGGCGAACCCCGTCAACAAGGAATACCGGCTGCTGGACATGAACGCGCACATGATCGTCCAGCAGATGTCCGACCGCCTGTGGACGAAGGAGACCGGCCACCGGACGCCCATCGGCGCCCTGGGCACGTTCCCCGGACCCACGGCCGCGCCCGTCGAGGACCAGGGGCTGTTCGACGGTCTGGGGGACGCGCCCGCCGCGCCGCCTGCGCCCGCCGCGCCCGCCACCAACGCCGCACCGCCAACCGCCCCCGCCGCGGGGCAGGGAGTCAAACCGTGAAGTTCAAGCTCAGCGCGCTTCTGACCACAGTCTTCGCCGTCTGTCTCGGCTTCGGATCCGCGGTCGCGGCCGAGTCGAAGAGCCTCTGCATCTACGACCCCAGCGGGGCCAACGGCGACATCTTCAACCTGATGAAGGACTACAAGGCGGCGGCCGGCGGCTGGGGCGTCGACTTCGCCATGAAGCCCTACACGGACGAGAAGACCGCCGCCGAGGACTTCAAGGCCGGCCGGTGCGACGCGGTCGTGCTCACGAGCACGCGCGTGCGTCTCTTCCACAAGTTCGCCGGCTCGCTCGAGGCCATGGGCGCGGTCACGAGCTACGATCAGCTCGCCACGGTGGTCCAGCAGTTCGCCACCCCCAAGGGCGGCGCGCTCCTCAAGACCCCCGAGTACAACATCCTGGGCCTCTTCCCCGGGGGCGCCGTGTGGCTGTTCGTCCGCGACCGCAGCGTCGACACGGTCCCCGAGCTCGCCGGCAAGCGCCTGGCGACGCTGGACTACGACGAGGCCGCCAAGACCATGGTCCGGCACGTCGGCGCGTCCATGGTGCCCGCCGATCTCGGCAACTTCGCCGGCATGTTCAACAACGGCAACGTGGATGCCTGCTACGCCCCCGCGGTGGCCTACAAGGCCCTGGAGCTCTACAAGGGCCTGGGGAAGAACGGCGGCGTCGCCCGCTACGTCCTCAGCCAGCTGACGTTCCAGATCGTGACCAAGGCGGCGACCTTCACGGACGACTTCGCCAACAGCAGCCGCAAGTGGGGCGCGGACAACTTCGCCCGGTACCGCGGCATCGTGGAGAAGGGCGACAAGGCCATGCCGGCCAACGTGTGGATCGACATCGCGCCCGCCGACAAGGAGAAGTACGACACCATGTTCCAGGAGGTGCGTCTGCGCCTGCGGGACGAGGTCAAGGTCTACGACAAGGGCATGTTGACGCTCCTGCGCCGCGTCCGCTGCAAGGCGGAGCCCGCCCGCGCCGAGTGCGCCGAACAGAAGGAGTGAGCCGCAGTGCACGCCCCGCCGACGCGCACGCGTACGCTCCTTTCGACGATCCCCGTCTTCATCCTGCTGGTGTCGGCGCTGTGTTTCGACCTCGCCGGGCGCATGAACGCCCGGATGATGGAGGTCGGTCAGTCCATGTGGGACGGCTACGCCCTCCTGCGCACGGAGCCGGCGAAGCCCGAGTGTGATCCGGCGTCGTTCAAGGTGCCGGAGCCCTCGTCCGCGCCGGGCAGCGCCGCCGCTGCCGGAGGAGACGACGACCTCCTCGCCGGCCTCGACGAGGCGGGCGGTGACAAGCCGGTCAAGGACGCCATCTCCGGCGAGGCCGTGCTGGCCGCCAAGCGCAAGTGCGAGGAGCAGCACGCCCTGTACAACCAGAGCCTGGCGCAGATCACGCCGGGTTTGCGCAGCTTCGATGGTTTCCACGACACCCTCGAGGCCGTCGTCGTCTGGGGCAACGGCCTGGTCAAGGGCCTGCTCATCTGCCTGCTGATGTTCTGTTCGATCACGGCCTCGGCGATGCAGGCGCACATCGGCCTGCGCAACGCCGCGTCCTCGCTGGACCACAGGGTCTCCGAGGGCGTCCAGGCGGTGGCGTCGGCCCTGCTGTTCCACTCCGTGTTCGCGCAGTGGCAAATCGACCGCGACTCCGGGACGATGGCCACGAACAGCGTGCTGTTCTACGTGTGGATGACCGGCTTCGGGCTGATGTTCCTCACGCATGTGTTCAATCTGATTCGCCCGCCTGCGGGGCTGAAGCCGGGCGGCTCGCTGCACCATGCCTCGCTGGCGATCCCGCTGTACGCGTTCATGACCCTCGTCGCCGGGGCCTACTTCCTGCTCGTCGAGCACCACGCCCCGGGCCTGGCCATCTACACGCAACAGATGGCCGAGCACCCGCTGCTCTACATCCCGGTGGGTCTGTACGTGTGGATTGGCATGCTGCTGAAGCAGACCTCCATCGGGCCCCTGGGCTTCGATGTGTTGCGTCCGTGGCGCCTGCCCCCGGAGTTGCTGGCGTTCGTCGTGGTGGCGTTCGCGGCCTGGCCGACGGCCTACAGTGGCGCGTCCGGCATCTTCGTGATGGCGGTCGGCGGGCTCATCTACACGGAGCTCCGGCGCGCCGGCGCGCGGCGGCAGCTCGCCCTGGCGGCCACGGCGATGTCCGGCAGCCTCGGCGTGGTGCTGCGGCCGTGCCTGCTCGTGGTCATCGTGGCCTCGCTCAACCGCGAGGTCACCACGGACGAGCTCTACGGCTGGGGCGTCTGGGTGTACCTGGGCACCGCGACGATGTTCCTCGTGGCCTCCCTGGTCGTGCGGCGCCTCACGGCCGGCGCCGGCGTCAGCATGGGCATCGCGCCGTTCGGCGAAGGCTTCTCCGGCATGCTGGAGAACCTGCGCCCCATGGCCGGGTATCTCATCCTGGCCGTGCTGGTCGTCGGGTTCTACCGCTTCGGTCTGGGGACCTCGGTCGACGAACACACCGCGCCCACGGTGCTGCCCGTGGTGATGCTCGTGCTGCTGGCCTACGATCGCTGGCGCGCGCGCAAGCTCGAGGCCGGCGACCGCCCGAAGAAGTTCAGCACGGCGGCCCTGGATGCCACCTGCGAGACGAGCGGACACATCGGCGCGCTGCTGATCATGATGGCCTGCTCCGTGGCCATCGGCGGCATCGTCGAACGCTCCGAGGTCATGTCCCTGGTGCCCGAGACCTTCGGATCGACCTTCGCGACGATGGGCCTGCTGGTGGCGATCCTGGTCGTGGTCGGCATGACCATGGACCCCTATGGCGCCGTGATCCTGGTCTCGGCCTCTTTCGCGCAGGTCGCCTATCGCAACGGCATCGAGCCGGCCCACTTCTGGATGACCGTGCTGGTCGCGTTCGAGCTCGGTTACCTGACGCCGCCGGTGGCCCTGAACCAGCTCCTGGCTCGACAGGTCGTCGGCGAGGACGAGTGGGAGGCCGCGCGCGCCGAGGGCAAGACCTTCTGGCAGCGCAACGAGTCGGTCATCCTGCCCTGCGCCATCATGGGCGTCGCGCTGCTCATCGTCGCCTTCGTCCCGCTCGCGTTCTACTGAGTCAGGGGACGAGCCGGTAGCCCACGCCGCGTACGCTCTGGAGCCAGCGGGGGTCCGTCGCGTCGTCCTCGACCAGCTTGCGCAGCCGGGACATGAACACATCGACGCTGCGTGTCTGTACGGTGTCCGACATCGCCCAGACGTCGCGCAACAGATCGGCGCGGCTGACGGCCTCGCCCTGACGCTCCACCAGGTACACGAGGAGCTTCAGCTCGAGCTCGGTGAGCTCGACGGGCTCGCCGTCGCGGGTGGCCTGCCGCGCCACGGGATCGACGCGCAGGCGCCCGACGGTGAAGGCCATGTGGCCCGGCCGCCAGCGCGCCCGACGGATGAGCGCCTCGACGCGGGCCATCAGCTCGGTCATGTCGAAGGGTTTCGTCAGGTAGTCGTCCGCGCCGCCCCGCAGGCCGGCCACGCGGGCTTCGAGCGTGCCGCGGGCGGTCAGCACCAGGATCGGCAAGGGGTCCCGCGCCCGGCG
Organism: uncultured Myxococcales bacterium; assembly: GCA_903847385.1. Taxonomy (GTDB): domain Bacteria; phylum Myxococcota_A; class Bradymonadia; order UBA7976; family UBA1532; genus CAINDO01. Next base: position 43,802 of record CAINDO010000045.1, read on the forward strand.
CATGTCGCGACACAGCTCCAGGCCGTCGCCGTCGGGCAGGCCCAGGTCCAGCAGCAAGAGCTCCGGCCTGCGCTGGGAGAGAGCCTCCCGCGCGCGGGCCAGCGTCGTCGCCGAACGCACGGTGCAGCCCCGCAGTTGCAGCGCGAGCTCCAGCGTCGTGCGCAGGGTGTGATCGTCCTCGACGAGCAACACATCGGCGCCCTGGGTGCCCGGATCGATCGTCATGGCGCGCCCCGGCGACAGCGGGCGATGGGCAGGTCGAGCGTGGCCGTGGCGCCCAGGCCGCGGCCGGGGCTGGTCAGGCTGACCTCGCCGCCGTGCGCGCGGGCGATGGCGCGGGAGAGCGCCAGACCCAGGCCCCAGCCGTGCGCGCCGCCCGTGTCGCCGCGCTGGAACCGCGTGAAGAGCCGGCGGGCGGTCTCGGCGTCGAAGCCGCAGCCCGCGTCGCGCAGGGTCAGGCGCACGCGGCCGCTCTGAACGCTGCCCTCGAGCCGCACCTCGCCCTCGGGCGGGCCGTACTTGATGGCGTTGTCCAGCAGGTTGTCCAGCAGGAGCCGCAGGCTCTGCCGCTCACCCACGATGGGCAGGGGACCATCGACCGTCACCGTGAGCGTCACCAGCGTCCCGGCGCGGCGTTCGCGCACGGCCTGCTGAACGAGCGCGCCCAGGTCCATCTCCTCGGCGGCGAGCCCGGGGCGGCCGATCTCCAGGCGGCCCGTCTCCATCACGTTCTCGACCAGGCGCACCAGGCGGTCCGTCTCGCCGACGATGGCCGTGACCAGGCGCGCGTGCTGCTCCGGCGTGACCCCGGGGTGGTCGAGCATCTGCGCCGCGGCCCGGATGCCGGCGATGGGTGTGCGCAGGTGGTGACTCACGGCGGTGAGGAACGTGGCCTCGGCGTGATGCAAACGAACGGTGCGCCGCAGCACGGCGATGAGGGTGACGATCGCGGCCAGCAGCGCGGCGAAGCTCACCGTGCCCAGCGTCAGCAGCGTGACGGACGGCCCCTCGGGGCGCAGCACCCAGAGGAGCACCCAGCCCACCAGGAGCGCCACGATCACCGCCGCCATGACGCCCGTGGCCACCAAGCCCGGCCACCCGGACCAGAAACTCCGCGCGCGGACCTCGATCGACGGGGCGACGAAGGCGTCCGCGACGCTGTGCGACCCGGCGGTTCGAGGCGACTCCGCGGGCCCTCGATCCCCGGACTGCGAGTCGCTCGGCATGGGCGGATGCTGCGCTCCACAGCCCCGGACTGTCAAACGTTCGTAAACGCGACACTCGGAGCGTGCGAGGGGCGCCGAGACCGCTTATGGTGCGCTCAGAACGAACCTGCGGGAGCCCCGATGAGCCTTGCCCGACTGACTGCCGACGATGTGAAGGAACTGCGCGAGGCCCTCGAGCACGTGGGGGCCTTCGAGCGCCGCTCGGGCTGGACCTGGGTCCGGTTCTTTCTGTTGCTCGGCGTGAGCTTTGCGCTCTGTCTCACCGCGTTGCGCGGCCCCTGGTGGGTCACGCTGCCGTTGTTCCCGCTCTCGGCGCTCACGCTGACCATCGCGGCCCTCTACGGGCACGAGGGCGGCCACAAGAGCCTCTCCACGCGGCCGCTCGAGAACGAGTTCATGTACTACCTGGCGTTCCCGTTCCTGGGCGGCCTCGGCGCCGTGCACTGGAACGCGAAACACAACATCGGTCACCACGGCCACCCGAACTCCATGGGGGACGCGCAGACGACGGATCCGGACCTGGACCTGTGGCCGATGGCCTCGTCCAAGGTCCAGTACGAGGCTTCGGGGCCGTTGCGGCAGGCGTTTCAGCGTCGCTTCCAGGCCGTCGCCTTCTGGCCGTTGACGATGCTCCTGGTGTTCGCGATGCGCTTCGAGAGCCTGCTGGCGCTGCGCCGACACTTCAAGAAGCGCGGCGCGGACCGCGCGTTCCGCCTGGACGCGCTCGCCCTGACCGGCCACTACCTGTGCTGGATCGTGCTGCCCGGCCTGTACTTCGGCTTCGGCCCCACGCTGGCCATCTACGGCGGCCTGTGGTCGTTCTCGGGTCTCTTCCTGGCGGGCATCTTCGTATGCGCACACTTCGGCCTGCCCATCTTCGGTCGGGTGGACGACACGTGGCTGCTGCAGATGCGCGCCACGCGGAACGTCAAGCTCTCGCGCTTCACCGCCTGGTCCTTCGTCGGACTCGACCACCAGATCGAGCACCACCTGTTCCCGCGCATGTCCCACCACAAGATGCGGATCGCCTCGCCCATCGTGAAGGCGTGGGCGGAGCGCAAGGGCGCGCCCTACGAGGCCCTGCCGCTGATTCCGGCCCTCGTCGAGGCGACGCGGTTCATGGGCCGCGCCTGGAACGAAGACCTCGTGGTCGACGCACCGGCGCCGGCGGCGGCGCCGACGGTGGAAGAGAGCGCCCCCGCGGAGCTGATGTCCGCCTGAGCCCGCCGGCTCAGCCGACGCGCCCGCCGAGCACGAGCAGCCGCTCCGCCAGCACGAGCGCATCCACCGGCTGAAACGCCTTGGGGCGCGGGCGGCGAACACCGGGCAGACCGGCGATGGGCCGACAGGTCATCACGCGGTTGCGCCACTGGGCCGGGATGGCCTCGCGGCCCTGGACCGCGCCGAGCAGCGCGCCGACGATGGCGGCGTTCGTGTCCGTGTCGCCGCCGCGGCGAATCGTGTCCACCAGCGCCGCCTCGAAGGGCGTGTCGGCCAGCACGTGGTGGAACGCCAGCGTGAACGCCCAGCGCACCCAGCCCATCTGGGACGTGAGGTCCGCGGGCAGGGGACCGGCGGCCTCCGTCAGCCAGGCGGTGAGCGCCGCCGACCTGCCCGGTGCCGTCGCCGCCCGCTGCGCGAACGCGTAGAGCGCGGGGCCGCGCGTACCGTGGGCGACGGCCTCGGCCACCGCGGCGACGAACACGACGTTCGCGTCCCCGCAGACCGGATTGGGGTGGGTGAGCGCGGCGTCCGCCCGGGCCCACTCGGCGACCCGCGCCGGGGGGGCGAGCGCGCCGAAGATGCCCAGCGGCGAGACGCGCATGAGCGCCCCGTTGGCCTGGCTGTCCGGGTTGGCGGCGGCCCGCATGGTGGCCGCGGGCGACGTCGGGTGCGTGCCGCGCACGGCGCGCAGGGCCTGGCCGATGGTGCCGCCCACGTCGAAGGGCCCGGAGGCGAGCCAGAACGCGTAGGCGCCGGCGACGGTGTCCGCGTCGAAGTCGCCCCGCTCGGCCAGGCTGCGGGCCAGCAGGATCGCCATCTCCGAGTCGTCCGTGGGCTGGCCGGCCAGCGTATCGTGGGTGCCACCGTCGACGAGCACGCGCGGTCCGTCGGCGTGGGCGCGGGAGATGGACGCCGCCGACTGGAACTCGACGAGGCTGCCGAGAGCGTCCCCGGCGAGCTGACCGAGCCAGGCGCCCTGGGCGCGCGACAGGCGGCCCACGTCCGCGTCGTGCCGCGCCGTCGCCGGCCAAAGCAGGTCGTGGGGCTCGTGCGTGTCGCGCGGCGCGCGCAGCACGGCGTCCCAATCCCGGGCGGAGACGTCGCGGCAAAGGGTCGCGCCACCGCCGAAGCAGAACGGCGTGCTGGTGACCCGGTCGAGGCGGTAGCGGACCGGCTGGCCATGCACGTCGAAGAGCTCGCCACCCGCGCCGCGCAGGAGCGCGTGCCCGCCGGCGTAGTCGTAGTCCCGGGGCACGAAGAGCGACACGGCGGCGTCGCCCTCGCCCGCGGCCACCAGCGCCAGCCGATAGGCGATGCCGGGCACGGGCCGGAAGCGCGCGGGCGCGACGCACCGGGCGTTGGCGGCGGATTTCTGGTCGCCGTGCTGGCTGAGCAGCACGGTGTGCTCGCCGGCGAGGCGCTCGGGCCACACGCGCTCCGGCACGGGGACGCCGTTGCGCGTGACCGGGCCGCAGCCCTCGGCCCAGGCGATGAGGTCGCCGGCATCGTCCGGGGCCGCGTAGGCGTAGACCACGCCGAGTACCGGGACGTCCCCGCGGATGAGCGCGATGGAGATGGCCGCGCCCCGGAAACCGGCCTGCATGGCCGAGGTGCCGTCGTTCGGGTCCAGGAGCCAGAGGTGCGACTCGCTCGCCGCCGGGGCGCGGTCCTGGGCGCCGAGCTCCTCGCCGCGCAGGCCCCACGCGGGGAACGCGGACGTCAGGCGGTCGCGCAGGATCTGCTCCACCTCGGCGTCGATGGGGGCGTCGCCGCTCGCCCCGCGCGGCCCACCGGGTCGGTGGAACTCGGCGCGCAGGTGCACGGCGACCTCGCGGGCGGCGTCCAGGGCGATGCGAAGGGGCTCGGTGTAGTCCATGGGGCGCACTTTACGGTTCGCGGCGCGGAAGTCACCCGATTATGCTCCGCGCCCACCATGACCGAGCCGATCCTGCTGACGTGGGTGCTGCACACCCGGGCCCCGACGCCGGCGACCTGGGCGGTCCTGTCCGACACGGACCGTCTCAACCGCCTGGCCGGGCTGACCTTCGAGTTCTCCGCGCCGGCGCCGGACGCGCCGTCCTCGCGGGGCACGGGCACGCAGAAACACCTGGGCCTCACGCTGCGCTGGCAGGAGCGCCCGGTCGAGTTCACCGAGGGCGCGGACCTGAAGATCGAGCGCGTGTACGAGAACGGCCCGGTCAGCCGGGTCGTGAACACGCTGCAGCTCGAACCCACGCCGCTGGGCACGGACATCCGGTACGAGGTCCGCCTCTGGCCCCGGGCCGCCCTTCTGCGGCCCGTGGTGGCGGCGGACGTGCACCTGACCGTGAAGCCCGGCCTGTCGCGGGCGCTCGCGGCCCTGGTCGAGGCGCTGGACGCCACCGCGGAGGCGCCCGACGTCGCGCCGCCGCCGCTGGCGGCGCAGGCCGAGAAACTGCTCGCGATGCGCCTGCGCGGCCTGCACGACGCGGACCTCGCCGCCCACCTGGGCGAGCATCTGCGCCGCGCGCCCCTCGCCGAACAGAGCCGCATGCGTCCGCTGGACCTGGCCCGCCGTTGGGGTCTGCCGCCCGAGCGCACGGTGTTGGGCCTGCTGGAGGCCGAGGCGGCGGGCCTGCTCACGCTTCAGTGGGAGGTCCTGTGCCCCTCGTGCCGGCTGGCGGCGCCCCCCGAGCGCACGGTCTCGTTCCAGCGTCGCGCCGCGCACTGCCGCGCGTGTGATCTCCGTTGGGACGCCTCCATCGCCGACTCGATCGCGCTGATCTTCCGCCCGGCCCCCGAAATCCGGCGCAGCCTGAGCACACCCCGGTGTCTGTCGAGCCCCGGCCGGACGCCGCAGGTGCTCTGGCAGCGCAACCTGGCGCCGGGCGCGGACGTCGAGTGGACCGTGGAGCTGCCGCCGGGCCGCTACCGGCTGCGGACCGTGCCCGCGCTGGACGTGCTGACCTTCGTGGTCACGGCCGAGGCGACGGGGCGGGACCTGGTCGTGCTCGTGGGGCCGCAGACCATCGGACCGCCCGTGGCGCGCGTGGCGCCCGGACGCGTCACGCTGCGCCTGCGCTCCAAGCTCGACCGCGACGCGACGCTGGTCGTCGAGCGGCCGCATCGCGAGGCCGACCAGCTCTCCGTGGGTGACCTGCTCGCCTGGCCCGAGGTGGCGGTGCGCTTGCCCGCGGACGCGCTGGAGGGCGGGATCGAGGTCGCGCCCTTCGAGGGGCTGGCCCTGGTGGTGCAGGTGTCGCGGGGCGGCGCCGAGGGCGAGCGGCTCGTCGCCGAGGCGCTGCGGGGCGTGGGCGTGCGGGCGCTGCAGGTCTCGACGGGCTGGGTCATGGCCACGCTGCCCGACGCGGAGGCCCTTCGGGCGACCTGCGCGGCGCTGCAGGGGGCGGTCTGGCTCACGGCGGCCATCGGCCACGGCAGCGTGGTGGAGCTGACCTGCGGCGACGACCGCTTCGCCGCCGGTCCCCTGATGCACGCGCTGGTCGCCCTCGCGACGGAGGCGAGCCCGGGCGCCGTGGTCGCGCTGACGCCGGAGCGCTGGCCCCCGCACCTGGCACCGCCGACGCTGGGACTCGCCCCGCGCCTCGAGCTCTCGACGAGCACGGAGTTGCGCAACACCGCGTCGCACGGGGCGCCGCTCCTGCCGCCGATGCTCGCCGGCTGCCGCCTGGGGCCGGGGGCCGTCGTGGACGCCCGCTTCGAGCTCGTGGGCGAGCTGGGCAAGGGTGGCTTCGGGGTCGTCTTCGCCGCCCTGGACCGGAAAACCGGGGCCGAGGTCGTCGTGAAGCTGCTCCACGACGCCTGCGCCGCATCGCCGGATGCGGTGCAGCGATTCTTCGACGAGGGGCGCCTCTCCGCGCGGCTCAACGGGCCGAACGTGGTGCGCGTGCACGAGTGGGGCCTGGCCGAGGACGGCCGCCTGTTCATCGCCATGGAGCGGCTCCGCGGCCGCGAGCTGGCCGAGGTCCTGCGCGACGCGAAGACATTGTCGCCCGGTCGGACCCTTCGGGTGCTCGTCGACGCGCTGGCCGGTCTGGGCGAGGCGCACGCACACGGGCTGGTGCACCGGGACGTGAAGCCCGCCAACCTCTTCGTCGTCGACGAGGGCCTGCCGACCGAACACGTGAAGGTGATCGACTTCGGCATCGCGCTCGACCGCACGGGCGAGGTCCGGAGCGTGGACCGGCCCGGGGTGCTCGTGGGCACGCCGGGCTACGTGAGCCCCGAGCAGGTCTCCGGCAGCCCGCTGGACGGCCGCAGTGATCTGTACGCCCTGGGGCTGGTCGTACACGTGTGCCTGGCGGGCTCGCTGCCCTTCGTGAGCGAGACCTCGCTCGGCCTGGTGTTCGCCCGCATGACCACCGCCCCCGCGCCGCTGGAGTCGCGCTGCGCCGCGCCGCTCCCGCCCGGGCTCGGTCGCCTGGTCGACGCCATGCTCGCCCGCGAGCCCGCCGACCGGCCGATGAGCGCCGAGGCCCTGATGGACGTGCTGCGGCCCATGGTGAAGGCCACCGGGACCTGAGCTCGACCAGGGCGCACCCCACACCCGTCGAAAGACCGTGCCGCCCCGGCACACCCGGGCCGCCCCGGCACGCTCACGAGCGCGCAGGCCCGCCCGGCGCCGCGCCGTCGATTCGGCACGCCCCGTGCTTTCACCGAAGTCCCAACGGGAGGACAATCGACCCATGGCCGCTCGCGCAAACGCTCAAGCCCTCCGCACGCTCGGCGCCGTCGCCGTCGTTGCGTCCCTGATGCCTGCGACGTCACACGCCGAGAACCACTTCCTCGCCGAGGCCAACGGCGGCCTCGCCACGCCGCTCTCCAGCGAGGGGGACGTCGCCCTGGGCGCCGGGCTCGGCGCGACCTTCGGGGTCGGCGGCCGCATCAAGGGCTTCTCACCGGCCTGGTACCTGGTGGGGCGACTCGGGTACGCGACCGCAACGGAGACGGGCCCCGGGCGCTTCGGCGCGGCGGAAATCGACCGCGGCGCCTGGGAGGCGGCCGTCGGCGGCCGCGTGTACTTCAACCTCACGGAGCGCCTGCGGATCCTGTTCGAGGTCGACTTCGGCGAGGTCTGGGAGACCTCGACCGTGTCCCGTGCGCATCAGCCCGACCTCGTGCTCGACGCCAACCCGGCGGCCCTGTTCATGCAATCGGGCTTGCAATACCGCCTGACCGACCACTTCTCGCTGGGCGCCGGCGCCGATCTGGGCTGGTACCTGTGGAGCAGTCAGACGCGGGATCTGGCGGCCACCGCGGCCGGCATCGACTCGACGGACTCGACGCGGGGCCGCTTCCGCTTCGGTCTCACCACGACGGCCCACTTCTGAGGACACTGTGCAGCCCATGCGCCCGCGACTGAATCCCAAGAAGCGCTCGCCCGCACTGCTGCTCGTGCTGTGGCCGCTCCTGTGTGCCTGGCAGGGCAGCGGCCAATCGGACGGCACCGTGACCGTGGCGCCGCTGGACGCCCCGGAGCGCGCCCAGGCGCCGCTCTACACCGCCGTGGACGCGGTGGCCCGCATCGAACCCGGCCGCTCGCGGTTCGTGCTGCTCTTCGTCCTGCCCGGCGAGCGCGACGCCGTGATGACGCTCACGCTGGACACGGACTGGGGCAGCCGCCTGGCCGTGCCCGACCCGCTGGTCTCCGTCGTCTACGAGGAGTTCGACACCGACGGCCGGACGCTCTTCCTCGCCGACGACCCGGCCGCCGCCGTGGGCACCGTGGAGACGATCTTCCGCAGCTCCGGCGCCGTGTCGCTCCACCTGGCGCTGCGCTTCGAGGACACCGCCGGCAACCGGGCCGTCGAGTTCTCGCAGGTGGCCCTGACGCTCGTGCCGGACGTCGTGGCCCCGGAAGAGGCGGACGACGCCGCGCGCGCGGCCCCGGCGGGCGGCGGCGTCGCGGCCTCGAGCGGCGGCTGCGAGGACGACGGCTACGATGGCAACAGCGCGCAGGACGGGGCCTGGAACACCGAGTCGACGGCCTCGGACGACAGCGGCGGCTGCGACAGCGACACGGACTCCACGGACTACGAGAGCGACTCGAGCGAGAGCTCCGGCTGCGAAGGGGACGACGTCGAGTCGAGCAGCGACTCGGACTCCGAGTCGAGCAGCGACTCCTGTGACGGCGACGCGTCCGCGGCCGTCACCACGCCGGTCGCGCCGCACGCGCCCGCCAAGCGCCAGCGGGCTACCCTGGCGGCCAAACTCGTGGCCTGGACACCCTACCTGCTCGTGCTCCTGCCCCTGCGGCTCGCCCGCCGCCGGCGCCCGCTTGCGGACGGCCGCTAATTCCGATAGAGAAAGTCGGAATTTCATCCGTCGGGAGTCCGCTGCATGAGCAATGTCACCGTCCGCATCCCCACGCCCCTGCGCTCCTTCGTCGGCGGCGCCGACGAGGTCGCCGTCTCCGCCGACACCGTCGCCGGTGTCCTGGTCGTCCTCGGCGAGCGCCACCGCGGCCTGATCGAGCGCGTCTGCGACGCCAACGGGAAGCCGCGCCCCTTCGTGAACCTGTACCTGGGGCCGAAGAACATCAAGGCGCTGTCCGGGCTCGACACCGCCCTGACGGACGGCGACGTGCTCTCCATCGTGCCCGCCGTGGCGGGGGGCTGACATGTCCGGCGTCTCCGGCAAGGACAAGCGGCTCGCGGAACTCCGCGCCCGCATCCCCGAGATCGAGCCGACCGAGGCCGTCGCCCTCCAGGCCCGCGGCGCGCACCTGATCGACGTCCGCGAGGCGGACGAGATCGCCCAGGGCAGCCCCCCGGGCGCGCTCCGCCTGGGGCGCGGTTTCCTGGAGCTGCGGGTCGAGGACGCGGTGAAGGACAAGGACGCGACGGTGCTGGTCACCTGCGCCGGCGGCGTGCGGTCGCTCTTCGCGGCCGAAGCCCTCACACAGCTCGGCTACACGGACGTCCGGTCGATCAAGGGCGGCTTCAACAAGTGGAAGAACGGCGGCCTGCCCGTCGAGGTGCCGCGTTCGCTCACCGCCGAGCAGCGCGAGCGTTACGGCCGCCACCTGCTCATGCCCGAGGTGGGTGAGAAGGGGCAGCTGCGCCTGCTGGACAGCAAGGTGCTGCTCGTCGGTGCCGGGGGCCTGGGCTCGCCCGTGGCGCTCTACCTGGCCGCCGCGGGCGTGGGCACCATCGGACTCATCGACTTCGACGTCGTCGACCGGAGCAACCTGCAGCGGCAGATCGTCCACACGGACGAGCGCGTGGGCACGCCCAAGGTCGAGTCGGCCCGCAAGACGCTGCTGGCCCTGAACCCCTCGATCAAGGTCAACATCCACGAGACGCGCCTGGACTCGAGCAACGTCGAGGAGATCTTCGCCGGCTACGAGGTCGTGGTCGACGGCTCGGACAACTTCGCCACACGTTACCTGGTCAACGACGCCTGCGTGAAGCTGCGCGTGCCCAACGTGCACGGGTCGATCTTTCGCTTCGAGGGGCAGGTCTCGGTCTTCTGGCCGAACTACCCCAAGCGCCGCGGGCCCTGCTACCGCTGCGTCTACCCCGAGCCGCCCCCGCCGGAGCTGGCGCCGTCCTGCGCCGAGGCCGGCGTGCTCGGCGTGCTGCCGGGGGTCGTGGGCCTGCTCGAGGCCGTCGAGACGGTCAAGGTGCTCCTCGGCATCGGCGACCCGCTCGTCGGGCGTCTGGTCCACTACGACGCCCTGCCGGCGCGCTTCACCGAGCTCAGCCTGGACCCGGATCCCGACTGCAAGTACTGCCGCGAGGGCGCCGTCTTCCCGGGTTTCGTGGACTACGAGACGTTCTGCACCAATCCCGGAGTCGCGCCATGAGCGGCCCCCTCCCTCGTCATCCCATTCTGCAGGCGGTCGGCAACACGCCGCTCGTCGAGCTGACGGACGCCTTCCCGGAGATCCCGGCGGGCGTGCGCCTCTTCGCCAAGCTGGAGAGCGTGAACCCCGGTGGCTCCATCAAGGACCGGCCGGTCTCGCGCATGATCACCCACGCCCTGGCCGAGGGGAAACTCGCCGGCGGGCGTCGGCTGCTGGACTCGTCCTCGGGCAACGCCGGCATCGCCTACGCCATGCTCGGGGCGGCCCTGGGCGTGCCCATCTCCATCGTGGTGCCGGGCAACGCGTCGAAGGAGCGCCAGGACCGCATCGCTGCCCATGGCGCCGAGCTGATCCTGACGGATCCCATCGAGGGCTACGACTTCGCGCTGCGCCACGCCAAGCACCTGGCCAGCACCCAGCCGGAGAAGTACTGGTACAGCAACCAGTACGCCAACGAGAACAACTGGCGGGCCCACTTCGAGACGACGGGCGTGGAGATCCTCGCGCAGGTCGAGGCGGCCACCGGCGGCAAGCCGGACGCCTTCGTCGCCGGCGTGGGTACGGGCGGCACCATCACCGGCGTGGGGCGCCGCTTGCGCCAGGTCAATCCGGGCGTGCACATCGCCTCGGTCATCCCGGACATCTTCCCGGGCCTCGAGGGCCTCAAGCCCCTCGGACACGAGGGCGACATCGTGCCGGACATCCTGGACGAGTCGCTCATCGACCGCCGGGAGACCGTGACCATCGAGTCGGCGACGGAGACGTGTCTGCTTCTGGCGCGCCGTGGCCTGTACGTGGGGCCGTCCTCCGGGGCCTACGTGCACCTGGCGCTCAAGGTCGCCGCGACCCGTGAGTACGCGACGATCGTGACGATTCTGAACGATACCGGCGAGCGCTACGTGTCAACGGGCATGTGGTCGCCGCCGACGGACTGAGGCCGGAAACCCGAGTTATCCTGCGGGTTTGTCGCGGGTGCACCCCCCGGTGGTGTGCTCGCGGAGTGTGACCGGAAGGTCCCAAAGTGTGCTGCGCAGGTCACATGTTGGACTGGCGCGTCCGCCTGCCACATGACTCACCCCTCTCGCACGTCGTTTGCATTGCCGAATGGCACGCCACGAACCGTCCGGAGGATCCCCTGATGATGACTCGCCGCGCCGCTCTCTCCCGCACCCGCCTCGCCGCTCTGCTCCCGCTCGCCCTCGCCGCCTGCGAGGGCACGCTCGACACGGGTGAACCCGAGGCCGCCGCCACGGACGACTTCAAGGTCGAGGAGAAGATCGTCGGCGGGCGCCTGGAGACGGGGTACCCGGCGGTGGGCGCGCTGCTCACGGCGGACGGCGGCCTCTGCAGCGGCACGGTCATCGCCTCGCGCTGGGTCATCACGGCGGCGCACTGCCTCGAGGGCGGCGTCTCCGGCGCGGTCTTCGCGCTCGGCAACGACGTGGACAGCCCCTCCAAGGTCATCAACGTCGCCAGCGGTCGCCAGCACCCGCAGTACGACGCGAACAACATCGTCAACGACATCGCGCTCATCCGCCTGGCCAGCGACGCCGGCGTGACCCCGGTCCCGCGGGCGTCATCCCTCGATCAGTCCGAGGGCGCGGCCCTCACGTTCGTCGGCTTCGGCATCACGTCGGGCGGCGCGTCCAACTCCGGTATCAAGCGCTCGGTCACGATGCCCCTGGCCCAGCTCGACCCGACCACGTTCTCCTATGGCGTGCGCGGGAAGAACACCTGCAGCGGCGACTCCGGCGGCCCGGCCTTCATCACGCAGAACGGGCAGGTCCGCATCGCCGGCGTCACTTCCTACGGGGACGCCAGCTGCCGCGCCTACGGCGTGGATACGCGGGTGGACGTGTACGGGTCGTGGATCGACCAGACCATCGGCAGCGCGCAGCCCGCGCCCCAGCCCGCGCCGCCCGCGCCCGCACCCGCCGACCCCTGCGGCGGCCTGAGCTACCTGGGCGAGTGCAGCGGCACCGTGGCGCGCTGGTGCGAGAACGGCCAGATCAAGTCCAACGACTGCGGCCGGGCCGGGCAGGCCTGCGGTTGGGTGGACGACCAGACGGGCTACTACTGCACGGCCGCCCAGCAGCCCCCTCAGGCGCAGCAGCCGGCTCCGGCGCCGTCCCCGGCCCAGGACGCCTGCGGCGGCGTGGACTACCTGGGTCGCTGCAGCGGTCGCGTGGCGCAGTGGTGCGAGAACGGCCAGCTCGCCCAGCGCGACTGCGGCAGCTTCGGCCAGTCCTGCGGGTACGTGAACGGCGAGGTCGGCTACTACTGCCGCTGACCTTTTTCCCGGGGGGCGATTGCGGCACACTGCGGGCCTCATGCCTCATCGTCGTGTCTCATCGCGCCTGCGCCGGGCCGTGGTCTCGCTGGCGCCGGCCCTGCTCGCGCTGAGTGGCTGCTCGATCCTGATCGACGTGGACCACTGCAAGAACGACGACGCCTGCGGCCCGGGCAAGGCCTGCCACGCCGGGCGCTGCGAGACGCTGGTGCCCATCGACGCCTCGGCCGACGCCAGCCCGGCGCCGGACGCCGCCGCGGGTGATTTCGGCGACCTGGAGCCGAGCGTCTGCGAGAGCAGCGACCTGCCCGGCCTGCTGGTCGAGTACACGTTCGTGGATGCGCAGGTGGCGCGTCGCCGCGAGCCGGACCTCGACCGGGGGGGGCTGGCCGACTTCGACTTCGGTTTCGTGCCCGCGACACCGTTCTCGGCGACCTGGGACGCGCGGTTCCGCGTCGAGAATCCCCTGCGGGAGCAGCTGGTCGTCGACACCAACGGCCGGGCCGAGCTGCGCATCGACAACGAGGTCGTCTGGGAGGGGACGGGCACCGGCACCGTCGAGGTCGAGCTGCGGCCGGGCTCTCACACGCTGTCGCTGAGGGTCGACGACCTGGGCGAGGCACCGCGCGTTCGCCTGAAAGAGGGCCCCGTCGGCAGCACGCTTCGGGTCGTGGGCGGCCCCGGTTTCCACGCCACGGGCGACTGTGACGACGAGCGGGGCGCCTGCCAGTCCGTGGACGATGCCGCGCTCTTCGAGGTCGAGGACAACGTGTTCCACTGCGGGGCCTGCGGGCGCGCCTGCACGAACCACGGCGGCGCGACCGCCTGCGAACGCGGGGTCTGCCGGCCCGTATGCACGGCCCCCGCCGAGGACGCCGACGCCGATCCGGCCAACGGCTGCGAGGCGCGGGTGCTGCGGGGCGCGCAGTGCGGCGACGTGCCCGCCGAGGGGTTCATCGACGGCGAGGTGCGCATCGAGGACGTGACCGTGTGCCCCTATGAGCGCGGGCGCAGCGAGACGGGCCGGTTGACCGTGCGCGCGAGCTCGATCCGGGTGGTGGGGCGCATCGACGCCCGCGGCGCGGGCTTCGGAGGTGGCGGCGGCGGCGGCGGTGCCGGCGGCACGGTGCGCTGCGGCGACACGGCCTGCCC
>CAINDO010000046.1 GCA_903847385.1 uncultured Myxococcales bacterium
CCGCCGCTGCCGGCGTCCACGGGCAGTGCGAGACCGCCCGCCCCGCCGCCCGCGCCGCCCTGGCCGCCCGTCGGCGTGCCGCCGGTGCCACCTTCGCCGCCGTTCGTGACCTGGCCGCCCGAGCCGCCGCCGCCGCCGTTCCCGGCGTCGAGGACCGTGCCGATGCCGGAGGCGTCCGGGTCGGACCCGCCGCCACCGCCACCGCCGCCGCCGCCGCACGCCCAGAGACCCGCCGTCGCCAGCGTCGCCGTGAGGAACCGAATCTTCGCGATGTTCATGTCGTGTCTCCTCAGTCCGCTCACTGCACCGTCACCACGAGCGCTTCGCTCGGGTGGCCGACGCCGAAGGTCTGCGCACCGAGCGCGGCTGCGGGCCCGAGCTCCGTCGCATCCTGTCCGTCGATGTCGAACGTCACGTTCGCGTTGCCCGGGGCGACGCGGTCGAACACCAGGCGGGCGATCTCACCGGTGTTCATCACCCGGTTGTTCACGCCGATGAGCGTGAAGCGGAGCGTGTCGGCGTCGAAGTCGGCCGCAAGGAAGTCCTTCTGCGCGCCCTGCGCCGAAGCGCCACGCACCGAGGACGCGACGTTGAAGTGCAGCTTCGTGGCATCGTAGTCGATCAGGACCTCGGCCGCCTGCGGGCGCAGGGCGGCGTTGGGCTGACGCAGGTTGACGACCACCCCGTAGGTGTTCGCGTTGCCCGTGTTGAAGGTCGTCAGGAAGAGCACGGGCAGCACGTTCGTCCCGCCGGTGCACTCGGCGCCGTTCGCCACGCCGTCGTGGTCGAGGTCGCCGGCGACGTCGTTCAGGTTCGGGTTCAGGCCGCAGGCGATCTCCACGCCGTCGAGCAGGCCGTCGCCGTCCGTGTCCACGCTGTCCGGGTCGCAGGCGTCGCCGAACTGGTCGGCGTCGCTGTTGGCCTGGTTGGCGTTGGCCACGTTCGGGCAGTTGTCCGAGGCGTTCGCCACGCCGTCACCGTCGATGTCCGCGTCGCAGGCATCGCCGAACGCGTCGTTGTCCAGGTTGGCCTGGTCGGCGTTGACCACCAGGGGGCAGTTGTCGCCGGCGTCGGCCACGGCGTCGCCGTCGTCGTCCGCGTCGCAGGCGTTGCCGTCCTGGTCGTTGTCCGTGTCCACCTGGGTCGGGTTGGAGATGAGCTCGCAGTTGTCGGCCGCATCGGCCACGCCGTCGCCGTCGTCGTCCGCGTCGCAGGCATCGCCGTCGCCGTCCGCGTCCGTGTCCAGCTGGTTCTGGTTCGCCACGGCCGGGCAGTTGTCGCCGCCGTCGGCCACGGTGTCGTTGTCGTCGTCGCCGTCGCAGGCGTCGCCCTGACCGTCGTTGTCGGCGTTGGCCTGGTTGGCGTTGGGCAGCACGGGGCAGTTGTCCTGACCGTCGGCCACGCCATCCCCGTCGTCGTCCGCGTCGCAGACGTCACCCTGGGCGTCGTTGTCCAGGTTGGCCTGGTTGACGTTGGTGACCAGGGGGCAGTTGTCCTGGCCGTCGGCCACGCCGTCTCCGTCGTCATCGCCGTCGCACAGATCGCCGAACGCGTCCTGATCGGCGTTGGCCTGGTTCAGGTTGGCCACGTCCGGGCAGTTGTCGCCCGCGTTGTTGATCGTGTCGCCGTCGCGATCCGCGTCGCAGACGTCGCCGGAGCCGTCGGCGTCCAGGTTGGCCTGGTCCACGTTGGCGTTCACCGGGCAGTTGTCCTGCGCGTTCGCCACGCCGTCGCCGTCGGTGTCCGGGTCGCAGACGTCGCCGATGCCGTCCAGATCCGCGTCCGCCTGGTTGGCGTTGGCGGCGTTCGGGCAGTTGTCGACGCCGTTGTCCACACCGTCCGCGTCCGTGTCGGCGTTCTGGTCGCACACGTTGCCGACGCCGTCGTTGTCGGCGTCCGCCTGGTTCTGATTGGGGTCGTCCGGGCAGTTGTCCTGACCGTTGACCACCGTGTCGCCGTCGCGATCCGGGTCGCAGACGTCGCCGAGGGCGTCGCCGTCGAGGTTCTCCTGGCCCGCGTTGGCGACGGCCGGGCAGTTGTCCGTCGCATCGGCCACGCCGTCGCCGTCGTCGTCGAGGTCGCACGCGTCGCCGTCGCCGTCGTGATCCAGGTCGGCCTGGTTCACGTTCGACACCAGCGGGCAGTTGTCCTGCACGTCGGCGAGGCCGTCCGCGTCGTCGTCGCCATCGCAGGCGTCGCCGAGCGCGTCGTTGTCCTGGTTCTGCTGGGCCGGGTTGGAGACCGTCGCGCAGTTGTCCTGGGCGTTGGCCACGCCGTCGCCGTCCACGTCCGTGTCGCAGGCGTCGCCGGCGCCGTCGGCGTCCGCGTCGGCCTGACCGGCGTTGGCCACGTCCGGGCAGTTGTCCTGGGCGTTCAGGCGGCCGTCGCCGTCGCGATCCGAGTCGCAGGCGTCGCCCACCGCGTCGGCGTCGACGTCCGCCTGATCGGCGTTGGCGTCGAGGGGGCAGTTGTCCGCGGCGTCCGCCACGGCGTCGTTGTCGTCGTCCGCGTCGCAGGCATCGCCGGCGTTGTCGCCGTCGGTGTCCAGCTGGTTCGCGTTGGCGGCGTTCGGGCAGTTGTCGATGCCGTCGTCGATGCCGTCGCCGTCCGAGTCGAGGTTCTGGTCGCAGGCGTCGCCAATGCTGTCGTTGTCCGCGTCGGCCTGGCCCGGGTTGGCCGTGAGCGGGCAGTTGTCCTGCGCGTCCACGACGCCGTCGTTGTCGTTGTCGTTGTCGCAGACGTCGCCGAACGCGTCGTTGTCCACGTTGGCCTGGTTGGCGTTGGCGGCGTCGGCGCAGTTGTCCTGGGCGTTGGCCACGCCGTCGCCGTCGCGATCGGCGTCGCAGGCGTCGCCCTCGCCGTCGGCGTCGTTGTCCGCCTGACCGGCGTTGGCGATGGCGGGGCAGTTGTCGATCGCGTCGTTGACGCCGTCGTTGTCGTCGTCGAGGTCGCAGACGTCGCCCTGGGCGTCGTTGTCCGCGTTGGCCTGGTTCGCGTTGGCGTCGAGCGGGCAGTTGTCCGCCGCGTCCGCGCGGCCGTCGTTGTCGTCGTCGCCGTCGCAGACGTCGCCGAGGCCGTCGGCGTCGTTGTCCGCCTGGTTGGCGTTCACGTCGTCGGGGCAGTTGTCCGCGCCGTTGGCCGCGCCGTCGCCGTCACGGTCCGGATCGCAGAGGTCACCGAGGGGGTCGGCGTCCAGATTGGCCTGGTTGCCGTTGGGCACCGTCGCGCAGTTGTCCTGGGCGTTGGCCACGCCGTCGCCGTCGACGTCCGCGTCGCAGGCGTCGCCGATGCCGTCATTGTCCGCGTCGGCCTGGTTGGCGTTGGCGTCGTCCGGGCAGTTGTCGACGCCGTTGTCGACGCCGTCGCCGTCCGTATCCAGGTTCTGGTCGCAGGCGTTGCCGACGCCGTCGTTGTCCGCGTCGGCCTGGTTGACGTTGGACACGTCCGGGCAGTTGTCGATGGCGTTGGCCACCGTGTCGCCGTCGCGATCCGGGTCGCACACGTCGCCGAGGGCGTCGGCGTCCAGGTTCTCCTGGGCGGCGTTGGGCACGCTCGGGCAGTTGTCGACCAGGTCGGCCACCGCGTCGCCGTCGTCGTCCGGGTCGCAGACGTCGCCGATGCCGTCCTGGTCCAGGTCGACCTGGTTCAGGTTGGCGTCGACGGGGCAGTTGTCCTGAACGTCGGCCACGGTGTCGTTGTCGTCGTCGCCGTCGCAGGCGTCGCCCTGCCCGTCGTTGTCCAGGTTCTGCTGGCCGGGGTTGGAGGCCTGGGGGCAGTTGTCCTGCGCGTTCGCGACGCCGTCGCCGTCGCTGTCGTTGTCGCAGACGTCGCCCTGACCGTCGGCGTCGGCGTCGGCCTGGTCGCCGTTGGCGTTCACGGGGCAATTGTCCTGCGCATTGTCGCGACCGTCGCCGTCGATGTCCGTGTCGCAGGCGTCACCGAACAGATCGCCGTCGACGTTGGCCTGGCCGGCGTTCGCGGTGACCGGGCAGTTGTCCTGGGCGTCCACCACGGCGTCGTTGTCGTCGTCCGCGTCGCAGGCGTCGCCCTGGTTGTCGCCGTCCGTGTCGAGCTGGTTGGCGTTGGCGGCGTTGGGGCAGTTGTCGATGCCGTTGTCGATGCCGTCGCCGTCCGAGTCCGTGTTCTGGTCGCAGGCATCGCCGATGCCGTCGTTGTCCGCGTCGGCCTGGTTGACGTTGGCCACCAGCGGGCAGTTGTCCTGCGCGTCGACCACGGTGTCGTTGTCGCTGTCGTTGTCGCAGACGTCTCCCTGCGCGTCGCCGTCCAGGTTGGCCTGGTTGGCGTTGGCCGCGTCGGGGCAGTTGTCCTGGGCATTGGCCACGCCGTCGCCGTCGCGGTCGGCGTCGCAGACGTCGCCCTGGGGATCGGCGTCCAGGTTCGCCTGGTCCTGATTGGCCGCGAGCGGGCAGTTGTCCTGCGCGTCGACCACGGTGTCGTTGTCGTCGTCCGGATCGCAGACGTCGCCCTGGGCGTCGTTGTCGTTGTTCGCCTGGTTCAGGTTGGCGTCGAGCGGGCAGTTGTCCTGACCGTCCAGGCGCGTGTCGTTGTCGTCGTCGCCGTCGCAGGCGTCGCCCTGGCCGTCCTGGTCGGCGTTGGCCTGGTCGGCGTTGACGATCACGCGGCAGTTGTCCACGGCGTCGAGGTCACCGTCGTCGTCCGAGTCCGTGTCGAGCGCGTCGATGGGCGGCTGGCCGTCCGTGTTGATGGGCTGCAGGGGGTTGGGGCCCACCTCGACGTCGTCGTTCACGCCGTCGTTGTCGCTGTCGGCGCGGTCCGGGCTGGTGCCGGCCCGGAACTCCTGCGTGTTCGTCAGGTTGTCGTGATCGGGGTCCAGGTTGCCGTCGGTCCCGTCCAGGGGATCCAGGCCGCCCTCGATCTCGAACTCGTTGGACATCAGGTCGCCGTCACAGTCGCGCAGACCGTCCGGTGTGATGCCGTCCGAGGTCGGGTCGTCGGGCTGAAGCGCCACGCCGCCGGCGGCGTACCCGCACTCGAGCTCGATGAAGCCCGTGACGCCGTCCTGGTCGAAGTCCACGATGTCGTGGTTGAACTGCAGGATGGCCAGGTCGAGGTCGGTGGCGCCCCCGTCCGCGCTGAACCCGCCGCTGCGGTCGCGGTCGAAGAGCGAGAACGGGTCGTTGCGGCCGTAGCGCTGGTTGAAGGCTGCGAGCTGCACGGGCAGGTCGAGGTTGTCGCCATCGAGGAACGCCCGGATGATTTGCAGCAGACCCTGCAGATCGCGGAACTCCTGGCCCCGCTGGCGCACCTGGGCCACGGCCGGCGCCGCCAGACCGGCGACCACGGCCGCGCTCAGGAGCGCGCCCCTCCAACTCGACGAGAACTTGCGCATCACACCCCCCTCGTTGGCGTTCGCCGCTCGCAGTACACGCTTCACAGGTCCAGCACCGGCCAGGTGACGAACCCGAATTGACCGCCGCTCAGCGTATCGCAGGCCCCCCGCGGGTTGGCCTGCAAATCGGTTTCAATGATCTGCATCACGTAGTCCACCCGGTCGTCGCCGTCCGAGAAGACGCTCGACGCCGCGATGTTCAGGAAGACCGGGGTCAGCACCCCGCTCGCGCGGACGTTGATGCACTGCACCGTCGTCTGCGCCTCCAGGCTCTCCTCGAAGATCGACAGATCCTGGTTCGTCGCCGCCAGCCGGAGCTGGCCGTCCGTCGCGCGGTCGTAGGCGATGTGGATGGTCAGGTCCTTGTTCTGGGCGTCGATCCGGTACCAGTCGCCGGTGCGGCGCTCGTCCTGGCAGATCCAGGTGTCGGCGCGGCGCACGGCCCCGGGGCCCACGGGCAGCGCGTTGCCCTGCACGTTGTTGCCCAGGCCGCCCTCGTAGTCGTCCGGCACGCACGGCCGCTGGGTGGGCAGCACGCGGACGCTCAGGTGGTAGGGCACCTCGTCGCCCGTGGGCGAGTAGACCCGGACGAAGTAGCCGCCCGGGCCGCGCTCGCCGCGGGGGATGGCCACCAGCTCCGTGCCCCAGGTGGTGCTGCTGCGGGCGAGCTGCACGCCGTCGGCGGCGTCGAACAGGCGCAGGTCCAGGTTCCCGGCGGCGTCGTCGAAGGTCAGCGTGACGACCACGCGGGCGCTCGGCTCGTCCACGTCGAAGCGGTACCAGTCCTCGTCCGGCGGTCCGCCGACGCCGGCGCACAGGCGCCCGTCGGCCACGTCGAGGCGGTTGCCGTTCCCGAGCACCTTGGCGATGTCCGCGCGGTCGTTGCGCTGGGCGAACTCCTGCACGTCCGCGGCGCAGTCGGCGACCAGCGGGTTGCGGCCGCGGGCGATCTCCTGGCGAGAGGTCAGGCCGTCGCCGTCGGGATCCAGGTCGGCGTCGCCGCCATCGAAGGGGTCCAGGCCGTTGATGATCTCGACGCGGTTGGACAGGCCGTCCACGTCGAAGTCCGCGACCGCGTCCGCCGCGTTGCGCGGGTTCAGGCGGTTGGGAAGCTCCTGGGCGTTGGTCAGGCCGTCGTGGTCGTCGTCGGCGCGGCCGTCGGCGGCGTTGTTCAGGTCGTAGCCGTTGCGAATCTCGAGTTTGTTCGACAGGCCGTCGCCATCGCGGTCCATGTCGGCGTCCGCCTGGGCGAGCGCGTTCATGTTGTTGGCCACCTCGAGCTCGTTGACCACGCCGTCCAGGTCGCAGTCCTGCACGCCGTCGTCCCAGCCGGCCACGGTCGTCGCGTCGTCCGGGTTGAGCACCAGCCCGGAGGGCGCCAGGCGGCAGTCGACCTCGATCAGGCCGCGCAGGCCGTCCCGATCGCGGTCGATCAGGTCGTGGTTGAACTGCATGATCGCCAGGTCGACGTCCTGGATGTCGAAGGCGCCGTTGAGATCCCGGTCGAAGTCCTCGCCGCTGCGGCCCGGGTACAGGGCCTCACGGACGGCGGGCTGCATGGGATCGTTCACCACCAGGAAGGCGTCGATGATGTCGAGCAGCAGCCCGAGATCACGGAACGCCGCGCGGTACGGGATGTCCGGATCGCCCTGGACGACGGGCCCACCGGCCCCGCCGACGTCGGCGTCGCCGGCCGCTTCGGCGCAGTACTCGGGGTAGGCGCGCGACTGGTTGTCCGCCGGGATGGCCGGCACGATGCACTCGTTGTAGCCGCGGATGGCCAGGCAACGCCGCTCGGGTGAGGTGTAGAACGACAGCGCGGCCTCGTTCTCCTCGCGGGCCACCATGGCCAGCAGCGTCCGCTGGTGCGAGCGGATGCTGAGCACCACCGGCGTGAAGGCGCCGCAGACGTTCTCCAGCCGCACCACCGAGAGCTCGACGCGGAACTTGATGACCAGCACGAGCAGGTTCTGCCAGCCGCGCACGTACACACCCTGTCGGGCCGCCGCGAACATCTGCCCGACCAGATCCATCAGGGCGAGCTGCATGTTCAGGCTCTCCTGATCCGTGATGCAGTCCGCCCCCTGGCACTCCAGGCCGATGTCCTTGGCCGCCAACGCGCGGATCGTATTCAGCGTCCGCAGGGCGGCGTCGACCTCGGCGCGGCCCGGCGAAGGGTCGCCGCCGCCGCCCGCGTCGCGGTAGCGCAGCAGCTCGCCGCCCAGGCCGGCCAGCGCCGCCACCACGTCGTCGTTGACCAGGCGCGCGTTCTCGACGCGGAGGACGGGGTTGATGTCTGCGGGCATCGGGAAGCCCTGGTACTGGTGGGTCTGCTCGTACTCGGCGTACTCCAGGTGGAACCAGGCCGTCTGCAGGGCCGCGAGCGCATCGCGCACCAGGTACGACTCGTCCACGCCCGTGACGCGCTGGTTGAAGTCGGCCTCGCCGGTGATCGCCTGCGCGCCGGCCAGGAAGGCGTCCGCCCGCACCACGTCCGGCGCGTTGGCGCCCGCGACCGCGGCGACACGGGCCCGGTAGGCCGTCGTCTCCTCCTGAACCTCGATCGCGATCACCCAGAGCAGATCGCCGAAGGCCGGCAGCACGGCCTGCGCCCGGGAGATGCGGAAGGCGAGCTCGTCGAGCGCCACGAGCGTGTTGCCGTGGTAGCCGTGGCCCTCGGCCCAGAGGCCGCGATTGATCCAGTCGGTCAGCGTGGGCTGCCCGTTGGGCGAGAGCGCCGAGCGCACGCGGGCCGGCGTCGCCGGGTCGTTCAGCACGGGCACCACCCGGAGCCGGATCTCGGCGAGCAGGTCGGAGAGCGTCATCTCGCGCACGGTGACGTCCAGGGGCGACGCGGCGGCGGAGTCCGGATCGCGGACGCGCAGCGTGCCGGAGTATTGGCCCGCCGCGCGGAACTGGTGAGTCCCCTCGCCGTTCGCCAGCACCAGATCGGCCGTGCCGTCGTTGTCGAAGTCGAACTCGTAGGACAGGATGGGGTCCGCCGGGGCGCCGGGCGTCGCGGTCACGCGGAAGCGGGTCAGCCCGTGCTCGTAGATGTCGGCGGGGATCTCGACCTGCGCGACCACGGGGTCGACGTCGGCCACGTTGACCTGCGCCTCGCCGAAGGCGCGGCTGTCCTCGTCGTCCACGGTCAGGCGCGCGGTGTACACGCCGTCGCGGGCCCACGTGTGCGTGGGCTGCGTCAGGGCGGGACCGGCCTCGGCGGGCGTGCCGTCGCCGTAGCTCCAGGTGTACTGCGTCAGGGCGTCCGCCGCGCTGCCCGGGCGGGTGAGCGTACCGTCGAGCTGCAGGGGCTGACCCTGCCGCACGCGGTAGACCGGGCCGCCCGGCCGCACCACGGGATCGACGTCGCCGACCCGGATCTCGAAGGCCTCGACGTTCTGGAGCCCGAAGGTGTCGGTCACGCGCAGGTGGGCGGGGAACAGGCCGTCCTCGATCGTGTCGACGTCCACGCGCGGGGTGTCGAGCTCGTAGGTGCCGTCGTTGTTCAGGTCCCAGGCATAGGCGGCGACGGAGTCCCCGTCCTCCGTCGGCCGGGACGCCGTGCCATCGATCTGCAGCGGCGACCCCTCGGCCACGGCGTAGGTGGGCACGGGCGCGGCGGGATCGCGGTTGGGGTGTACGGCGGGCACGGCGACGGCGTCCGGCGGGCCGTTCACGCGGAACGCGCGGAGCACGTGACGCTCGCGGCCGAGGCAGTCCGGCACCGTGAGATCCAGCGTGTAGTTGCCCGGCACGTTGATGGGCGTGTTCGGCGTGTAGACGATGGACCGCACGCCGTTCTCGTTGAGCATGCCGATGATCTCGTTGGCGCAGGTCGGGGGCCCCAGCGCGCGCCAGTTCACGCGCGCCTCGGCCACCAGCGCGTTCTCGGCCGGGCCGGTGAGCTCGACCTGCACGGGCTCGGCGACGCGGTAGCTGCGCGTGGCCGAGGCGCCGTTGCCGCACTTGTCCTCGGCCGTGACCGTGAGCTGCCGCTGGCAGCCGTTCTGGAGCGTCGCCTGGTCGATCAGCGGCGTGTTGTCCAGGTTGTCCGTCACCGCGACCACGGGGACCGGGATCCGGTCGGCCGCGTAGCAGTTGTCCTCGACCACCTGATTGCCGATGGAGACCTGCGGCGGGGTCCGGTCGAAGAGCACGGCGCCGCCGGCGTCGGCGTTCGCCGTGTCGCCGTTCATGTCGGTGAACCGCACCGTCAGGGCCGTGCGGCCCTCGGGGATGCTCCCGGAGTCGATGGTGAAGGTGCGCTGCACGGCGCTGCCGT
The DNA here is from genome assembly GCA_903847385.1 of uncultured Myxococcales bacterium. GTDB lineage: Bacteria > Myxococcota_A > Bradymonadia > UBA7976 > UBA1532 > CAINDO01. The sequence continues at coordinate 9,657 of CAINDO010000046.1, forward strand.
CGTTGGGGGTGTCGACGGTCTCCGTGGCGATCTGGCTCTCGCCGGCGTAGGCCACCACGACCACCGAGTCCCCCGTCGGGTGGCGCACGGTGTAGACGAGGTCCAGGTCGCCGGCGGGCACGCACACGTCCACGCCCGCCCGGGGCGCGATGACCTCGCCCTGCGGGGGCGGCTCGTTGCGCACGGTGATCTCGGCCGAGGCCGGGGGCGAGCAGGCGCCGCTGCCGTCGCAGGCTTCGACCCGCACGATCTGCACGAGGCCGATGGCCCAGCGCGGGTTGGTGTAGCCCTGGACCTGGTCGCCCTCGTAGTCGCTGCCCACGCGGCTGCCGGCGCCGTCCACGTCGTCCGCGCCGAAGAGGCCGTCATCGTCCGTGTCCCACTTCCAGCGCCGGACGGCGTCGCAGGGCTCGTTCGGGTCGCGCGACGCGCGGGCGTCCAGCGTGACCGCGGCGAAGCCGTTGCCCAGGGGACCGGTGGCGTAAGGGCCGCCGGCCGAGGCCACGGGCGGCACGTTGTTGCTGACGATGTCGACCACGACCACCGTGCTGTCCTGGCGGCCGGAGGCGTCCGTGACGGTCAGCCGCGCCGTGACGCGCGCCGCGCCGGCCGCGCTGCGGGCGATGGTCCGGCCCTGACCGTCGATGGTGCCGTCGGCGCCGAGGTCCCAATCCCAGGCCACGATGGCGAACCCCTGGTCCACGGGGCCGTCCGTGAAGCTGCCGCCGCCGTCGAGCTCCACGAGCACGTCGCAGCCGACGCGGGCCGGCGTGGCCTCGGCGACGGCCTGCGGGCCCTGGAACACGTCCAGCGTGGTGCGGGCCGAGGTCGCGATGCCGAACCGGTCCGTGGCCACCAGGCGCACCGTGTGGCGGCCGACCGTGTTCAGGTGCAGCGTGGTGAGCTGCGCCCAGGTCAGGTTCTGCACCGGGTTGTTGGGGGACACGAAGTCCACGGTGCCGTCGTCGCCGACGTCCCACCCGTAGGACACGATGGCGTCGCCGCAGGCGGCGTCGGCCTCGGTGCTGCCGCTGCCGTCCAGGCGCAGGTTCTCGCCGAGGGCCATCACGTAGGGCCCGCCGGGCACGGCGTTGGGCGGGGTGTTGCCCTGGTCGATGGGGATGTCGAGCCGCACGGTGCCCGTGCCGCCGGCGGAGTCGGTCACGCGGAGCCCGACGCGCTGGGCGCCGGCGAAGGAGAAGCGGTCGAACTGCGCGTTCACCGCCTCGCCCACGGCGTCGTCGTACTGGCCGTCCGAGTCCAGGTCCCAGGCCCAGGCGACGATGTCGATGTTGGGGTGCGTGTGGTACGAGCCGGCGCCGCTGAGCACCACGCGCTGCCCGCAGCCGATGCGCGGCGGGTTGGCCGTCGCGACGGCCTGCGGGTTGCGGGCGTGGAACGTGATGGCGCTCGTGTCCTCGTTGCGGCGGCCCGTCGTGTCCTCGACCTGCAGCCGGATCGGGTACTCGTCGAGCGCGATCAGGCCGAGCTGCACCAGCCGCTCGGCGGACAGCGTGAGCTCCGCCTCGGCGCCGTCGCCGTCGGCGTCCTCGTCCAGCTCGTCCCAGGCGCCGTCGCCGTTCAGGTCCCAACGATAGAACCGGATCCAGTCGTTCTCGTCCGGATCGGCGGACTGCGTGGCGAAGAGCGTCAGGGCGTCGCCGATCAGCACGTGGTAACCGGGCTCGGGCTGCTCGTTCGGGTCCGCGTCCGCCGTGGGGGCGGTGGCGCCCACGCTCATCCGCAGCTCCGTGCGCAGCTCTGCCGGCTGCCCGGCCGTGTCCGTCACGCGCAGGCGAACGAACACGCCGCGCACGTCCCCCGCCGGGGGGATCGGGTTGAAGATCTTGCGGAACAGGATCTGCGGCTGCTCGGCGGCGTCGCCGTAAGTGCCGTCGTCGTTCAGGTCCCACTGGTACCGGGCGATGCTCTGGCCGGGCACCGGCGTGAAGCTGCCGCGCGCGTCCAGGTCCACCTGCACGAGGCCGGTGTCCTGGGCCACGGGGGCCGGGTTGGGGAGCTGCTCGATGCGCGCCTCGGGCGTGGAGCGCAGGATCCGCACCCGCGTCGAGGTCGTGTTGGCCGCGCCGAACGCGTCCGTGACGCGGAGCGAGATCGTGTTGTCCGGCAGGCCCGTCGTGGGGTCCGCGGGCCAGCTCAGGTTGGCCGCCAGCGTGGCCCAGGGGATGCGCGGGTTGTCGCCCGTGCCGTCCACGCCCGGGTCGACCATGTCGCCGTCGCCGTTCACGTCCCAGTCCCAGCCCAGGATCCGGTCGCCGCAGGCCACGTCCGCATCCGAGGAGGGCCGGCCGTCCAGCACCAGGTCCTGCCCCTCGAGCACGGTGTACATGCCCTGGGCGATCATCGCGACGGGGCCGCTGTTGCCCATCGAGACGTCCACGCTGAAGGCGGTCTCCGCCGTGCGGCCGCGGTCGTCCGTGACGCGCAGGCGGGCCGGATACGTCCCGAAGCGCTGATAGGTGTAGGTGAAGCGGGCGTTGCCGCCGTCGGAGCCGGGCACGCCGTCGACGTCCCACTCGTACTGCACGATGCGGCGGTTGGGGTTGGGGTGGCGGCTGCGCGTGCCGTCGAAGGTCACCTGCTGCGGGCAGCGGGCGGGGTTGGGCGACGCCGTCGCTTCGGCGATGGGATCCCGGGGGAAGAGCGTGAGCTGCGTGGTGGCCACGGCCTCGTCGCCGGCGGTGTCCCGCACGCGGAGCGTGATGTTGCGCGGCGTGCCGACGGGCAGGTTCCAGCCCTGGACCGTCGCCCAGGGGACCGCGCCCGCCGCCGTCGGAAAGTCGTCGTACTGGCCGTCGTTGTCCAGGTCCCAGCCGACGACGATGGCGTCGCCGCAGCCCAGGTTGGCGTCGCTGGCCGTGCCGCCGAGCGCCAGGTTCTCGCCGACCTCCAGCGTGTAGGGGCCGCCGTGGGCCGCGACCGGCGCGACGTTCGGCGCCGCGTCCACCTGCACGGGCAGCGTGTACATGCCCACGGAGTTGAACTGGTCCACCACCCGGAGCGTCGCGGTGTACGTGCCGCGCTGCGGGTAACGGTAGGCGTAGGCCTCGTCCACCCGCGCCGAGGAGAAGTCGCGGACCGCGTTGTTCTGGTCCCACCAGAGGCCGTTCTGGTCGTTCACGTCCCAGTCGTAGCTCAGGATGCGGGTCGACGGGTTGGGGTGGAACGACTCGGCGTGGGAGAAGCTCAAAAGGCCGTTGTTGCCGCCCGCGCAGCCCTCGACCACGCTGGGCGGGCTCACCGTCCCGAGCGCCACGGGCTTCGGGTTGAAGATGGTCGGCGTCAGGATCAGCGCGCCGACGGGTGTCGTGAAGGCGTTGCCCTCGGCGCAGGCGATCGAGGTCATCACGCCGCAGTCGCTGACGCGCCCGAAGCCGTCGTAGTCGCCCAGGTTGCGGTCCTGGGAGCGCAGCACGTAGGTGTTGAACTCCCGCGTCCAGTCGTGGCCGCCGATGCTGCCCTGGGCGGCCTGCTCACCGGTGCGGTAGCCCTTCTGGTGGCTGTAGATCGCGTAGAGGTTGCCGCATCGGGCGTCGTTGCCCCAGGCGTAGACCGAGTTGCGGTTGCCGCAGAGGTAGTCGCCGGCGGCCCAGAGCGCCTGCGACACGTACCAGCCGCCCGCCCCGTGCTGCCAGTTGTTGGCCGTGAACTGCACCGTGCGCTCGTAGTTCTGGCGAAGCTGCGCCGCGGTGTAGTTGCTGTAGGGCGCGAAGGGCCGCGTGGCGTTGTCGCCGGCGTTGAGCTGATTCATGCCCAGCCAGCGCGTGCCCACGAAGGCACCGCCCGTCAGCTGCATGTTCTGGCCCCCGGCGATGTCGCCGCTGTTGCGGTAGGCCGAGCCGCCGTCCCCCTGCTGATTGTTCATCAGGTTGTTGGCGATCCGGTACTTGTGGCGGTTGCTGACGAACACGTCGAAGGGCCGGTTGACCAGCTGCTTGCCGGCGAACTCCACCGACTCGAGGCCGATGTAGCCCCACTGCGAGGTCGAGCCGTCGGAGTAGCCGCAGTCGTAGTCGCCGTCCAGGCGGCTGTAGTAGAAGCCGCCCCCGGCGCACCCGCCGTCGATCTGCATCGCGCCGAGCAGGTCGGCCATCTGCTGGATGAGGTACTCGTAGGTCTGACCGCGCAGACCGCCGACCTGCATGCGGGTCCCCACCATCGTGGGCAGCAGCGAGGCCATCGAGCCCAGCGTGGTGCCCTGGTAGTAGATGTTGTCGCCGCCGCCGTTGGTGTAGGCGCCCTGAGAGTCCGCGGTGCCCGGCACCCGGCGGCAGTTCTGCTCCACGCCGGCCACCAGGCGGCAGGTGTTGCCCTCGTCGCCGGCGTTGATCCCGATGAGCGCCGTGCCGCGATTGAGCACGTAGTTCATCATCCGGGCGGCGTCCTCGGCGTAGGGGTCGCGGGTCCAACGGTTCTCGTTGTCGATCACCCACTGCGGGTCGAGGACGTCGCCGAAGCTCTCGATCGTACCGGGCGGGAACGCGGGGAAGCGGCCATTGATGGCCAGGGCCCAGATGGCCAGCGCGGAGCCGACATCCTCGGCGCCGCCGGCCCCCAGCCGCGACTGGATCTGCGCGCCGGCGCCGGCGTGGCCGCGCTGCCAGCGGTGGATGTACCAGAGCGCCTCGTGCAGGGCGACGTTGGACATCACCTCGATCTGTTCGGCCGTCCACCGCGTCGGGTTGCCGCTCGGCGTCCAGTCGGCCACGGACAGGCGGAACGAGGCCGTCGGCGCCTGGGCGGGGGGCACGTTCGCGCAGCGGTTGATGACGCGCACGTTGATGTTCATGCGCGTCGCGCCGCGGACGTCCGGCACGGTGAAGGTGCGCCCGATGTCGTAGACGGTGCCGTTCGACGGCACGACCACGCGCTCCTGGTCGTCGTCGTAGTTGCCGTTCCGGTTGGTGTCCCAACGGACGGAATAGCCCTGCGCACAGTTCGCGTTGCGCAGGATGCCCTTCAAGGTGATCTGGGCGCGCTCGTGAACAGAGAACGGGAGCGCGATCACTTCTGGTGAAGCAGGCACCAGCAGGATTTGCGGGTCGACGCCTTGGGCGCGAACGGCGGGCGCGAGCAGACAAAGGACGACCGCGAGGCCGGCGACGAAGACCGAGCGCATGGGCACGATGCCTCCGCAAATCACGACTGAAGGGGGGATCAGACGCCGGGGCTTGGCGTCAACGGACGGAAGGGTAGGGAATGGGGCCACAAAATTCCAGTCCGGACATGGGTAGAAGCCCGGACGCGGACGCGGCCCTCTCCGAGGGGATGCTCAGCTGCAGCCCGTGGTCGCGCCGCAGGAGTTGCACTTGAGGCAGGCGCCGTTGCGCACCAGGGTCATCGAGCCGCACTCGGGGCAGGGGTCGCCCTCGTAGCCCTTGGCCCGGGCCTGACGGATCGCGTCGAGCTCGCTGCCGCCCCGCTGGACGACGGGGGCGGCCGTGACCGCCGCGCCGGCGGTGCGGGCGATGGCCGTCGGCGTGCCCACCAGCGTGGCGCGCGGCGTGAGGCGGGCGAGCGCGGGGGCCGGCGTCGCCGAGCGGTCGAGGCCCGAGACGCCCCGGTTGAAGCCGGCGCTGTCGTGGTCCTCGGTGGCCAGGCCGCCGTTCGCCGCGACCGAGCCGTGGTCGAGCACCAGCTCCTCCGTGAACTCCGGCTCGTCGCTGGAGTGGATCGCGTCGGACCGCAGGTCCTCGGGCTGCACCTGCGCCAGGTCGTTGCGACCCAGGTAGCTGACGGCGAGCTCGCGGAAGATGTAGTCGATGACCGAGGTGGCCATCTTGATGCGGTCGTTGCCCGTGACGATGCCGTTGGGCTCGAAGCGCGTGAAGACGAAGGCCTCCACGAACTCCTCGATCGGCACGCCGTACTGCAGGCCCAGCGAGATGGCGATGGCGAAGTTGTTCATCAGGCTGCGGAAGGCGGCGCCCTCCTTGTGCATGTCGATGAAGACCTCGCCGAGGCTGCCGTCCTCGTACTCGCCCGTGCGCAGGTAGACCTTGTGGCCACCGACGAGGGCCTTCTGCGTGTAGCCGCGCCGACGGTCCGGCAGACGACGGCGCCGCGCCAGGTAGCGCACCACCAGCCGCTCCGCGATGGTCGCGACGGCAGCGGCCGGGCGATCCACGGCCACGGGCAGATCGAGCTGAAGCGCCTCGTCCGTGCTCGGGGCCTCGTCCTCCGCCTCGAAGAAGCTCGCCTGCAGGGGCTGGCTGAGCTTGGAGCCGTCGCGGTAGATGGCGTTGGCCTTCAGGCCCTTGCGCCAGGAGCGCATGTAGGCGCTCTGGACATCGGCCACCGTGGCCTCGTAGGGCATGTTGATGGTCTTGCTGATGGCGCCGCAGATGAAGGGCTGCACGGCGGCCATCATGTCGATGTGCGCGTTGAAGGCGATGTAGCGCTCGCCGCGCTTGCCGCACTTGTTGGCGCAGTCGAAGACCGCCATGTGCTGCTTCTTCAGGTGCGGCGCGCCCTCGAGCATCATCGTGCCGCAGGTGTAGTCGTTGGCCTCCTGCACCTGCTTGCGGTGGATGCCCAGGGCGCCGAAGAGGTCGAAGTCCTTGGCGGCCAGGGAGCTCTCGGGGATGCCGAGTTTGTTGATCAGGTACTCGTCGCCCAGCATCCAGCGGTTGAAGACCATCGAGAGCTCGAACGCGCCGGGCAGCGCCGCCTCGATCTTGTCGATGCCGGCCTGATCGAAGCCCAGATCGCGCAGGGCCGCCGGGTTCAGGTGCGGGCAGCCCTCGAGCGTGCCGGCGCCGCGGCAGTAGCGGACGATCTCCTCGATCTGGCGGTCGCCGTAACCCAGCTTGCGCAGGGCCAGGGGCACGCTCTGGTTGATGATCTTGAAGTAGCCGCCACCGGCGAGCTTCTTGAACTTCACCAGGGCGAAGTCGGGCTCGACGCCCGTGGTGTCGCAGTCCATGACCAGGCCGATGGTGCCCGTGGGGGCGATGACCGTGGCCTGGGCGTTGCGGTAGCCGTGTTTCTCGCCGAGGTCGAGCGCACGGTCCCAGTCCTCGCGGGCGGCGGCGACCAGGTACTCCGGGCACTTCTCCGGGTCGAGGCCGACGGGCGCGATGTTGAGCGCCTCGTACTCGGCGTCCCCGGCGTGGTAGGCCGCGCGGCGGTGGTTGCGGATGACCCGCAGCATGTGCTCGCGGTTGTTCTCGAAGCCGGGGAACGGCCCCATCTCACCGGCCATCTCGGCGCTGGTGGAGTAGGCCGTGCCGTTCATGATGGCCGTGATGGCGGCCGCCATGTTCGTCGCCTCGGGCGAGTCGTAGGGGATGCCGAAGACCATCAGCATCGTGCCCAGGTTGGCGTACCCCAGGCCGAGCGTGCGGTACTTCCAGCTCAGCGCGGCGATCTCCTTGCTGGGGAACTGCGCCATCAGCACGGAGATTTCGAGCGTGATCGTCCACAGACGGCAGGCGTGCCGGAACGTGGGGATGTCGAAGCGCGTGCTGTCGTCGAGCAGGAAGCGCATCAGGTTCAGCGACGCCAGGTTGCAGGCCGTGTCGTCGAGGAACATGTACTCGCTGCACGGGTTGCTGGCGCGGATGCGGCCGTCCGCCGGGCAGGTGTGCCAGTCGTTGATCGTCGTGTCGAACTGCAGGCCCGGATCGGCGCAGGCCCAGGCGGCGTAGGCGATGTCGTCCCACAGGCCGCGGGCCTTCAGCGTCTTGCACACCCGGCCGTCCGTGCGGCGGGTCAGGCGCCAGTCGGCGTCGTCCTGGACGGCGCGCATGAAGGCGTCGTTCAGGCGCACGGAGTTGTTGCTGTTCTGGCCCGAGACGGTGGCGTAGGCCTCCGACTGCCAGTCGACGTCGAACTCGGGGAAGTCGATCTCCTGGATGCCCTGACGCGCCAGCTGGATGACCCGGGCGATGTAGGTCGGGGGCACGTCCGCCTTGTGGGCCGACTGCAGCGCCTTCTTGAGCGCGCGGTTGACCTTGGGGTCGAGGCGGTCGCCCTCGCCGCAGTCGACCTGGGCGGCCTCGAGGATGGCCTTGAGGTGGCGGCGCGTCTGCTTGGAGCCGGTCACCAGGGCGGCGACCTTCTGCTCCTCGCGGACCTTCCAGTTGATGTAGGCCTCGATGTCCGGGTGGTCGACGTCCAGCGTGATCATCTTGGCGGCGCGGCGCGTGGTGCCACCGCTCTTGATGGCGCCGGCGGCGCGGTCGCCGATGCGCAGGAAGCTCATCAGACCGCTGGAGCGGCCGCCGCCGGACAGGGGCTCGCCCTCGCCGCGCATGGCGGAGAAGTTCGTGCCCGTTCCGGAGCCGTACTTGAACAGGCGCGCCTCGCGGACCCAGAGGTCCATGATGCCGCCCTCGTTGACCAGGTCGTCCGCCACGCCCTGGATGAAACAGGCGTGGGGCTGCGGCCGCTCGTAGGCGCTGGTGCTGGCGTGGACCTCGCCGGACACGTGATCGCAGTAGAAGTGACCCTGCGCCGGCCCGGCGATGCCGTAGGCCCAGTGCAGGCCCGTGTTGAACCACTGCGGGCTGTTGGGCGCGGCCATCTGCGCGGCGAGCATGAAGCGCATCTCGTCGTAGTAGGCGCGCGCGCTCTCTTCGTCCGTGAAGTAGCCGAACTTGTGACCCCAGTAGGTCCAGCAGCCGGCCAGGCGGTCGAAGACCTGCCGGGCGTCCGTCTCGCCGACGTTGCGCTGCTCGGCGGGCAGGTCGGCCAGGGCGCGGTTGTCCGGCTCGCGCCGCCACAGCCACTCGGGGACGCCGGCCTCGGGCACGGCGCGCAGCCGCGCGGGCACGCCCGCCTTGCGGAAGTACTTCTGCGCCAGGATGTCCGTGGCGACCTGACTCCAGGTGTCCGGCACCAGCACGTTCTCGTTCGAGAAGACCACCGAACCGTCGGTGTTGCGGATCTCGCTCTTGCGGGCCGTGAAGTCGATCTTCTCGTAGGGCGAACTCTGCCCCTTCGTGAAGCGGCGCTGAATCCTCATGCCAGTCTCACCTACAGAAACTTATATATCTGGTTTGATAAGTTATTGTGCCGCGATGCGCGGCGTTGAACGACTGCCGACCAGCTTTGACCAGCTTTCGGCAGATTTCACCCGTCAGCGGGGCGATGGACTACCCCGGTCGGCGGGCCCGCGCAAGTCGGTTTTTTGTAACCCACCACAAGATGTTGTGGCACGGCCGATGCAATGCCCACAGATGTTGGGGATTTGTGAATTATTTCAGCTTCATCGCCCGCGGTGTGCCGAGTTGGGCGTAGGCATGCCAGACCGGGCGGGCCAGCCAGGCCCCCACCGCCGTCACGAGCCCGATCACGGCTGCCCAGATCACGGGACGACCGCCGTGCACCATCACCGGAAACGCCGCGGCCGCACCCACCATGCGGCCGAAATCCATGGCCACGGCCTGCGCGCCGTAGGCTTTTCCGGCGTGCGGTCCCCGCGGTGAGAGCACCAGCATCACGTGCCCGGAGAGCGCCGTGACGGCGATCTCCCCGGCGGTCACGAGCGCCATGGAGAGCACACCGAGGCGCAGGTCACCGAAGTCCCAGGCGGCCACGGCCAGGCCGAGGCCCTGCAGCGCCAGCCCCAGGGGGACCGCCCGCGCGGGCTCGCGGACCCAGCGCGAGGCGGGCACGGCGGCCACCACGCACACGAGCGTGTTGAGCACCATCAGCGCGCCGAAGAACGACACGCCGCGCTCGGGCATCGCGCGGGCCAGCGCCGCCGCCTCCGAGGCCATGTAGAGCTCGTAGACCATCATGTTGGCGGCCATGACCAGCGAGAACAGGAAGAACGGTCGGCGGGTGTCGAGCGTCTCGGCGGCGGGGTCGGCGTCGTCCGTGGCGCGGCGCAGTTGGCGAACGTCCGGCACGCGCCGCCAGGTCACCCAGAGCGCGAGGGTCGTCGTGGCGGCGTCCAGCAGGTACAGGGTCGGCAGGCCCACGTCCGAGGCCACGGCGACGAGCGCGAAGCCGCACAGCGAAGCCAGGTTGTTGGCCGAGCGCATCCAGGCCACGGCCTGCTTCTGGTGCTCCGGGTCGACCACGGCGCCCATGGCCAGCCGCACCATCGGCTGGAAACACGCGTGCCCCAGCGCGCCGAAGGGGGCGGACACGAAGAGCACCGCCAGCGGCAGCGGCGCCCCGGCCAGGGCCACGCCGATGGCCGACGCGCCGAGCCCGAACAGCAGCGGCCGCTTCATCCCGTAGCGATCGGCGAGCGCGCCGCCGAGCAGCCCGCCGAAGAACCCCGCGGCGCGCACGACGCCGAGCAGCGTGCCGGCCGTCGCGGCGTCCAGCCCGCGCAGCACCGCGAGCGCCGGCAACAGCGAGAAGCCCACGCTGCACAACCGGTAGACGAACATCGCGAGCATGAGCGCGCCGCCCTGCCGCAGCGCGGGGTCCTTCGTGAGCTGGGCCAGGCGCCCGATCAGGTCCCCGGCGTGCACAGGACGATCTTGCCGAAGTGCTCGCCCGCGGCCATGTGCCGGTGCGCGGCCTCGGCTTCGGGCAGCGGCAGCGTCGTGTCGATCACGGGCGCCACGCGGCCGTCGGCCAGCAACGGGCCGACCTCGGCCTGGAACGCGGCCGCCAGCGTTGCCTTGTCGTCCGCCGAGCGCCCGCGCAGCGACGAGCCGATCAGCGTCAGCCGCGCGGCGAGCAGGCGGCCCAGGTCGAGCTCCGCCTTGCGCCCGCCCTGCAGGCCGATCACGACCAGCCGCCCGCCCACGGCCAGGGCGCGCAGGTTGCGGTCGAGCAGCTTCGCGCCCATCACGTCGAGCACGACGTCCGCGCCGCCGGCGTCCTGCAGGCGCGCGGCGAAATCCACGCTCGCGTCGCGGTGATCGATCACCACGTCCGCGCCCAGGGTCAGGCAGCGGGCGCAGCGCTCTGCCCCGCCGGCGGTGGTCCAGACCTCGGCGCCGACCTGCCGCGCGAGCTGGATCGCCGCGCTGCCCACGCCCCCGCTGCCGCCGTGGATCAGCACGCGCTCGCCGGCGCGCAGGCCGCCGAGGCGCAGCACGTTCAGCCACGCCGTCATGAAGACCTCGGGCACGGCCCCGGCCACAGCGAGCGGCATCGAGGCGGGCACGGGCAGCAGGTGGCGGGCGTCGATCAGCACGGCCTCGGCGTACCCGCCACCCGCCAGGATGCTCATCGCGCGGTCCCCCACCCGCCACCCCTCGACCCCGGCGCCGAGGGCGTCGATCACCCCCGCCGCCTCGAGGCCCAGAATCGGCGAGGCGCCGGGCGGCGGCGGATAATGTCCGGCCACCTGGAGCAGGTCCGCGCGGTTCACCGAGGTCGCGTGGACGCGCAGCCGGACCTCGCCGGGACCGGGCGCGAGCTCGGGCACGTCGGCCCAGCGGATGGGGGGATGGGTGATGGCCTTCATGGGGCCATCATCACCGCGCCGCGGCTGCGCGCAACGGTCAATCGGGACGCCGCGTCAGGCGACGACGTTCAGGCCCCCGCGGCCCGTCACCCCGAAGTTGAGCGCCGCGCCGGTCACGAGCGCCGACGCGTAGGTCTGCGCCCCGGGCGCATCGGCAACGCTCGGCCTCGACTTCAGGGCGGCCGCCGCGGTCGCCGCGGGCGGGGTGCCCGACGCGCTCTCCGTCGCCGATGGCGCGCCCTCCGACTCCCGGGACGACGGCGTCCCCTCCGCATCCGGGTCGGCGCTCGCGGCCTGGCCCGTCGGCTCGGCGCCCGGCGTCTCGCCGCTCGCCTCGGGGTCGTCCTCGGCCGCGGCCGCGCGCTCCTGGCGCAGCGCGACCTGGGCCTCTTGCGAGAGCTGCGCCGCCCGGGCGGCCACGCCGCGGTCCGCGGACGAGGGATCCGCCGGGGCGAGCGCCGCGCGGCGGACCTGCTGCATCTTCTGGATGGTCGCCTGCGGATCGCCGCGCACGGGCGAGAGATCGACCGGGACCTCGCCCCCGACCGCGTACTTCTTGCCGTCCGGGCCGCTCTGGTACTCGTACGAGACCGCCCCACCGTGCTGCCCCGCCGCGGCCTTGTGGGCCTGCTCGTGGGCGCGCACCTCGCGGTCGCGGGCCTTGAGCTCCTCGAGCTGCCGCAGCTCCGCGGGCTCGAGCTCGTCCGGCGTCTTGGGACCCGGCCCGGCGTCGGCCGTCTTCGCCTCGCCGTCGGTCGGTTCGCCCTCGGTCGCGTCCCCCTCCGCGGGCGGGCCAGGGGGTCGGGGTCCGCGCGCGTCCGGCGGCGGTGCGCCCGGCGGCGGCGCGTCTCCCGTGCCGGGCGGCGGCGCGTCTCCCGCGCC
>CAINDO010000047.1 GCA_903847385.1 uncultured Myxococcales bacterium
CGGCGGCCTCGGCTTCGCGGCCTGCGCGCTCCAGGGCGGCGACGACTGCCTGAGCGCGGCCGGCATCGGCGCGGCGGCCGGCTTCGTATCCGGCGCGACGTTCGGGCTCGCGCAGATGGCCGGCGCGGGGGCGATCGCGGCCGGGGCGGCGTCGGGCGGGGCGGGGGGATTCGCGTCGGGTACACTCTCAGCGCGCGCCGCGGGGGCCGATTGGTCAATCGCGCTTCAGTCAGGGGGGCGCAGTGCTATCGCCGGAGCACTCGGTGGCGCGGCTGGCGGCGCGTTTACGCAGTTCCTCACGGGGGGCGTTACGGGCGCAGCCTTTGGTCGACAGCTCCTCGCTGAGGTCGGCGGCAATCTCGCTGGCGAGGTCATTGGTCAGGCCGCGGCCATCGGGGTCGGCGAACAGGAAGGCTTCAACCTGACGCAGCTGGCCATTTCGGCCGGTGTCGGTTTCGCCCCTGCGGCATGGCACATCGGACGCGACCCGCGACTTGCGCGCGAGTTCAAGAACGCGCGGGCGAGTCTCCACCCAGAGGGCGCAAGTCTCGCGTCGACCGGACTCGGCACACCGATCGCGGCGGTCATCGCGGTCGCGCGCGTCGGTGCAACTGAACGCATCAATTCGGGGCTCCTGAACCGATGGGAAGGGTGGAAGAAGTACAAGGCGGAAGGCCACACGATGGACCTTCGCGAGTGGGTGGCGACGCGCGCACAACTCACGGAGCGTCTGCAGGCGGTGGTCGACAGGGTGAGCGCCCGGATGGCGGAGGATCCGTTGGGCTTTGTGACTTCCTTGGGACTCCTGTCTGGTGCGGAACTCCGCGCCGCCCGGAGGTTGGACTGGCTCGCAAAGATGTTCTATGGATGCGCGCTGGAGCGGGCCGTGAGGAATGAAATCCGCGCGGATCCTGAACTCCGGGGACTCTTCGAACACGTGGGAGGGGCGGGCAGGGAGGACTTTGTTGGGCTCGGACGATTCAGTGGCTTCAAATTCGACCTGACTACGAGTAAGGCTATTCCCAGCCACCTGCGGAGACCCCGCTACGGGCCGGGACTAAACATCGTCACCTACAAACGTCCGAGAGGATTCAACGGGTTTTGAAGCATGAAGTTTACGAAGCAAAGATTTACGCGCTTTGAAGACTATGACTCGAACTCGACCTTTTCCGACTTGACGTTCGAACGATGCGAATTCGAATGGTGCGCGATTTCAATCGCAAGAGCGCCTGAACTCCGGTCGACCATTCGGCGAAGCGTTCTTCGGCAGTGCGTTGTCAAGGGCAACTGCGATGTCTGGACCGCGGTTGTCGAAGACTCCATGGTCGACGGCCTCAAGACGCCTGGCACGCTGTTTGTGCGTGGCGCCGTCTTCAAGCATGTCATCCTCAAGGGCAAGATCGGGGGAGTTGTTCTTGCCTGCCCTTGGCCGCGTGATGGCGTCCCTGACCATGCGTTTCTGACCGCGAACAGGGACTACTACGGCTCCGTGGACTGGGCGCTCGACCTCACACAGTGCGAAGCACAACTCGAGCTCTCGCTCGCATCAGTTCCGGGCCACCTGATCCGTAGAGATCCGACCACTCAGATTCTCGTGACCCGAGAACGTGCCCTCTCATGTGACTGGCAGAAGATCGACTTGGATGGTACGCCATATGACATCGTCATCAGCCGCCTCGTCAGCGAAGGCCGCGAGTCCGAGGTCCTCGTGGCCCCCAGCGGACACCGGAGTTTCCCGATGCACCTGAAAGCGCAACAGCGCCTTCGCGACGCGGGTGTGGCCGAGCCGGACTGAGACCGCGGTCATCGCGGGCGTTCGCTGGACGGGACGCCACTCGACGTCGCGCTGAAATGGGCGCCCGACGACCAGCCGACCCGCGTCGACGTGGGCGGCGGTCTCGGCGTGACCGCCTGCTACACGTACCACCCTGACCGTCGCCTCCGCGTCGTCCGCTGGATTCAGGGCCTGCGCGCCGGGGACCGCTGCCCCGAGCCGCCGGGCGACCTGTGCGCGGGCGCGGTCGCCGTCTACGCGACCGACGCCTTCGGGGACGACGGCAAGGCCCGCGAAGTGCGCCAGTGTGTCGGCGGAAGGGCGAGAACAGACAGCCTCGCCTATGACATCCGCGGCCGCTTGACGGCGTGGAGAACCGCCGCCAGCGGGCCCCTCGGCGACGATGCAGACGAGACCGCGCACTTCCGCCGCTACGACGCGCTAGACCAGGTCACGTCCGAGGACGCCGCGCGCTGGCCATTGGCGCGCAATGACTTCCCCGACGACGACGGCGCGCTCCCCGGCCGGGCACCCCTCGACCGGACCGCCGAGCGGAGCTTCGAGCGGGTCCACAGCGACGGCGTGGTCGAACGGGTCCGCGACCGTGTGTCGGCTCTGGTCGTCGAGCTCACGCCTGACGCCGCCGGC
>CAINDO010000048.1 GCA_903847385.1 uncultured Myxococcales bacterium
AACCGCCGCCCGCGGGGCCCGCGTCCCGAGGCGCGACCTCGCCGCCGCTGCCGCCCGCCGACGTGCCACCGGCGCCGCCCGCGCCGCCGTTCGATGTACCCCCCGAGCCGCCGCTTCCGCTGCTTCCGCCGGCGCCCCCGGACCCGGAGTCGGCCGTGGGGCTCCCCTGCGACACGCGGTCATTGGCCGTGGTGCAAGCGCACAAGGCCAACGTCAGCGCGACCCGAAGCGTGCGGTGCGACATGGGGTTCCTCCATCAGAAGCGTCGGAAGTCACGAATGCTAACACGTTCGCCCGGGTCCGCGAATGTCCCGCGGGCTGGTGCCTCCCGACCCCGCCGCGGGACGCGGAGACCCCGCACACGCCGCCCGGCGCGAAGGATCGCAGGGATTTCCCCCTGGTACGGATGATGCAGTAAGGTGCAGTCGAACGACTCGAGCCAGGGGAGTGGGGACAAATGACCCGAGACCGGAACCAGTACTTTCATCTTCTGCTCGCCGCGCTGACGCTCGGTCTGGCGGCGTGCGCCGACGATCAGGCGGGCTTCGGCGGCGGAGGCGGCGGCACCGGCGGCACCGCGGCCCCCACGGCGGACCAGGGCCCCGGGGCGACGCAGCCCCCGGCGGGCGGCGGTCAGAGCCCCGTCAGCCCCGAGTTCCCGGACGCGACCATCGCGCGCCCGGCGTGCAACGCCTACGACTTCCGCGGTCAGACCTTCGACTGCAACGCGCTGGACCGCTGCACCGAGCAGGATCTGCAGTACCGCCTCGCGTGCTGTGAGTGCGACAGCCGCCTGTGCGACCCGGACCCGACCTGCGCCCCGGTGGGCGGTGGGCAGCCCGGTGCCGGCGGTGGCGAGCCGCCGCCCGGACCCAACGACGCCGCCGAGTCCTGCATGGGCTGCCACAACGGCGCCGTGAAGAACGACTACGCCGGCCCGGGCCTGTCCAACCCCCACCCCTTCAAGGACTCGGACAAGATCTCCTGCACCGGCTGCCACGGCGGCAACGGCCGCGGCATCGGGAAGAACGGCAGCCACGTGCCGCCGCCCCCGGCCATCGGTGACCGCCAGCGCCAGGCGACCGATCCCAAGGCGTTCTTCAACCGCCGCACCCTGGCCGGCATCGACAAGCTCGAGCCCGCCGAATACCAGGACGCCATGCGCCCCGGCGAGTCGTTCACGAACATCGACTACCTGCAGTTCGTCAACCCCGGCGACCTGCGCGTGGTGACCGAAGGCCGCGGCTGCGGCGCGCAGGGCTGCCACTTCAACAAACACGCCCAGTGGTTCCCCCGCGGCCTGATCGCCACGGAGACGGGCTTCTGGTCCACGACCCACTTCATCGCCGGCATCGAGAACGCCATCCCCGAGCACCGCGGCCGCGACAAGGACGGCGACAGCCTCGCCGACACGGCGTTCCGCGCCATCAGCAACCCCAACTACAACGCCGACAACCGCAACGTGGGTGAGGTCGGGCGTCTCGTCGAGGTGCAGGAGAAGGCCCAGTACGACGGCCCGATGCGCGACAACCCCCTCTACGACGCGCCGACGCTGCAGAACTACCTGACCACGGCCGTCACGGATCCCGAGCGCCCCAACCGCGTCATCGCCGACAGCCCGCTGCACATGCTGCTCGACGCGCAGGTGACCATCACCTGCGGCGACTGCCACGCCGGCAGCGCCGGTCAGAACGACCGCTTCGCCGACTTCCGCTCCTCGGGCTGCACCGCCTGCCACATGGAGTACAGCTACGACGGTCGCAGCCGCTCCAACGACCCCAACGTGCCGCGCAACGAGCCCGCCAACCCGGACGCCATCGCCGCCGGCGAACGCTCCCACGTCGAGACGCACCAGATCCGCAACGTGGCCAAGGTGCTGCCCAACGGCGGCTTCCTGCGCGGCATCGGCGACCACGCCTGCGTCGGCTGCCACCAGGGCTCCAACCGCACCGTGCTGCAGTACTGGGGCATCCGCCTCGACCAGAACGCCGATCTGGCCAACAACCAGCAGTACCCGGCCAATCCGGTGACCTTCCAGAACACGGCGGCCAACCAGAAGCTCTTCGACCCGGCCGTGGCCAACAACACGTTCAACGGCCGTAACGCCAACCAGTACATCGAGGTCGAGGACTACGACGGCGACGGCCGCGACGACACGCCGGCGGACGTCCACTTCGACTCGGGCATGGGCTGCATCGACTGCCACGGCTCCCGCGACCTGCACAACGGCGCCGACGGCGACCCCGACAGCGGCCGCATCAACAGCCGCACCGAGCAGCAGGTGAAGATCCGCTGCGAGAACTGCCACGGCACCATCGAGGCCTACCCGGCCACCAAGGACTGCACCGACTACAACGGCGGCGCCGCCACCTGCGCCGTGGACGAGAGCAACAACGCCCTGCGCAACGTGACCCGCGACCCCACGGGCGAGCTCTGGCTCACGAGCCGCCTCGACGGTCGTCGCCACTACATCCCGCTCACCAAGGACGTCGTCGGCCAGAACAACAAGCGCCACCCGGTCAACAGCAACCTGCTCTACAACCCCAAGGCCGCCTACGCCATGGGCCGCATCGACGGCGACCCGACGAACGGCATCGGCCCGGTGCAGAACAACCCGAACCTCTCCCGCCAGGGGTTTGCGCACACCGACTCGATGGAGTGCGTGTCCTGCCACGCCTCGTGGTCGAACAACTGCATCGGCTGCCACCTGCGCACGCAGTACGACGCCAACCCGAACAACTACTTCTTCAGCAACGTGACGGGTGAGCGCATCCTGCTCAAGCAGCAGAACGCCGACTTCACCTACATCACGCCGGTGCCCATGTACCTGGGCATCAACGCCCGCGGGAAGATCACCCAGACCTGGGCCGGCATGAAGGTCTTCTACGGCTTCATCGACCGCAACGGCACGGCGTCCCAGGTGCTGTCGTTCACGGACCGCCTCGGCGAGGGCAACAATCCCAACAACCTGGGCCGCAACGCCTTCCCGGCGCTCCACGGCTCCCAGATGATGGCTCACTCCATCCGCGGCAAGGTCGGGCCGAGCACCGAGGGCCCCCGCTACTGCGTCAGCTGCCACCTGAACCAGGCGCAGATCGCCAACTTCGGGGCCCAGTACGATACTTTCCGCACGAATTACGCCAACAACAACCTGGCCGCGGCCCTGGACTTCAACCTGCTCAAGCAGCACATCGGCCAGAACCCCGGCAACCAGCTCAACTCGCCGTTCTTCGTGCACATGGCCGCGGGCCTCGGCTCGGGCATGTTCCTCTTCGACGCCAACGGCTGCCCGGTCAACCCGCTGGACAACAACGCGAATCGCAAGATCTGCAACGACGGCGCGCCCGCGGCGAACTTCAACCTGAACAACGTCCGCTACGACGCCGACCGACTGGTGCAGGCCAACGGCATCCCGAACGTGAGCAGCGGCCACCCCCGTACCGAGGTGGGCGCCAAGCAGCGGGTGGGCGCCACGAACGCCGAGATGGGCGGTCCCCTCGACGCCGGCACGATCCAGAAGCTCGCCGACCCGACCCTGGGCAAGGTCCTCGACTCGTGGATCGATGCCAATGGCGCGGCGCAGGGCGGTGCGGCAAACTACCTGATTCAGTGACATGCACACACCCCGCCCGATAGCCCTCGCCTGTGTCGCGCTCTCGCTCGCCCTCGGCGCCTGCGACGACGCCGCCCCCCTCGACCTCGATGGCACCACGGACGCCGGCGCTGGCGCGGGCGGTGAAGCCGCGGGCGGCTCGGCTTCCGGCGGGTCCGGCGGCAGCGCGGGCCCGACGGGGGGGTCTGCGGGCCCCACCGAGCATCGGGACGCCGAGGGGCGCCTGCTCGGGGTCATGGTCGAAGCCGCCGGCCTGCGCGGCACGGTCATGCCCATCCTCGAGGCCCGCTGCGCCGGCCCCGTGTGCCATACGGGCGCGCCGGCCGAGGACGCCCGCTTCCTCTTCTCGGGGCCCATCGCGGAGCTGACGGAGGCCGAACACGGCGCCAATCAGACCGAGGTCGTCGGTTTCATCGACTTCTTCGAGCCGGAGAAGAGCGACCTGCTCCGCTTCGGCGCCGCGCGTGAGGGTGGCAACCCGGACCACCCCATCCCGGCGGTGGCGCTCTCCGCGGAGTCCGAGGACTACGCCACGATCGTCGCCTGGATCCGGTCGAGTGTCGTGCCCATCGAGGAGCCCGATCCGGGCACGGGCGGCACCGGCGGCGAAGGCGGCGCGGTCGTCCCCGGGGGGCCGACGACGATCCCCTGCGGCGGTCTGCCGGACACGAGCCGGTCGCGCTATGACTTCGCCACGTTCCAGGCCACCGTGGGCCCCATGCTCGGCGAGAGCTGCAGCGAGGCCGGTTGCCACGGCACGCAGGGCACCGCCGGCAGCTTCTGGCTGAAACGCGTCGAGAACGAATGCGACGCGAAGTGGAACTTCTTCGCCGTCCAGTGGTTCGTGGACCCGCTCGACCCGGCGGCCTCGCCCGTGCTGCTGCAGCCCCTCGACCCGCTGCACGGCGGGGCCGAGGTCTTCCACGGCGCCAACGACGAGCGCTACACGCTCCTGCGCCGCTGGATCGAGAACGCCTGGTCGGGTCGCTGACGCTCAGGCCGGTCGGTCGACGACCGCCAGCGTGATCGTCGCCTTCGCGCACAGTTTGTGCGCCGCCGTGTCCCCCCGCGGGCCGGCGTAGACCTCGGACTCGACCACGCTCACCGTGCGGCCCGGGCGCAGCACGGTCGCCCGGCAGCGCAGGACCTCGCCCAGGGCCGGGCGCAGCAGGTTCACCTTGAACTCGATGCTCAACACACCCTGGTCGAGCCGCAGGTGCGTGCCCGCGGCGGCGCCGGCGGTGTGATCGGCCAGCGTGGCGATCACGCCCGCGTGCACGAACCCATCCTGCTGGCCGTGCCGCGGCGCGATCTCGAGCTCGGACTCGGCCACGCCCTCGGACAGACCCGTCAGCGTCGCGCCCAGGTCGCGCAGAAAAGGCACGTGGAACGTGTCGACGAGGCGCGACGTGAGCGCGGGGTTCAGCGTCGAGTCCACGCTCACTCCAGGATGCGCTGCGGGCCGGTGGGCTGGATCGCCAGACCGCCCACGCTGTTCTCGTAGATCTCGTCCTCGTTCTCGCTCATGGGCACGGCCTGGTTGCTGCCGCCCGTGAGGTTGACCATGAACCCGGTGCCATCGAGCGGCACGCCCAGGTCCAGGCGATACACGAACGAGTTGAACTGCGGCAGCAGGAACCGCGCGCCGACGCCGACGCTCTGGTGCAGGTCGGCGTCCGCGATGTGTCGGTGCACGCTGCCGGCGTCGTAGAACAACACACCGCCCAGGTGCAGCGAACTCCACTCCAGCGGCGGCGTGCGCCACTCGAAGCTGCCGCGCATCAGGTCGTCCCCGAAGCCGTAGAACGCCTGGCTCGGGTAGCCGCGCAGGCCGTTGTCGCCGCCGAGCGACACGAGGGTCTGCGAGCGGCGGTCGCCGACCTCGCGCCGCACCTGCCAGTCCCAGCGCGTGACCAGGCGCCCGAGCTTGAAACCCGGCGTGGCGCTGCGCGCGCGGAAGTAGAACAGCTCGTCCAGGTTCTCGCCCCGGTCGACCTCGGCCTCGGCGGCCACCGCGCCCTCGAGCAGGCCGTCCCCGCCCCAGGTGGAGACATGGGCGAACGAGGCGCGCAGGTCCACCGTGTCCTTCTGCGAGCCGAAGGCCTTCATCGGCGTGGCGACCCGGAAGCTCCAGGTCGGCCCCAGGCGGATGTCCTCGGCGATGCCATAGGTGGCCAGGTCGTGCCAGATGCGATAGGTCGGCACGAAACCCGAGTAGGCCACGAACGGATAGATGCGCCGCTGGTCGCGGGGCTCGAAGCCGCTGTTCCCGTGCGGGTCCGCATCGAAGAAGCTGACGCCGAAGCCCCCCGTGAGGCGGTGTTTCACGGCCTCGCCGATCTGTCGCGTGAGCGCGCCCACGCCGCCGATCACCCGCTGGTCCCACTCGCGTGGCACGCGCTCGTAAGCCGGCGTGCGCGGGTCGTCCCAGGTCAGGATCTGATTGCCGCTGACCTGGCGCCCCACGCGCTGGTCGAACAGGAACTGCGAGGTGAACCCCCAGCGCGGCGACAGGTCCCAGAACGGCTTGTCCAGCCGCAGGAACACACGCCCGCCCTCGACCTCGCCCGAGGCGCGGTTGAGGATCACGTCCCCCGTCTCCATGAACAACAGATCGCCGCCGAACACACGGCGGTCGAGATACAGTTGCCCCAGGGCGTACTCGAAGGGCAGCAGGTTGAACCGGGCCGTGAGCTTCTTGCCGCGGCCGGCCAGGTTCAGCTCCGTGAGCTGCAGCGTGAGCTCGTCGATGTGTCCGCCGGTGAACTGGAACCGCTGCTCCAGGCGCAGGCTCCACAGGTCGCGCGTGAACACCAGCACGCCGACCTCGGCGGGCGCGCCCTCGCGGGCCGGCACCGCCACGGGCACCACCCGCACCAGCGCGAACAGACCCGTGCCGCGCAGGATGCGGCGCGTCTCCTGGATGCGATCCTCGGAGTAGACGTCGCCGGCGTGGACCACCAGCTCGCGGGCGACCACGTCCTCGTCCGTCAGCCCGTGGAAGACGTTGAAGAACGTCGGGATGATCTCGTCCTCGGCGAACACATCGTGGCGCACGATGCGCACCCAGGCGATGGTCTTGCCCTCGGGCGCCGGGTCCGCGGTGAGACCCGAATCGGCCAGCACGGCCTGCGTGCGGGCGTCCTCGTAGGGCACCGTGGGCGCCACGGCGACGGCCTCGGCCAGCACGGGAGCGGCGAGCGCCAGCACCAGCGCCGGAATCACGGCTGCGCCCCGCGCCACTTGTTCGGACACGTCATGCCCTGGTCGGCCAGGAACTTGACCCACGCCTCGGGCAGCGGCTCGCTGAAGGTCACGCGCTTCTGCGTGCCGGGGTGCACGAAGGAGATCTCGGCGGCGTGCAGGAACTGCGCACGCCCGGTGAGTTTGGCGAAGGTGTGATCCACCGAGTCCCAGCCGGCGAAGCCGTAGTCGTCGTCCGCGATCACCGGGCAGCCGCGGTGGGCCATGTGCACGCGGATCTGATGCAGGCGGCCCGTCTCCGGGTGACACTCCACCAGCGACAGCCCTTTGGCGCGCAGGATGGTCTTGTACTTGGTGACCGCCGGCTGCGACGTGCTGTGTTCGGTGAGCTTCGCGCGCTTGCGGCCCAGATCGCGGGACTCCCAGATGGGCGTGCGCTCCGTGCCCTCGGGGGGGTGCGGCGCGCCGTGCACCAGCGCCAGGTAGGTCTTCTTGACCACGCGCTCGGCGAACTGCTTGCGGATGTGATCGTAGGACTCGGCGGTGAGCGCCACGACGACCAGCCCGGACGTCGCGCGGTCGAGGCGGTGCAGCAGGCCGAAGTCCCGGTGCCGGCCGATGTTCTGCAGGATGGTGCCGTGTGTGACGAACAGACCGTTGAGCAGCGTGTCGCGCGTGTGGCCCTCGCCGGGCTGCGTGACCACGCCGGCGGGTTTGTGCACCACCAGGAACAACGGATCGGCGTGCACGATGCGCAGCGGCACGCGCGGGTTGGGCTGGATGCTGAGCTGCGGGCCGTCGACGCGGACGGACTTGGTCGCCTTGGCGGGCGTCGCGGCGGGTTTGGCCGGGGCCCCTGCGGCGGGCTTCGCGGCTCGGCTCGGCGCGGCCTCGGG